>DASQIB010000081.1:0-2215 GCA_035631795.1 Gemmatimonadales bacterium | reverse complement strand
GCGGCGAATCGACCGGCAGCTCCGCGGCCGCTCTGGACGCCAGGGCGACCCCGGGCAGAGCGTGTTCTTCCTCTCGCTCGAAGACGACCTGATGCGGCTCTTCGGCTCGGACCGGATCGCGCGCTGGATGGACCGGACGGGCGCCGAGGAAAACGAAGTGATCACGCACCCGTGGGTGACGAGCGCCATCGGACAGGCCCAGAAACGCGTCGAGCTGCAGAACTTCCAGGCACGCAAGCGGCTCCTCGAATACGACGATGTGATGAACCAGCAGCGCGAGGTGATCTACTCGCTGCGGCTGTTCGCGCTCGAGGGAGGCGAGGAGCTCAAAGCCGAAGCGCTGCGCATGGTCGAGCAGGCGATGGAAGCGCTGGCCGACGAGCTGATCGGCACCGCGAAAGATGCCCACCAGTGGGACCGGGCCCTCATGGAAACCGAGTTCCTGCTCAAGTTCCTGATCTCTGTGCCCGGGGTGACCGAGCCTACGAAGATCCGGAGCCGCGAGGAGCTCGTGCACGCCGCGCAAGAGGCCGGCCGCGCGGCGTTCGCTGCCAAGCTCGAGCATTTCCAGGAAGTCGAAGCGAAGGTCGGCGCCGTCAACCTCGGCGGCCAGGCCCTGTCGCACATCATGTTGACCGTGATCGACGAAAAATGGAAAGATCACCTCTACGATCTCGATCAACTGCGGGCGGCCATCCAGTATCGTGCCTGGGGCCAGAAGGACCCGTTGATCGAATACAAGCATGAAGCGTACGACATGTTCGTCGGCCTGATGCGCGACCTCCACGGGACCTTCGCGGAGCGCTGGCTCAAGCTGCAGATCGAAATCGGGCCGCCGCCCCCGCCGCGCAGCGGGACGTCCACCGGCCCGGCCGGCGGTCGACCGCTCGGCGGCCTGGTACGGGGGGGGGGCCTGGCGCCCCGCCGTCCCACGCCAATGGTGGCAAGCAAGGGCGCCGCCGATGGCCTCGTCAGCGGCGAACCGGGGGGGGACGCTCGTCCGGCTCCGGTGGGCGCGAGCGTCGTCGCCCCGAATCCGTACGCCGATGTGGGCCGCAACGACCCGTGCCCCTGCGGCAGCGGCAAGAAGTTCAAGAAGTGCCACGGGGCCGGCTGATTGCGGATTGCGGATTTCGGATTAGCACGCACCGCCTCCAATCCGCAATCCACAATCCGCAATCCGCAATAATCCGGTGCCGGATCTCTCCCCGCGCCCCGTACGTTTCCCCCATGCCCCTTCGTCTGTCCGAGCATGCCGAGCACGACCGCCCGCGTGAGCGGTTATGGAGCGTGGGTCCGGCCGCCCTCACGGGACAGGAGCTCCTCGCCATTCTCCTGGGCACCGGGTGCGCGGGGCAGGATGCGCTGGCGGTCGCCGGCGCCGTGCTGGCACGCGTCGATGGATCGCTCTGCCGGTTGGCGGGCCGCCCGTCGGCGGAGCTTGCCCTCGTGCCTGGCGTGGGCCGCGGCAAGGCGGCCCGCGTCGCGGCGGCACTCGAGCTGGGGCGGCGGGTGAACGCGGAGCGGGAGCCGCCGCCCGAGCGCATCCGCGGCCCGGCCGACGTGCGGCGCTTCTACTCACCCCGGTTTCGTGACCTGGCCGTGGAGGAGTTCCACGTCCTGGCCCTCGGCAGCCAGAGCCAGGTTCTGGGCGACCTGCTCATCACCCGGGGAATCCTGAACAGCTCCCTGGTGCACCCGCGGGAGGTATTCCGAGCCGCGATTGCCGAGGCGGCCGCGGGGATCATCGTCGTGCATAACCACCCGAGTGGCGATCCCAGCCCCTCTGCGGACGACCGCTCAGTCACGCGGCAGCTCGTGGACGCGGGACGCCTGCTAGACGTCCCCGTCCACGACCACGTGATCGTGGGGGGGGAGCGGTACCTGAGCTTCGCGGAGGCGGGCCTCCTGTAAGGGCAGGCGCGACAACTGGCTACGCCGCGTTGACTCAGCCGCGTGCCGTCGCCATCCTCAACAGGTGACCAGCACCGCCCCCCTCCTCGCGCCCGAGCTCGCCCGAGCGGTCGCGCAACAGCGCGACCGTCTCGACCTCGATCTGTTGGCGCGCGCCTATCGGATGAGCGCGCAAGCGCATCGCGGCCAGAAGCGCCAATCGGGCGACGATTACGTCTCGCACTCCGTGGCCGTGGCCACGATTCTCGCCGAGCAGCAGATGGACTCGATCACCATTGCCGCGGCGCTCCTCCACGACGTC
>DASQIB010000080.1:0-11028 GCA_035631795.1 Gemmatimonadales bacterium | reverse complement strand
GCCGGCGGGGGTGGAGATGGTGATGCCGGGAGACAACACGAAGATGACGATCGAGCTGATCACGCCGATCGCGATGGAGGAGCAGCTGCGGTTCGCGATCCGCGAAGGCGGGCGGACCGTCGGCGCGGGCGTGGTCACGAAGATTCTCAAATGATTGCGGATTGGCGATTGCGGATTGCGGATTGAACACACGCTCTTCAAATCCGCAATCCGAAATCCGAAATCAGCAATAGAGGACCTATGGCCGGAAAGATTCGCATCCGTTTGAAGGCATTCGACCACGCCCTGATCGATCAGGCCGCGGCCGACATCGTGCGCACCGCCGAAAAAACCGGCGCGCAGGTCTCGGGCCCGATCCCGCTGCCCACCAAGCGGCAGCTCTGGACCGTGCTCCGGAGCCCGCACATCGACAAAAAGAGCCGTGAGCAGTTCGAGCTCAAGACGCACAAACGGCTCATCGACATCCTGGATACGCGGTCCCAGACCATCGACGCGCTGACCAAGCTCGATCTTCCCGCGGGCGTCGATGTCGAAATTAAAGTGCAGTAACGGACAACGGACGACGGACAACGGACGACCGGAATGACCGGACTGATCGGCAGGAAACTCGGCATGACGCGCGTCTTCGACGCCGAAGGCTCACACGTGCCCGTCACGGTGATCGAGGCAGGCCCGTGCCCCGTCGTGCAGGTGGCGGGGTCGCAGGTGCAGCTCGGCTTCGAGCGGAAGAAGGCGACGCGCACGGCCAAGGCGCTCGCGGGCCACGCCAAGAAGGCGGGCCTCGAGGCCGCGCCGCGGGTGCTCCAGAGCTTCCCGATCGCTGCACCGGCGGAGGGCAAAGAGCCGCCCAAGGCGGGTGACACGGTGACCGTCGCGATCTTCGCCGCCGGCGACCTCGTGAAAGTCAGCGGGGTCAGCAAGGGCCGCGGGTTCCAGGGCGTCGTGCACCGCCATCACTTCGGCGGCGGCCCCGAAACCCACGGCAACACGCGGCACCGGAAGCCCGGGTCCATCGCTCCTGGAACTGACCCTTCGCGAATTATCAAGGGCAAGCGGATGCCCGGCCATATGGGCGCGCGCAACTTCACCGAGATGGGCTTGAGCGTGGTCAAGGTGGACGCGGAGCGGAACCTGCTGTTCGTGCGGGGCTCGGTGCCCGGGCCGATGAACGGATTGCTCACGGTGCGCAAGCAGGGAGGGCGGAGTCGCCATGATTGAGGCACCACACTACTCCGCCGCCGGCGCCAAGAAGAAATCGGTGCGCCTCCCGGCCGCGCTGTTCGACGGCACGGTGAACGAGCATGCCCTGCACCGCGCCGTGGTGACGTATCTCGCCAACCAGCGCCAGGGCACGCACGACACGCGAACCCGCAGTGAAGTCTCGGGCGGCAATCAGAAGCCGTGGCGGCAGAAGGGCACCGGTCGAGCGCGGCAGGGGTCCACGCGGGCTCCGCACTGGAGGCACGGCGGGATCGTCTTCGGGCCGCACCCACGCGACTATCGCCTGGGCATCCCAAAGAAGCTCCGCCAGCTCGCGAAGAAGTCGGCCCTGAACGCACGGGCCCGCGAGGAGGCGTTCTTCGTGGTGGACCCGCTCGAGTACGAGAAGCCGAAGACCAAGACGCTCGCCGAATTGCTCGGCAAGCTCGGTGTGGCGGAGAAGAAGGTGCTGGTGCTCACCGCAGGCGCCGCGAACGCGCACAACGTCTACCTCTCGGGCCGCAACATCCCGAAGGTGCACGTGATGCGGTTCGCCGATGCCACGGCCTACGAGATTCTTTGGGCCGATGCCGTCGTGGTCGAGCTGCCCGCGCTCGGCGAAGCCTCCGAGAAGGCCCAAGGGGCGGCCGACGGGGAGACCGAGAATGCCTGATCAACACCGATTGATCCTCGGGCCGGTGATCACCGAGAAATCCTCGGCGGCCTTTCAGGCGCGCAAGGAATACGCGTTTCGCGTGCACGCCGAGGCCACGAAGCCACAGATCCGCGCGGCGATCGAAACGCTCTTCAAGGTGTCCGTAACGGACGTGCGGACGCTGGTGGTGCGCGCCCGGCGGCGCACGGGTGGCCTGCGGGTGGCCCGTGCGGGCCGCCGGCCGGCATGGAAAAAGGCGATCGTGACGCTTAAAGAGGGCGACGCGATCCCGGTGTTCGAGGGCTGATATGGGTATCCGACAGTTCAAGCCGGTCACGCCGGCCACGCGGTTCCGCTCGGTGTCGGACTTCGCCGAGATCACGAAGAGCGAGCCCGAGAAGTCGCTCGTCGAGCCGCTGCGGCGCACGGGCGGGCGCAACAACAAGGGCCACATCACCAACCGGTGGCAGGGCGGCGGGCACAAGCGCCAGTATCGCCGGATCGATTTCCGCCGGAACAAGTTCGGCATCCCCGCGACGGTGGCGGGGATCGAGTACGATCCGAACCGCACCTCGCGCATCGCTCTGCTGCACTACGCGGACGGCGAGAAGCGCTACATCCTGGCGCCGAAAGGCCTGGCGGTGGGTGACACGGTCGTCTCCGGGCCGGGGTCGGACATCCGGGTCGGCAACACGATGCCGCTGTCTGAGATCCCGCTCGGCACCACGGTGCACAACGTGGAGCTCAAGATCGGGCGCGGCGGCCAGCTCGCGCGGTCGGCCGGCACCGGCGTGCAGGTCGTGGCCAAGGAGGGCAACTACGTCACGCTCCGCCTCCGGTCGACCGAGATGCGCATGGTGCGGGGCGAGTGTCTCGCCACCATCGGGGAAGTCGGCAATCCCGAGCACGAGCTCCTGTCGATCGGCAAGGCGGGCAAGACACGCTGGCTGGGTCGGAACCCGCGGGTGCGCGGCGTGGCGATGAACCCGGTCGACCATCCGCTCGGCGGCGGTGAAGGCAAGACGTCGGGTGGACGACCGCCGACCAATCCGTGGGGCAAGGTCGAAGGCAAGAAGACCCGCCACAAGAAGAAACCGTCGACGAAACTGATCGTGCGCGGACGCAAGCGCGGGAAGGCCACACAGTAATGGGACGGAGTGTCAAGAAGGGGCCGTACGTCGAGGAATCGCTCCTCGTCAAGATCCAGGCCCTGAACGAGAAAAACGAGAAGAAGGTCTTCAAGACCTGGTCGCGGCGCTCGACCATTACGCCCGACTTCGTCGGGCACACCCTCGCGGTGCACAACGGGAACAAGTTCATCCCGGTGTACATCACGGAGAACATGGTCGGCCACAAGCTCGGCGAGTTCGCGGCGACGCGGCTGTTCCGCGGACACTCGGCCAAGGGCTCGGCGCAGGAGCGTGAAGAGGCCGCCGCCGCCGCCGCCGAGCAGGCGGCGCCGCCGCCCAAGGAGTAGCGGATGGAAGCGCGAGCGATCCAGCGAACCGTGCGGCAGTCGGCGCGTAAGATGCGCCTCGTGATCGATCAGATCCGGGGCCGCGCGGTGCCGGAGGCATACGCCATTCTCCGGTTCTCGAAGAAGCTGGCGGCGAAACAAATCCATAAGGTGCTCAAGTCGGCGGTGGCGAACGCCGAGCAGCGGGCGCAACGCGAGAATCAGGCGCTCGACGTGGACCGGCTGCGGGTGCAGTACGCGGTCGTGAACGAAGGGCAGACGCTCAAGCGCTTCACCCCGGCCGCGATGGGCCGGGCGACGCCGATCAAGAAGCGCACGAGTCACATCGAGATCCACGTGGTGGGCGAAGCGGAGTCCCGCGCGCCGAAGCCCGCGCCCGCGAAAGCCGGCGCCAAGGCGGAAGCCAAAGCCACCCCCGCGAAGGCGGAGAAAACCAAGAGCAAGAGCCCCAAGGCAAAGAAGGCGGCGTCCAAGTCCAAGACGAAGAAAGAGGGCAAGTAAGTGGGCCAGAAAACGCATCCCTACGGCTTCCGGCTGGGCATCATCAAGCCGTGGCGCTCGCGCTACTTCGCGCGCCGCGACTTCCCCGAGCTCCTGAAGGAAGACGACCTGATCCGCCGTTACCTGAAGACGCGGCTGTCTCACGCGGCCATCGCGGACATTCACATCGAGCGGAAGCCGGGGAAGGTGACAGTCACGGTGCACACGGGGCGGCCGGGCGTGGTGATCGGCAAGCGCGGCGCGGAGGTCGACAAGCTGCGCGACGAGCTCGCCCAGCTCACCGGCAAGGAAGTGGGGATCAATGTCGAGGAGATCAAACGCCCGGAGCTCGACGCCCAGCTCGTCGCGGACTCGGTGGCGCACCAGCTGACGCAGCGCATTTCATTCCGACGCGCCATGAAGCGCGCGGTGCAAAGCGCCATGCGGATGGGGGCGCAGGGCATCAAGATCAAGACCGCCGGCCGGTTGGGGGGCGCGGAGATCGCTCGGACGGAAGGCTATCACGAGGGTCGGGTGCCGCTGCACACGCTGCGCGCCGACATCGATTACGCGATGTCGACGGCCAAGACGACCTACGGCACGATCGGCGTGAAGGTGTGGATCTTCACGCGCGAGATGACGGAGGAGCTGTCGGGACGCACGTACTCGACGGGAGTCTGAGTCCATGCTCGCACCGAAGCGCGTCAAGTTCCGCAAGCGGTTCAAGGGCCGCACCAAGGGGATGGCGACGCGCGGCAACACGGTCGCGTTCGGCCACTACGGGCTCATGGCGCTCGAGCCGGGGTGGATCACGAACCGCCAGATCGAGGCCTCGCGCGTGGCGCTCACGCGGGAGATGAAGCGCGGCGGCAAGGTGTGGATCCGGCTCTTTCCCGACAAGCCGATCACCAAGAAGCCCGCGGAAACCCGCATGGGGAAGGGCAAGGGGAATCCCGAGGGTTGGGTGGCGGTGGTCAAGCCCGGGCGCGTGATGTTCGAGCTCGAGGGGATCGCGGAAGACCTGGCGCGCGCGGCGCTGGCGCTCGCCGCGGCCAAGCTGCCCATCAAGTCGAAGTTCGTGCGGCGGGAGGAACGGTAAGATGCCGATCAAGAAAGCCGAGACGCTGCGCGAGATGAAGAGCGAGGACCTCCAGCAGCAGCTGGCGGTGCTCACCGAGGAGCGGTTCCGGCTGGGATTCCGCCGCGCGACCGAGGCGCTGCCGAGCCCGATCGAGCTGCGCCGGGTTCGGCGCGAGATCGCGCGGATCAAGACCATTCTGAGAGAAAGGGCGCAGAGATGAGGGGGCGGCGCAAGGTTCGCACGGGCGTGGTGGTGAGCGACAAGATGCAGAAGACCGTCACCGTATCGCTCGTGCGCCGGTTCGCGCACGGGTTCTACGGCAAGCAGGTGGTCCGCACCAAGCAGGTCGCGGCCCACAACGACCACGGCGCCAAGGCGGGCGACACGGTGCGGATCGTCGAGACCCGCCCGTTGTCCAAGACCAAGCGGTGGCGCGTGGTCGAAATCGTCGAGCGCGCGAAGTAGCGGGAGGGAGAGGGGACCGTGGTACAGCAGGAATCGATTCTCAAGATCGCGGACAACTCGGGCGCGCGGCGGGCGCTCGTGATTCGCGTGCTCGGCGGGTCCAAGCGCCGCTACGCGGGGCTGGGCGACATCGTGGTCGTCACGATCAAGGACGCCATTCCCACCGGCCAGATCAAGAAGGGCGAGGTGGCGAAGGCGGTGATCGTGCGGACGGCCAAGGAAACCAAGCGCCGGGATGGCTCCTATATCCGGTTCGACGAGAACGCCGCGGTGCTCATCACCGAGCAGGGCGAACCCCGTGCGACCCGCATCTTCGGCCCGGTGGGCCGTGAGCTGCGCGAGAAGAAGTTCATGAAAATCGTGTCGCTGGCGCCGGAGGTGATCTAGATGAAGCCGCTCGTCTTCAAGAAGGGCCGCCGGCGGTCCGAGGCCCGTGAGCCCGAGCGCTACAAGATGCATATCGCCAAGGGCGATACGGTGCGCGTGATCTCCGGCGAGCATCGTGGGAAGGAAGGCAAAGTCCTCCGCGTCTTTCCCAAGCAGTTTCGGGTGGAGGTGGAGGGCGTGAACATCGTGAAGAAGCACAAGCGCGCCGCGACCGCGAACGAGGAGAGCGGCATCATCGAACGAACCGCGCCGATCGCGGCGTCGAAGGTCATGCTGCTCGACCCGAAGTCCGGGGACCCGACGCGCGTGCGGCGGCGCCTGGACAAAGACGGAACGGCGGAGCGGGTGGCGGTCAAGTCGGGCCAGCCGATCCCGCGCGTGAGAGCGAAATAGTCATGGCGGATACCAAGGAACAGGAACCCAAGCAGGGTCGCGCGGCTGACCCCGGGGCGGAGCCCCGGGGGGAACCGGCGACCCAGCAACCAGCGGCCGACCCCGGGGCGTCGCCCCGGGGTGAAGCGACGCCCGCTCCGAAGCCCAAGGAGAAGCAGGGGAAGGGCAAGGAGCCCAAGGGCAAGAAGCCGGCTGAGGCCAAGGCCGCGCCCGCGGAGCCCGAGGGCCCGCCACCCGAGCCCGCGCCGCGCGCCCGGCTGCTCGACTTCTACGAGCGGCAGGTGCGGGCGAAGCTGGCGCAGCAGTTCGACCTCAAGAACCCGCACGAGATCCCGAAGCTCGTGAAGATCGTGCTCAACGTCGGGATGGGGGACGCGCAGAAGAACCCGAAGGGGCTCGAGGCCGCGGTCGCCGAGCTCGGCGCGATCTCCGGGCAGCGGCCGGTGGTGACGCGGGCCAAGAGGTCGATCGCGAACTTCAACCTGCGGCAGGGCATGCCCGTGGGGTGCGCCGTGACGCTGCGCGGCGGCCGCATGTTCGAGTTCCTCGACCGGTTCATCAGCGTCGCGGTGCCACGGATGCGCGACTTCCGCGGCCTGCCGACCGACAGCTTCGATGGTCGCGGGAACTACACGATCGGCATCAAGGAGCAGATGATCTTCCCGGAGATCGACTACGACAAGGTCGAGAAGATCCACGGGATGGACATCACGTTCGTGACGACTGCCGGCCGGGACGACACCGCGCTGGCGCTGCTCCGCGAGCTGGGGATGCCCTTCCGGGGCGAATCACCCGTCGCGGTCGGTTAAGGGAGGGGGAAAGGCCGGGTCATGGCGAAGAAGGCGTGGATGGAGAAGGTCAAGCGGAAGCCGAAGTTCAAGGTGCGGGCCTATTACCGGTGCCAGCGCTGCGGCCGCAGTCGCGGCACACTCCGGAAGTTCAAGCTGTGCCGCATCTGTTTCCGTGAGCTCGCGCTGCGCGGGGAGATTCCCGGCGTGCGCAAGGCCAGTTGGTAAAGGACGGTACGCGAGATGAGTATGACTGATCCCGTCGCCGATATGCTCACCCGGGTGCGCAACGCCTGCCAGGCGGGCCACCGCCGGGTCGACATGCCGGTGTCGAAGCTCAAGGTCGAGATTGCACGGCTGCTCCGCGACAACCACTACGTCCAGGACTTCAAGGTGCTGGACGACGGGCGTCACGGACTGCTGCGGCTGTACCTGAAGTATCACAACGACGCGCCCGTGATCCGCGAGCTGCAGCGCGTGTCCGCGCCCGGCCTGCGGCGCTACGTGAAGGCGCGCGAAATTCCGCGCGTCAAGAACGGCCTCGGCATGGCGATCTTGTCTACGCCGCAAGGCCTCATGACGGACCGCGAAGCCCGCACCGCCCGCGTGGGTGGTGAGCTGCTCGCGGTGGTCTGGTAAGGAAGGCGCGTCATGTCACGCATCGGCAGGAAGCCCGTGGTGCTACCGAAGGGCGTCACGGCCCAGCTCGACGGCCTGCGGGTCACGGTCAAGGGCCCGAAGGGCGAGATCAGCCGGGTCGTGCACGCGGAGCTGGCCGTCGCCATGGAGGGCGACTCTCTCATCGTCAAGCGCCCTTCCGACGAATCCCGGCACAAGGCGCTGCACGGCCTGACGAGGACGCTCATCGCCAACATGGTCGACGGCGTCACCAAGGGATTCGCCAAGGCGCTCGAGATCCAGGGCGTCGGATACAAAGCGGAGCCCAAGCCCTTCGGTGTGCAGCTCGTCGTCGGATTCTCGCACCCGGTCCCGTATCACGCGCCGACGGGCATCAAGATCTCGGTCGATAACAACGTGCTCGTGAAGATCGAGGGCGTGGACAAAGAGCTCGTGGGGCAAGTGGCGGCGGAAATCCGCGGCATCCGGCCCCCCGAGCCGTACAAAGGCAAAGGAATCCGCTACGTGGGCGAGCAGGTCCGGCGGAAGGCCGGCAAGACGGCCCAGGCGGCGGCGAAATAACCCATGCGCAAGATCCATAAGATCCGGACGCAGCAGCACCGCCGCTATCGGCGCCACCTCCGGGTACGACGAAAAGTCGCCGGCAGCCCGGAGCGCCCTCGGCTCGTGGTGTTCCGTTCCTCGAAGCACATCTACGCCCAGGTGGTGGACGACGTGCGCGGCGTAACGCTGGTGGGCGCCGGCGATACGTCGGAAGGCATCCAGGTCGACGGCAAGGGAAAGACGGCGCGGAGCTTCGCGCTGGGACGCCTGATCGCCGCCAAGGCGAAAGCGAAGGGAATCGCGAAGGTCGTGTTCGATCGGGGCGGCTATCAGTATCACGGGCGTGTGAAGGCCGTGGCCGATGGCGCGCGCAAAGGCGGATTGGAGCTCTAATGGACAACGAGCAGCAGCCGAGGCCATCCGGCCCGGCGACGATCGAGCCCGCCGAGACGGCGCACGCCGGGGGCGAGGGGCGTCCCGACGAGCGGCCGGCAGGCGGCGGTGGCGGTAGTAGTGGCGCCGGGGCTGGCGGGGCTGGCGGGGCTGGCGGGGCGGGCGGGGGAGGCGGGGGAGGCGGGGGAGGCGGGGGAGCCGGACGCGGTCGGGGTGGTCGCGGAGGCGGTCGGGGTGGCGGCCGAGGGCGCGGCGGCGAGCGGCGTGACTCGGGCGAGCGCCAGCGCGAAGGCGACGGGCTGGTCGAGAACGTGATCTCGATCAATCGCGTGGCCAAGGTCGTCAAAGGCGGTCGGCGGTTCGGCTTCAACGCGCTCGTCGCGGTCGGGGATGGGCAGGGGCGCGTGGGGATCGCGACCGGCAAGGCCAACGAGGTCAGCGAAGCGGTGCGCAAGGCGGTCGAGGCCGCCCGGCGCCGCATGATGGAAGTACCGCTCGCGGGCACCACCATCCCGCACGAGATCATCGGCCATCACGGCGCGGGTCGCGTCCTCCTGAAGCCCGCGGCTTCCGGTACCGGCGTCATCGCCGGTGGCCCGGTGCGCGCCGTGCTCGAGTGTGCCGGCGTGCGGGACATCCTCACCAAGAGTCTCGGCTCCACGAACCCGCACAACATGGTTCGGGCCACCGTGGACGCGCTCCAGCATCTCACGACGGCGCGTCGGGTGGCGAAGGAGCGCGGCGTCGAGCTCGAGGCGATTCCATACAGGGCTCGACAGGAGGCAGCGATCCGTGGCTAGATTGCCGCCCACGCGGAAGTACCGCAAACGCAAGCCGGGACGCGACCGGCCGCTCCCCCCTTCCGGAAAGGGCGACCTGCGGATTCTGCAGGTGCGTTCCGGGATCGGGCGGCCAGCCCCCGAGCGTCGTACGCTCGAAGCGCTGGGGTTGAAGCATCATCAGCACGCGGTGGTGAAGAAGGACCACCCGTCGCTCCGAGGCATGCTCCGTCAGGTGCGGCACCTCGTCGAGGTGACGCCCGCGAAGACGAAGGACAAGGAATAAGGAATGCCGAAGCCGAAAGCGAAGACACGGACGAAGGCAAAGCCGCGCTCCGCGGCGAAGCCACGGGCGAAGGCGCCAAAGGGCGAGCTGATACACCTCACCCTTTCGAGTCTCCACGCACCGCGTGGCTCGCACCGCGGTCGTATCCGCAAGGGCCGGGGACCGGGGTCGGGCATTGGGAAGACGGCTGGCCGAGGCGGGAAGGGCCAGACTGCGCGCCAGGGCGGCAAGGTGCGGCCTGGCTTCGAGGGCGGTCAGATGCCGCTCATCCGCCGGATTCCCAAGCGTGGCTTCACCAATCCCTTCAAGCAGCCCGCCCAGGTGGTCAACGTGAGGCACCTGGGCCAGCTCGCCGAGGGAGTCGAGGTCACGCCCGAGACCCTGTTTGGGGCGGGCCTCGTGCGCCGGCCTGACCGTCCGGTTAAGCTCCTAGGGATGGGCGACGTGCAGCGAAAGCTCAGCGTGAAGGGCGTCATGGTGTCGGCGTCTGCCCGCTCCAAGATCGAGCAGGCGGGCGGCACCATCGCGAGCTGATCCCGCCATGACCGCGCCTCGCATCCCCAATCTGTTCAAGGTTCCGGAGCTGAAGGAGAAGATTCTCTTCACGCTCCTGTGCCTATTGGTCTACCGCGTCGGCGCGCACATCGCGACGCCCGGGGTCAACGTCCAGGCGCTCGCCGACTTCCTGCACAACCAGGGCCAGGGCACGCTCTTCAGCCTGTACGATCTCTTCGCGGGCGGGAGCTTCGGCCGCGCCACGGTCTTCGCGCTGGGCATCATGCCGTACATCTCGGCGAGCATCGTCTTCCAGCTCGCCGCGCCGGTGTTCCCCGTAGTCGAGAAAATGCAGCGCGACGACGACGGCCGGCGCAAGCTGACCCAGTGGACGCGCTACCTCACCGTGGTGCTCTGCCTGTTCCAGGCCTACGGTTACGCGCTGTTCACCGAGCAGATCCCGGGCGCCGTCGGGCACGCGGGCTTCTTCTTCCGACTTACGACCGTGTTGACGCTCACCACCGGCGGCGTGTTCGTCATGTGGCTGGGTGAGCAGATCACGGAGCGCGGCATCGGCAACGGCGCGAGCCTCCTGATCTTCTTTTCGATCGTGGAGCGGATCTGGCCGGAGACGATCCGGACGATCGACGCCCTGGGCGCGCACGCCTTGACCTTCCCGGTGCTCCTCATGGTGCTCCTGATCATGGTACTCGTGGTCGCGGCCACGGTCGCGGTGACGGTCGCGGCGCGGCGCATTCCGATCCAGATCCCCCGCAAGGTCATGGGACGGGGGCGGATCCGCGAAGGGCAGAAGACGTTCATCCCGTTGCGGCTCAACACGGCGAACGTGATGCCGATCATCTTCGCCCAATCGATCATCATCGTGCCGGGGACGTTCGCGGCCTTCAGCGGCAACCAGACGCTGAAGCACCTGGCCGAGTACTTCAGCGTGACGTCGCCGCTGTAC
>DASQIB010000079.1:0-4279 GCA_035631795.1 Gemmatimonadales bacterium | reverse complement strand
GAGCGGCGTGAAGTGCGCCGCGGCGGTGATGCCGAGCGACGTTTCGATCATGCAGCCGACCATGACGAGCATGCCGTGCGCGCGGGCCGTGGCGATCATCCGGAGCGCTTCCCGCAGCGAGCCGCATTTCGCCAACTTGATATTCACTCCGTCTACTGCACCCGCGAGCCGCGGGATGTCGCTCGCGACGATACAGCTCTCATCGACTACCACTGGGAGGATGCCGCGCCGCCGCACGGCCGCGATGCCCTCGAGGTCATCGGGAGGCAGCGGCTGCTCGACGAACTCGACGCCGTATTCCTTCAGGACGGGGAGCATGGCCAGCGCGCGATCGCGGGTCCAGCCGCCGTTGGCGTCCACGCGGAGCGGCTTGTCCGTGGCGTCGCGAACCGTGCGGAGAATCGCTTCATCACGATCCGTGCCGAGCTTGATCTTCAAAATCGGGTACGAGGACGCCTCGCGTATTTTCTCCCGGATCTTCTCCGGCGTGTCGAGGCCGATCGTGAAGGAGGAGCGCGGCGCGCGCGCCGGATCGAGGCCCCACAGCCGCCAGACGGGCTGGTTCAGCCGCTTGCCGACGAGATCGTGCAGCGCGGCCGACAGCGCGACGCGCGCCGCGCCGTTCTTCGGGACCAGACGCGCGAACGTCGCCTCCGCGGTATCGAGATCGAACGGATCGGCGGGCAAGTGCGGCTCGAGCTGTCGCAGAACGGTGAGCACGGTATCCGCCGTCTCGCCGTAATAGCGCGATGGGTCCGCTTCGCCCCACCCTTCCACGCCGTCTCCGTCGGCCAGGCGCACCCAGACGACACGCGTGTCGTCGTCGCCGCCCCGGGCGATGACGAACGGGTGCTTCGTCTTCAGGGTGATCACTTCTGTGGTGAGCTTCAGCGGCATCTTGAAAACTATGCGATTCCGGCGGCGAGCGCGCGCACGTGGGCGCGCACGCCCGCGGCGAGGAGGTCGAGCCGGTATCCGCCTTCGAGCACGCCGACCACCGGCGCGGGCGCCACGCGCTCGCGGAAGGCCGCGGTCCAGGCGGCCATGTCCTCCGGCTCGAGCGTGAACCCGCCCAGCGGATCGCCCGCCAGCGAATCGAATCCCGCCGACACGAGCAGCAGGTCGGGCCGCCAGCCGTCGATCGCGGCATCCACGGCATCGAGCAGATCTCGCACGTACCGCGCCCGCGGCAGCCCGGCTGGACGTGGCACGTTGAACACGTTGCCCACACCCCGCTCGTCCTCCGCACCCGTCCCCGGATACCACGGATACTGGTGCATGGACACGTAGCGGATCGTCGGATCGCGCTCGACGAGGGCCTGTGTGCCGTTGCCGTGGTGCACGTCCCAGTCCACAATGAGCACGCGCGCCTTGCCGAGCTGTTGGGCGTGGCGCGCCGCGACCACGACGTTGTTGAAAAAGCAGAACCCCATCGCGCGCGTGGCCAGGGCGTGATGCCCGGGTGGTCGGGTGGCCCCGAACGCCGACCCCCGCTCGACTCCGAGCTCCACCGCGCGTACCGCCGCACCGGCGGAGGCGAGCGCCGCATCCCAGCTGCCACCGCTCATGACGGTGTCGGCGTCGAGCGCGCCTCCGCCGCCGCGAGACAGGCGCTCGAGCGCGTTCAGGTAAGGTGCGGGGTGAACACGCTGCAGCTGTTCGCGGGTCGCCAAGGGGCCCTCCGACAGCGCGACCACCGTGCTCAGGTCGGGCGCCTGCAACGCCGTCAGGACCGCCTCGATACGCTCCGGTCGCTCCGGATGACCTGGGCCCGGATTATGGAGACGGGATGCCGGATGCCAGACGACCGGGAGGGGGAGGCGAGTCGTCACTCAATTGTGCAGATGCTTTTCGTGCAGGAGCGCTCGAATCGATTCGATCTCGGCGCGCATGTCCCGGCGCGCCTGCTCGAGGTCGGCCATGAGCCGGCGGTAGCGCCGCCAGCCGATCACCACGAGGCCCGCGACCACAACGAAGGCAACACCCCACACCACGAGCCTCGTGCGGCCGAGCGCCGCACCGCTGTAGATCAGCAGGACGGCGTCGAGCAGGAGGAACCCCACCGCGAACGTGGTGAGCGCCCGACTCGGCGTGCCGCTGATGCGGGGCGCTACGCGCGGCTTCACCGAACCACCTGACGGCGCGCGGGCAACACAATGAACGCCGAGTTGGCAATCGCGCCCAGAGCGCCCACCGTCGTCGATTCATCCAGCACTTCGGCACCCCGGAACTTCACCACGTACTCCTCCGGCCGGAGGTGTGCGCGCTTCAGCGCCAGGGTGAGCGCCTGGCTCTTGAGGTGTGCGACAGTCGTCGTGGGCTCGACGGCGAAGTACACCTGGTCCCAGACATCGGTGACCATCACGCGGACGGCAAATCGCTGGTCGACTGCCGTCATGCGACCTCCACCGCTGACTCGAGCGGCAGCGTCGAAAAAAACCGGTCGACCGCCTGGTCGAAGAAGAGCGTAGAGGCCCGTACCCGCGTCTTGCCGGCCGCATCGGTCCAGGCGTGGAAGGCGATTTCCTCGCCCCCCTGCCCGCGCAGCACGAGGAACCGCGGTCCTTCCGTTTCGGGGAAGGCCGCGGAGTTGGGAACCCGTTCGGCAAAAAACCGCTTGGCGCGCTCCAGCACGTCCGGAGGCGGCAGCGCGACCGTCGTCGAATGCGTCATCGGATTGACGAAAGATAGAGGGCCCGCCGGACTCCGCAAACCTGACAGTCGCGCGTGTCAGTTTGAAGGTCGCAGCCTGTCAACTTGACCAATCCGCAGGCGTGTGGGTCGGCACGCCGGTTGCGAACGTGCCCGCCGACGACACAACGTCGTCACACGACCACTGAAAACACTGAAAACAAAGGTTGGAGGGAATAACCATGCTAGTCACCGTCGCCAAGAATGGAGCGCCCACCACGTTGGAGCACCGGATCGGTCGGCTCTTCAACGAAGCACTGGGCACGCTGGATTGGGAGGCCCGCGATAACGCCGGCGCCTCGTGGGTGCCTCCGGTGGACATCTTCGAGCAGCCGGACGCGATCCGCATCACCACTGAGGTCCCGGGTGTGAAGCCCGAAGACGTGAAGATCTCACTCGAGAACAACGTGCTCACGATCCATGGGTCGAAGGATCAGGTGTCTCAGGAGCGCACCGAGCGCGTGCATCGGTACGAGCGTACGTATGGGAGCTTCGAGCGGAGCTTCACCCTCCCCACGACCGTCGACGCCGCCAACATCAAGGCCAGCTACGAGAACGGCGTTCTGACCGTGACGCTGCCCAAAGTCGAGAAGGCCAAGCCGCGGCAGATCGAGGTGCAGGTCGCGGCGAAGTAACGGTGGACACAGGTTGAAAGTTCAGAGGGGCGCAGCGTGCTGCGCCCCTATGACGTTAAGAGGGCCCGGAGACGCGCCTCCACTTGTGAATTCGGCACGGCGACGGCGCCGGCGTCGCGTGCCGCGCGGAGCAGCTCGGGTCGAACGTGAGCGCCATAGGCGAGAACGGTCAGGCCGCGCTCGACGAGCTGCCCGATTCGGTCGATCGCTCGAGCGTCCCCGAGCTCGATCACGACGAGATCGCTCGCCGCCTCGTCGCGCGAAAGCTCCGCGTCTCCCGCGGCGACCACCGCCGTGAGCTTGGAGCGAAACAGTAGATCTGGGGTGTCGAGCAACACTCGCTTCTTCATTACCCCTTGAGCTTCTCAGCGAGATAGCCCGTCAGGCGATCCAGCGGGACACGATCCTGCTTCAAGGTGTCACGATCACGCACCGTCACCGTGCCGTCCTGCGTCGACTGGCCGTCGATCGTGATGCCGAAGGGCGTCCCGGCTTCGTCCTGCCGCCGATAGCGCCGCCCGATCGAGCCGCCATCGTCGTAAAAGACGTTGTACTGCTTGCGAAGATCGTCGAAAACGCGCCGGGCCAGCTCGGGCATCCCGTCCTTGTTCACGAGCGGAAAGACCGCGGCTTTGAGCGGCGCCAACGCCGGAAGGAGCCCCAGCACGACCCGCTTTTCGCCTTCTATTTCCTCTTCGCGGTAGGCATCCGCCATGACGACGAGCGCGGTGCGGTCGGCGCCCGCGGAGGTCTCGATCACGTAGGGGATGAACCGCTCGTTCGTCGCGGAGTCCAGGTACTCGAGCTTCTTCCCGGAAAACTCCTGGTGCCTCGACAGATCGAAGTTCGTGCGGTTGTGCACGCCTTCGAACTCCTGCCACCCGAAGGGGAACTCGTACTGGATGTCGTAGGCATCCTTTGCGTAGTGCGCGAGCTCCTCCTTGGTGTGCTGG
>DASQIB010000078.1:0-25929 GCA_035631795.1 Gemmatimonadales bacterium | reverse complement strand
CGTAGAACACACGGCGCAGCGCCGGAAAATCCAGATCCCCTTGCAACCCTCGCCCGCGCGACCACACCGCCCCGAGCCCGATGCCGAGGGTGAGCAGGTGGAGCGCCGCCAGGAGCCAGCGGATCATCATCAGGTCGACTCCTTGCGCGCCTTTTTCCCCTTCCTTTCCCCCCGCGTTCCTAAACGGGCGGCGATCACCCGGTCGCGGCCCGCGTTCTTTGCCTCGTACATCGCGGCGTCGGCGCTCGCGATGAGCTCCTCGGGTGTGTCGCCATGGGCGGGATACTCCGCGGTGCCGATGCTCACGGTCATCGGTCCCCCGTCGAACGCCTCCGCCGCGACGCGGGATCGAATCCGCTCCGCCACGATGAGCGCCGTGCTGAGCGGCGCCTCGATGAGCATCACCACGAACTCCTCACCCCCGTAGCGCGCCACGCTGTCGACCCCGCGCGTGGTCCGGCGCAGGATCTCGGCGATCGTCACGAGCGCGGCGTCGCCGGCGAGGTGCCCGTGGGTGTCGTTGTACTGCTTGAAATGATCCACGTCCGCGAGCAGCACGGAGAACGTCCGGCGCAGCCGTCGCGACCGCTGCACCTCGTTCGCGAGCGTCCCCATCAGGTGCCGGCGGTTGTATAACCCGGTGAGCGCATCCGTCACCGAGAGCCGCTCCAACTCTCCCTGGCTCTCCTTCTCCCGAACACGGGTGACGAGGTTCTTGAACACCTGGGACAACACGCCGACTTCCCCACTGCCCCCCACGGGGACCTCGACCGAGAGATCTCCCGCCGCCACCTTCTCCACGACGGTCGTCAGGCGCTTGAGCGGTCGCACGACAACGAGCGCGATGAGCCCCGCGATGGCACCGACCGCCGCGAGGAGGAGCACGAGCGAGGCCACGGTCCCGCCCCCCAGCCCCCCTGTCTCTTGCACGGCGCTACTCGGCATCTCCACCACCGCCGCCCAGTGGAGCGCTGGGAGCCGTCGTTGGGTGGCGACCACCTCTTGGCCGTCCGCTCGCTTGTAGGTGACCGCCACGCCTTCCTTATCAAGGAGGGCTTGCGTGGCGGCAGTCGGAAGCTTGGTCCGCATCAGCTCCGCCGAGCTCTGCCCGGCCCTGAGGATCAGGCGGCCCTGGTCGGTCATCACGTACACGTCCTGCGCCTGCGTGGCGGCCTCCCCCCCGCCACCGTCACCTGCGGAGAGCCGCTCGAGCACATCCCCCACGGCGCGCAAGTTGATCTTCGCGGTGAGGGCACCGAGGAACCGCCCATCCGCGTCGCGAACCGGGACGGCCAGCGTGACCGCGGCCTTCGTGATGCCGGTGTCCCAGTACGCGTCCCCGATGAGCGCCTCGCCGGTCCGAAGCCCGTTCAGCTTGTCGAGCGAAAACTGGACCCCGCTCATCCGGCCGCCGCTCCCCGCCACCACGTGGCCGCGGGCGTCGAGCACCACGAGGGCCTCGCAATCCGCTGAGCGTTCCCGCACCGAGTTCAGGTAGTCCCGGAGGCGAATCAGCGCGGCGGGCCCGGCCCGCCCCTGGACGCGAGTGAGGTTCTCCGAGACGGTGTACGAGCTCGCCGCCACGCGCAGGTCGTACAGCCGCTCGTCGAGCCACTGCCCGACCTCGCAGGCGGCCTCGGCGCTCACGCCACGCAGGTCGCGGGCGACGCGATCGCTCCGGGAGCCGCCGCCCTGACGGGAGGCGACCACGAGGATTACGAGCGCCGGCACCACGGCGGCCGCGACCCCCAGCACCAGGACTTGTCTCCTGATGCTGTCCAAGTGCAAGGCGCGCAGCCGGCGGGCGACGGTTTCTTGCCAGGCAATCACGACCGATGGTCCTTTCGGGATGCCCGCAAAATTAGGGTTCTGCCGATTCCCGCAAGTCCGGGGACCCTGTTTACGGGGCGACCGCCTCGGGTTTTGGGACGGTGACGGCCCGCTCGCGGGTTACGGACCAGTATAGGGCATAGCAGGTCGTGGTGAGCGCCGCCGCCGCGAAAAACGCCGCTCCGGGCAGGTACACTGACGCCGTGGGCGCCGAGAAACGGCCAAACAGCTGGCTCATGAGCGGCGGCCCGAGGATCGAGCTGAGCGAGTAGAGGCTCGCGACCGCGCCTTGGAGCTCACCCTGCGCGTCCGCCGCGATGCGGTGGGACATCAAGCCGTTGGTGGTGGGCATGACGGTCGCCCCGAAGAACCACGTCACCAACCAGGCGAACATCATCCAGCTCGCGGTCGCCGTCGCGTATCCGACGTACCCGACGCCGGCGATCGCGATGCCGATGAGCGCCGCCCGGCGCTCGCCAAGTCGCGGCACGATCAAGCGGAGGAGTGTGGCCTGGCTGACCGCCATGATCGCTCCGACGAGCGCAAGGGAGGTCCCGATAGTGCTAGGCGACCAGCCGAACCGGTAGGTCGTGTAAAAGGACCACGTAGTGGGCATCACCTGCTGCGCGAGCATCCAGAGGAGCAGGGAGCCCAGGAGGCCGAGGACGACGGGGTGTCGGCGCATCTGGGCGAGCGTGCCCAGCGGGTTGGCGCGCTTCCAATCGAAGTCGCGCCGCCGGTCGGCGCCGAGCGTCTCCGGTAGCACGGCGAAACCGTATGCAAAGTTGAGCAAGCCGAGGGCGGCGGCGGCGAAGAACGGCGCGCGCGGACCCAGGCCGCCCAGGAGACCGCCGAGCGCCGGCCCGAGGATGAAGCCCACGCCAAAGGCGGCGCCGATCAGTCCGAAATTCTGCGCTCGCCGCTCCGGCGGGCTCACATCGGCGACGTAGGCGTACGCGGGCGTGAACGACGCGCCAGCCATCCCGGAGATGGTCCGCCCGAGGAAGAGCCACCCGAGCGTTGGCGCCAGGCCCATGATGAGGTAGTCCACCCCCAGCGCGGCGACGGCGTACAGGATTACCGGGCGGCGCCCGAAGCGGTCGGACAGATTGCCCAGCACCGGCGCGCAGAGGAACTGCATGACCGCGTACGTGAACGTGAGCCAGCCGCCGTACATGGCCGCCTGGCTCACCCCCGCTCCCGTGAGGCTCATGAGCAGCGTGGGAAGCACCGGGAGAATCAGTCCGAAGCCGATCACGTCCAAGAGAACCGTGATCGTGATGAACACGAGCGCGTGTTGCCCCGGCGGTCGGGAAGGGTTGATCATGGGCGCGGTCGTAAGTGTCGCCCGGTGCGACTGGTCCGGCAATGGCCCGGTGAGCGACCCGGAACCCGATATTGTTATGTGATCGGAGAGAGACAGGAGATACCATGTCCATCAGACCGATCAAGTCGATCGTCCAATCGCAGCCCACTATCGAAGGTGCGGGCGTCAAACTGCGCCGGGCGTTCGGCTTCGGCAAAACCAGTGAGTTCGATCCGTTCCTGTTGCTCGACGACTTTCGCAACGAGCATCCGGAGGACTACCTCGCAGGATTTCCGTGGCATCCCCATCGGGGGATCGAGACGATCACCTACGTGTTGAGCGGGACGGTCCAGCATGGGGACAGTTTGGGGAACCGGGGCTCGCTCGGCGCCGGGGACGTCCAATGGATGACGGCGGGATCCGGTATCCTCCACCAGGAAATGCCGCGTGGAGATGCGCGCGGACGGATGCACGGCTTCCAGCTTTGGGCCAACCTGCCCCGAACGCTCAAGATGACCGATCCCCGCTACCAGGACATCCTGGGGAAAGACATCCCGGAGGTCGTCGACGACGATGGAACGCGCATCCGTGTGGTCGCCGGGAGCTTCTGGGGGAAGACCGGCCCGGTGGAGGGCGTCGCCGCCGAGCCCCGCTACCTCGACGTGTCGATCCCGCCGGGCGTGCGCAAGACCCTGCCCGTCGAATCCTCACGTCATGCGTTCGCCTACGTCTTCGAGGGCAGCGGGAGCTTCCGGGATGCTTCGTCACCCCGCGGCGTGCTGACAGAGCGGGTCGGCGAAGGGGGCAGTGACGCCCTGGTGCGTGACGACACCAGCAACCGGTCGCTCATTCTGTTCGACTCCGGCGACGAAATCACCGTTCGCGCGGGGGATCAGGGGATCCGGTTTCTGCTCGTGTCGGGGCGCCCGCTCGAAGAGCCGGTCGCGTGGGCGGGGCCGATCGTGATGAACACCGAGCAGGAGCTCAGGAAAGCGTATGCCGAGCTGCGCGAGGGGACCTTCATCAAGCACCCCTAACGTGAAACGAGGGGCCATCATTGGCCCCTCGTTGTTGAAACGTTCCGCTGTCGCGTGTTAAATGCCGTCGCCCTCGTGTCCGTTCCCGTTCCCATTGCCACTGCCGTTGCCGTTCCCGTTCCCGAAGACCTTCGAGCGTCCACCGGTCACGGCCAGCCAGCGCCGGCGCATGGCCGTCAGGTCGTCGAGCTGCTGGCGAAGCCTCGCGACGTCGGCGTCCACCAGCTGAATCCGCCAATCGATGTACTGCTCCGCCTGATCGGGGGTCCAGTCGGCTGGACCTGTAAAGGTCAGGCGCTCCTTGACCGCACCGTCGTGCCTGACGGGCAGGTCCTGCACTTCGAGCACGTCTACCTTCTCCAGCACGTCCATCACCTTACGTCCCATCAGGTCAAGCTTCCGGCCCATGCAGTCCTCCTCGTACCGGCGGTTCCTCTAGGGCGCGTCGTAGCTATATATACTAGAGAGACTATAGTGCACTGGCTATATATTACTCATCTACTTACTATAATAAAAGGATCCGTCCCTTCCCGCAAGGAGCGTGCATGCCCCGGTATCGTGGTCAGGTCGTCCGCTACCGCCGTACAGGCGTGGTGCGCTTGCGGTTGCGTGAATTGCTGGACGCACGGAGCGTGTCGCCCTACGGACTCAGCAAATTCACGGGCTTGAGCCTCGCCACCGTATACCGGCTCACGCGACCGTCTGGACGGTTCCGCTTGATTCGCGCCGATACGATCGAGCGCCTTTGTGGGGCGCTCCGCGTCACTCCGACCGAGCTCTTCGACTACCAGAAGCCAGCGGCACGCGCTGAGCATCAATAGCGCACGTTGAGCCGCAGCGACGCGACGGCGGCCGGTCCCCGATCCCGGTTGTATCCGGGATTGTGGATCCACTGCACGTCGGGACCGACCTCCACGTAGGGCCCGAACTGGGCGCGGTAATACGTCTCGAAGATGCCCTCCGGGCCGTATCGCAGACGCCCGTCCCCGAGGAGGAAGCCTTGACCGCCGGCGGCGAGATATGCGCGGTGGTCCGAAGAAAGGCCGTGGAGCACATACGCGATCCCGAGGCGATCCGCGCCGCGCTTCCAGTGCGCGCCCGCGAGCTGTAGGCCACCGCTCAGGTGGCGGTCGACCTCCGTAAACACGAAATCCTCGTTTCGTCCGTCATTCCAGCCCGCGCGAGCGAAGAGCCCGGTCTCCCCGCCGTCCGCGAGCCGTTGCTCCACATTCAACCCGGCCCCTTGCTTGGTGCGCCCGGGGCGGTCGGCGGCGACGATATCCGGCGTGGTGTTGGTCGCGGCGGCCCGCGCGAGCGCTTCGGCGTAACTGCCCATGCGGGCGTGATTCTCATAGAGCAGCGCCCGAACCACCGTCCCGTGACTCCCGGGACGAATGGTCAGTTCGATGTTGTCGCCCCGGGCGCGCGGAAAGCCGTCGAACTGGTTCCCGTTGGCCATGGTCGGCATCGCGAACGTGCCGACGCGAAGCACCCAGCGGGGTTCTACCCACGCGACGACCGCCCCCCACGTGTAGGCGCGCGTATCCCCAGCAAAGTCCCACGCGGTGTTGTTGAACAGCGCCCAATTCATGAACTGCGTGCGCGCCGAGTTGGCGTACCGGTTCTGATCGAAGTCGTCCGAGACCGCAAGCTTGCCCGCCTTCACGTCCAGCCGCGCGCTCGGCTCGCCGCCCGGCAACTGGTCGATGCCCCGCGCTAGCGTGTCCCGCCCCCGCCCCCGCCCCCGCCCCCGCCCGAACCCGACGGAATAGCGCAGCAATGCGCGCGCCACATACGGGCCGCTGCTCAGGTTGGCGGTCCCCTGCCGGATCACGTCGCCGTTAGTGACGCCGGCGAGCCCGTTCGCGTTGCTGACCCCGGCGCCACGCGCCATTTCGATGTCGAGGTACGCCTGGAAGTGCGCGGGTAGGCGCGCGCCGAAATACACCCCGTAGGTATGCGTCGCCTTCCCGTCGCCGGCCGGATCCAGGCTCCTGGGGCCGTCATAGGGGGCGGGAAACGGGAAGAGGCGCTGTCCAATGACTGTGACCTGGGCGCCGAGTAATTGACGGCCGCGCGGCTCAGGTGAGGGCTCCTGGCCGAGGGCAGCGAGCAGTGGCCATGCGAGTGCGGCGGGGAGGACCAGGGCGCGAGAATGCACCCTACAGAATAGTATGACGCATGCGAATTGACGTCGGGTCCGGCGGCGTCGTATCTCAGGCTGCAACAGCCGGGCTTCCGTGGCTCACCTGAGGAGACACATCGATGCGGCGACGGCTCTCCGTCCTCCCGGTACTTATGTTCGCCAGCCCGGGGCTCGCGCAGCAAACGCCCTCGAAGCCGGCGTTCGCCTTCGAGGAAGTAATGATTCCGGTGCGTGACGGCGTGCGCCTGCAGACCGTGATTCTCACTCCGACCGACAAGACCGGACCTCTGCCCATCCTGTTCCGTCGCACGCCGTACGGTGTGCCCGACGGACCCGTGGCGCAAATGCCGCCAAGTCTCAAGGAGCTGGCGCAGGATGGCTACATCTTCGTGATCCAGAATCTGCGCGGCCGGTTCAAGTCGGAAGGCGTCTTCAAGCTCACGTCACAAGTCGATCTCACGGACTCGGCGTCCACGAACGAGACGACCGACGCCTACGACAGCATCGACTGGCTCGTCAAGCACGTGCCGAACAACGGCAACGTCGGCATGTTCGGCGTCTCCTACGACGGTCTCACCAGCGCGCTGGCCCTGCTGCACCCACACCCGGCGCTGAAAGCCATGAGCGAGCAGGCGTCTCCCGTGGATCAGTGGATGAACGACGACGACCATCGCTACGGCGCGCTGCGCGAGAGTTATGCCTTCGAATACGCGGTGCTCGAGCAGGCGGACAAATACAAGAACACGCACTTCGCGTTCGAAACCTACGACACGTATTCCTGGTACCTGGCGCTCGGTCCCCTCTCGAATATCAACGCCCGGTACCTGCACGGCTCCATTCCCTACTGGAACGACGTCGTGGCACACCCCGACTACGACGAGTTCTGGAAGAAGGAAGCGTGGGTGAGCCAGCTCCACGCCTCCACGGTTCCGAACCTGAATGTGGCGGGGTTTTGGGATCAGGAGGATCCGTGGGGTCCGTGGCAGATCTTCCGCCACGCCGCGGAACAGGACCCCGACCACACGAACTTCATGGTCGCGGGCCCGTGGTTTCACGGCCAATGGCGCGCTTCGAAGGGCGACAGCATCGGATTGATCGCCTTGGGCGGCCACGAAACGGCGCGGGAGTTTCGCGAGACGATCGAGGCGCCGTTCTTCCGGTACTACCTCCACGGACAGGGCCAGAAGCCGAGCTGGCGAGCCACCACCTTCCAGTCGGGCGCCAATCGTTGGCGGACCTATGCTGAATGGCCGCCCAAGGAGTCGAAACCGACCAACCTGTACTTGCACGTGGACGGTACGCTGTCGTTCGATGCTCCGCGCGAGACGCGGAGCTTCCGGGAATACACCTCCGACCCGGCCAATCCCGTCCCCTATCGCCAGCGGCCGATCTCGCCGACCTATCCCGCCGGCGACTGGCGAACCTGGGAAGTCCAGGACCAACGATTCGTGGACCAGCGGCCGGATGTCCTGACGTTCGTCAGCGCGCCGCTCGACCACGACCTCACCATCACGGGGGAGGTGGCGGCCGACCTGTTCGTGTCCACCACCGGCACCGACATGGACGTCGTGGTCAAGCTGATCGATGTCTATCCTGAGGACGCCCAACCGAACGCTTGGGACCCCGACGCCGGCCCCAAGCCTGGCCAGTATGCGCGCTCGGTCAACGGGTACGAGCTGCCGATTGCGATGGAGGTTCGGCGGGGCCGCTACTTAGAGAGCTACGAGCACCCGCACGCCCTGACCCCGAATACGCCATTCGAGTGGAAGATTGCCCTCCGTGACCGGGACCACGTTTTCCTGAAGGGACACCGACTCATGGTGCAGGTGCAATCAACCTGGTTCCCGCTGATCGATCGCAACCCGCAGAGGTTCGTGCCCAGCATCTACGCCGCCACGGCCGCCGACTTCGTCAAGGCGACGCAGCGCGTGTATTGCACGGCCACACGAGCATCACACCTGGTTCTACCCGTGATGCCCTAGGCGCAAGCTAGAAGCGCTGAGAGATCACGCGAACCGTCGACCGGCAGTCGCTCCGCAGGGCCGGATCTGCGGCTTCGCAGAGTTGTTGTGCCTGGGTGGTCGAGTGATAGAAGTACACGAAATCGAGCGCGGCACCTCTGAGGCAATAGGATCGTTGCTCGGCGGTAGCCCCCAGATCACAGGTCGCGATGGTTGCGGGGACGTGGTCCAGGCTGACGGACGCGGCGTCCCGGCCGAGACTTTGGTAGCAGGTGTAGCGGAACGGCACCTCGATCGCCGAGCAAAGTGCGAACACCTTCTCGAAGTCACCCTGGACGGCGCCGAGCGCGTACGACGTCTGGATATCAAAGCACGCGGTCTTGTACCGGCGTTCTACGGCCGTGCAGGGATAGAGTGGGTCGCCGGGCTTCAGGTAGCGGCTGTAGTGCCCGCCGTGCTCGCCGTCCACGATCAGGTTTTCCATGAAGACCCCGTTGTGGCAGGCGTCCTGCTCCACGGTGCCCGTGAGACCATCACAATCCTTGAGCGCCTCGAACAGGGAGTCGCCTCTGACCGCCATGATGCCGTGTCCCAGACCGTGCACGCAGTTGTAGTACTCGAGTGAGTGGCGTTCCTTGCCGGGCACCCCGGCGCAGACGCCGTCGAGGTTCGCGAGCAACGACGCGAGCCCGGCCCCCGAGGTGAATCCCTGGAGCACGCCGTGATAGTATCCCGACGCGCAGAAGTCGTCGCCCTGCGCAAACGCCGCCGCGATATCGGAATACTTCGCGAACGCGGCCTGACCGATATGGTGGGTGATGGCGTGGCACAGCACCTCCACGCGTGGATCCGTGGGGTAGTGCGCCTTCAAGTCCGCGAACGCCGCAGCCACTCCGCTTCGAGCGACGATCGCGCTGTAGTACGACTCGTAACACGCGAACGACGAGTCGTGGCGCGCCTGACAGGTGCGCTGGGAGGAACAGCCGAGGAGGCCCCCGATCACCACGAGGGCGCCGAGAGCCTCCGGCGACCGCATGAACCTCATCGTGCTGCCAGCACCGCCCCGAGCGCACCGAGACGCTCCGTCCAGTACTGCTTGAGGCGGACCGCCGTCGAGCGATCGGGCAGCTTCGAGTGCTGCACCGCGACCTGACTCTTGGCCGGCCCCTTTGCCATGAAGCCGATCTCGACCGACGTCCGGTCCGGCCACGTGATGCGCATCGACTTGTTCGCCCGCGCTGTCCGGACCTGAACGCGCACGTCCGGCAGCCAGCGTGCGCGCGTACCAATGTCCGAGAACGCGCGATACAACCGGGCAAGGGAGACGGTGAACGTCTTACTCTTGCTCGTCTCGAACCCGCCGTCTCGTCGCTGGCCGATGGCCCGGAGGCCCTTGATCCGCTCGTACCCGACCGTCACCGTCTGGCTCCACCAGTCGGGCGTCTTGTACTTCGTGTGCACGTACTCGGCGATGCGCCGGTGCGGCCACGAATACGCCTGTACGCGATCGAGCGCGCGCACCCAGCGCTCCCACGTGCAACGGTCTTCGCCTTGAGCGCCGCGTCGCTCATCATGCCCGCGAGTTCGGCGTAGTCGACTCGAGGCGTCGTGCTCGGCTTCGTGTGCTTCAGGAGTTGGGCACGGGCGGCGGTGTAGGATTCGCCCGTCTTCTGCATGCGCCCGCGTACGAGGCGCTTGAAATCCTTGTTGATCGGCATCGTATCCGTCCTTTGGTCAGGCCACGGGCACGCGCCCCCCAGCAGCGACAGCCCGCGGCGACTCAAAGGCCTGCGCGATGCCGATCCGGGAGTCTGCCCCCCTTTGCCTCGCGGGGACCCTCGCTGGGGGAGGGCCGTCGAGGTTGGGCGTGGATCACCGCCGACGCCCTGAGCATGCAACACGCGTGGCGGCGTGGCAAGACCCGCGGGGCTCGGCTCGGCTACGTCCAGCCCATGCGCTCCCGGAGGGAGGTGATGTGCGCGGTGTGGTGCCGGCCGTGCCAGGAGTACTGGGCCAGCAGGTCGTCGACCGTGGGTGTGCCCCACTCCGCGTGCTTCGCGGTGCGCGCGAAGTCAGCCGGCGTGAGGGTCTTGAGGAAGAGTACCCAGCGCCGGTGGAGGGCCGTGAGCAAGTCGAGCGAGACGCCGATGGGAGCGGTTCGAGCTTCGGGGAGCTCGGCCCAGCGCGCCTCGTCGTAAGTCTTGAGAGTCGGGGTCTCCTCGGTGCACGCCAGCTTGAAGCGTGCGTAGGCGTACATATGGCTGTCCGGCACATGGTGGACGACCTGGCGCACCGTCCACCCACCGGGGCGATACGGCGTATCGAGCTGGCGATCGTCCAGTCCCTGGACGGCGCGGCGGAGCCCGTCGGGCGCGGTGGCAATCTGCTCGATGCACGTCGCGCGCTGAGCAGGAGTCAGCGTTTTCACGAGTTTGAACTGCCCGATCGGGTAACGGAGGTCAGTCATGAGTGCGCGCGCGGCGTCCGTTGACGTGGAATGGGCAGCGTGACGGTGAACGTGGTGCCGCGCCGTACGGCCGAGTCCACTTCCACCGTGCCGCCGAACATCTCCTCGGTAATCTGTCGCACGACCGTGAGTCCCGTGCCCGACCCCGAGCCGAACGCCCGCGTGGTGAATCCGGGCTCGAAGATCCGCTCCAACAGCTCGGGAGCGATCCCGACGCCGTTGTCGCGCACCGCGAGCCGCAGGGTCTCGCCGGCCTGCCCGAGGGTGACCACGACCGGCGTCTTGCGCTCCTGCGACGCGGAGACGGCGTTGCGGATCAGATTGGTGAGCACCTGATACAGCGCGTTGGGGTCCCCCTGCAGGAACACGCCGCTCACGGTGATGATGCCCTGGAGCGCGATGCCACGTTTGCGAGCGAGCGGCCGCTCGAGCGCCACACACGAGCGCGCGACCTGCGCGGCGTCGAAGCGCTCGGAGCGCGCCAGCCCGCCGCGGGCGCGGTCCTGGATCGAGCGCAGGAACTCGATCGCCTGCTCCATCCCCTCCCCCACGCCGCCCAGCTCCTCCATCAACTCGCCTCGAAACGTGGGATCGAGCGAATCGGACGCCCGCACGAGCTCCAAGCAGAGGTCCAGGCTCGCGAGAGCAGCCGTGAGCGGGTTGGCGACTTCGTGCGCGATGACGCTCGGCTGTCGAATCAGCTCGGCGAGCGCGTCCGGCTCGGCCAGCCGGGGGCGGCTCTGAGTAGAGGGTGGGGTCGGTTGATCCACGAGGCCCAGGCAGAGGCCCGCGAGCTCCAGGGTGATGCGCTCCCGGCTGCGTCGCTCGACACCATCGGGCGGCGGCGCCGCCGGCTGCTTGCGCACCGGGGCCACACACCATTGTCCGCCACCGTCCAGCCGGCACCCCACCCAGCTGCTGCCTTCGATGACCGGAGCCCCCCAGTGGTGGAGGGTGCGATCCACATCCAGCGCCGTCTCCTCCGGCGCGGGGCGGGCCGTGCTCGTCAGGACCGCGGCGACCTCGGCCCGCGGGGAAACCTGCCACAGCGTCACCGTGCGCCCCTGCAGGGCCACGCTCGCCTGACGTAACACTTCGCTACGGCGCGCCTGCACAGAATCCGGAATCGTACGCGTCTCCAGCGAGAGGGGAAGCAGAGCGCACGCGCCCGAAGCTGCACATTCTGCACTCCGCTTTAGGTTAGAGGCGGCGACCGCTCTTCGATAGGGCGTTTTTGCGGCACGGACGGGTCCGAATGCGGCACGGGAGCCCCTCATCGCGTGTCGGTGCATTGCCCCCCCAGCCGCTCGCGCTGCTCGGCGGTCGCCGCGGGAAGCGCTTCCCGCAGGAACCGGCAGCCTTCCCCCTCGATCGGCCCGATGGTCACCGCCGCTTCGAGCATCCGCAGCGCCCGGGCGGGGGCACCACTCGCCAGATACGCCCGTGGCTCGTAGAACGCGAGCCACACCCAGACTCGCGCGAGCTGACGGCGGGCGCTCGCCGCCTCCAGGCTGTCCCCGCGCTCGACCATCTTCTGAAGATCCACGATGTGGAGCCTGCCGGTCACGTTCTCGAGCGAGGAGGCCTCCCGCCTTGCCCGCTCGCGCTCCAGCGCCTTTAGAAGCTCCAGGCCGTGGCGCTGGTCCTGCTCGGCCAGCCGGTGCGCTTCGGTCTGGTATCGCACCACCCTGGGGTCCCCGGCGAGCGCCGCCGCGCGCTCGACGGCGGGGTGCGCCTCGGGCCATCGCGCATAGTCCCGGGCGATGGCCTCGTTCAGGCGCAACGCCTCCACGGCGCGCCCGCTGGCCTCGAGCTCGGCGGCCCGCGCGAGCTCGGCCGAGAGGCGCGCGCGCACCCAACCGGAGTCGACGGCCCGCAACCCGCCCACCATGGCGCGCAGCTCGAGCCATTGGAGCGCCTCGCCGCACATCGCGGCCGGTGGCCAGCTGTGGGGACCGTCGAATGCCGCGAAGCGATACGGAACCCGCGTCGTCCGAAACCGCTCGCTCATCGCCAGCATTTCTTCGTAATTGAAATCCCGCGTGCCCGCGGTGCCGAACACGGCGAACGTCGAATCCCGCGCGAAGGCCGTCTCCGGCCCCCCCAACGCAAACCCGAGCGCTCCGCCGTCGGCGATCACGCCCGCCACGTGGCCACGCAACCTCACGGCAAACTCCAACGACACCCGGGACGTGCCCGAGAAGCCCGCGAGATAGACGCGGGCGGGGTCGATCGCCAGACGCTGCGCCGACGCGAGCATCGCGTTCATCGCGTTCACGTTCGGTTCCGGCGGCCCATCGCTCAGGGTGTTGTACGAGCTCATCACCACCCATCCGAGGCGGGCGGCGGCGTCCTCAAATAGTTTTTCCGCGAGGAGCGCTCGACCGCGGGGGTCGAGCACGAAGAGCACCGGCCATGTGCGGGCCGTGCTGTAGCCCGGCGGCAGGTACAGCGCGAAGGTCTGCGACGTGTCGGTCGCGGCCGTGACGCGCTCCTCGAGATGGCCGGCCGGACCCTGGGCGGAAAGCGCGCCGGGCAAGGCGCTCATCGTCGCGGCGGCGAGCGCGACCCATGTTTGCCGTGGCGTCGACGCCACACGTGAAAACCGTCGCGTGCAAGTCTTCATCTGCTCCAAAAATCTGTAGAGTCGCCACTTAGGTCGCACCTTCCGGCCCGTTCGGGAACTGTCAAGTCGCTCGGCGCGATTGTTGCCACCCCTCGACACACTCCATGGACGCTGCCCCCGCCGCGCCGCCCGTCGTGCTGCTCGTCCTCGCGAAGGAGCAGTGGGTCGCCCACGCGCTTCGCGGCAGTCGCTTCGCGGTTGTCCAGATCCATACCGCGACCCTGGCCCGCGAGCTCGCGCGCGATCTGCGCCCGGACGCGATCATCGTCGAATCCGAGCTCCCGGACATGTCCGGGCTCGATGCCTGTCGGTTGCTCAGGTCGGACCTCGATGTCGGCCATTGCGTGCCGATCCTCATGGCCGGGCCCGACAAGCCGACGCCCGAGGACCGCGTGACGGCGCTCCGGGCGGGCGTCTGGGCGTTTATCCGCCAGCGCGAGGACGCGAAGGACCTGCCGCTCACGCTCGAGGCCCACATCCGAGCCAAACGGAGCATCGACACGGCTCTGGCGGAGAACGCGCTTGATCCGGCGGCCGCGCTCCACGGTCGAGCCGTGCTGGCGCGGCGCGCGCGCGAGCTTGGCGGTCTCATGGCGCGCAAGCACGGGGGGCTCGCCTGCGTCGTGTTGGCCACGGACGCGGCGTCGACCGATCCGACGCTCGCCAGTCGTATCGCCCGTGCGCTCCGGATCTCCGACGTCGTCGGCCTCTTGAGCGCCACGGGAATCGCCGTCCTGGCCCCGGGTACCGATCATCAAGGCGCCGCGACCTTGGCCCGGCGGCTCGCCGGCATCCTGAGCGTCGAGACCGCTGACCGTGCCGCGCTGGTGCCGGGCTCCACCCTCCGGGTCGGGTACGACGCCGTGGGCAATCTCAAATACTCGCCGATCGATCCAGTCGACCTGCTCGTGCGCGCGGATGCCGCCGTGCAGGCCGGCGTAGCCGAGCCGGGAACGCCCTGGCTCCGCCGCTTCGAAACCGCCGCGACCGTGCGGCCGAGCGGCCCAACGTCGCTGCGCCCGGCGGTTGGTCCGCCGGGAGACGGTCCCGCCGAGAGGACAGCGCCTGTATGATCACACACCGATTCCTGCGCCACGTGCTCCTGAGTGCGGCCGTGCTCGCCGTGCTGAGCTGCGAGCGCTCCTCACCGCTCGGGGTCGAATCCAAAGGGCCGAACGCGGGTCTCCTAGGCTGGGCGCCGTCGGTCGGGCTGCTCCGCTGCTCACCGCTTCCGGCCGACTCGGTCACCCAGACGATCGGACCGGACGGCGGCACGCTCTCGGTTGGGACGCATCGTCTCACGATTCCCGCGGGCGCGCTCGCGATGCCCGTGACGATCACCGCGATCGCGCCGTCGGACACCGTGAATCAGGTCCGGTTCTTCCCGGAAGGCCTCATGTTTGCGAGCCCGGCGCTGCTCACGATGAGTTATGCGAACTGCAGCCTGTTGTACGGACTGGTCCCGAAGCAGATCGCCTACACGACCGACGACCTCAATATCCTGGCGCTCCTGCCGTCGATCGACGACCTCTGGCGGCAGCGGGTCACGGCCAGCCTCCAGCACTTCTCCACGTATGCCATCGCCTGGTGACGTCGAGGGACCGGTGCTCGCGGCCGCGCCCGGTCCGCGGAGCGCCGCAGAGCTGTTGCAGGAAGCCCGTGCACGAGAGCGTGGCGGGCGGATCCCCGAGGCGATTGTCGATTACGAAACCGCGATCGCGACGGCCCAGGGCCTCGGGGAGCCCGCCGTCCTCGCGGAGGCGTTGCGCCGGCTGGCCATCCTGCGCCAGCAGCGGGATGAATCGATCCAGGCGCGTGAGCTCTGCGACCGCAGCTACGAAGTCGCTCGCGCGATGGGAGACGACGTCCTCGCCGCGGAAGCGCTGAACACGTTGGGCGGGCTGCACCTCGCCACGGGATCGCCCGCAGCGGCGCGGCTGGCCTTCATGCGGGCGCTCGAGCTCGGCGGGTCGCGCCGCGATCTGAGCGCGCGAGTGCATCAGAACCTCGGCATTCTCGCGAACATCCAGGGCGACCTGGAGGAAGCGATCGCGCGGTACCAACGGTCGCTCGCGGCGTACCGCGACTGCGGTGACGAGCACGGCTGCGCCATTACCTACCACAATCTCGGCATGGTGAGCGTCGACCGCGGCCTGTTCGCGGCGGCCGACACGTACTTTCGCGAAAGCCGGGTGCTGGCTCAGCGAACCGGGGACGCGTACCTGCAGGGCCTATGCCTGGTGAACCGCGCCGAGATGGACGTGACGCGGCAGCGCTTCGAGAACGCGCGCCAGGACGCCGAGGCGTCCCTAGCGCTCTTCGATCGGTTGGGCGCCCGGGGCCCGAAGGCGGACGCCTATCGGGTGATCGGCACCGTCTATCGTGAGACCGGTCGCCCGGCGCTCGCCGAGTCGCGGCTCCACGCGGCGATCGACCTGGCGGCGACTACGGGCTCGGTGTTGAGCGAGGCGGAGGCCTCGCGCGAGCTCGCGTTGTTGTACCAGACCATGGGGCGCAATCAAGACGCGCTCACTTTCCTTAATAGGGCGTACCGCCTGTTCCGCCGGCTCGACGCCCGCGTCGATCTCGTCCACGTGGGCGGCAAGATGGCGGCGCTCGAGGGCGCCTACCGTGCTGTGGTACGCGAATGGGGCCGGTCGATCGAGTCGGCCGACTCGAGCACCTTCACGCACTGCGAGCGGGTGGCGCGATGCGCGGTGGCCGTGGCTCGCGCCCTGGGGCTGGATGACCAGGCCGAGACCGCCATCCTGCTCGGCGCGTACCTCCACGACGTCGGAAAGGTGCGCGTCCCCCATGAGCTGCTCCACAAATCCGACCCCCTCACGCCCGCCGAGATGGCGCTTGTGCAGATGCACCCGGTGTGGGGCGTCGAGCTCCTCGCCGGCATCGAGTTTCCGTGGGATCTGAAGCCCATCGTTCGCTGGCACCATGAGCACTGCGACGGCAGCGGCTATCCCGACCGGTTGCAGGGAGACGAGATCCCGCTCGCTGCCCAGATCGTGGGGATCGTCGACACCTACGACTTGCTCACTGCGGGTCGGCCCAACGAGCGCTCGTGCAGCCCGACCGAGGGCATCGCGCGGATGACGGCGTCGCGGCGCTGGTGGTCGGACCGCGTGTTCGAGGCGTTCATCGCCGCAGTACCGCCACCAGGCTGAGCACGCCGATCACGAGGCCCAGGGCGATCTTCCCGGCCGCCGCCGCGGCTCGTCCCACCACCGCTCCCCACCCGGCGCCCACGGCTACGACGGCCCGGCGCGAGTAGGCATACTCGAACAGCGCGGCGCCCGCGAACGATCCGACGAACGCGCCGATCACGCTCCCCACCACGGGGATCGGGACGCCCACGACTGCCCCGACGAGGCCGCCGATCAACGCCCCCCAGCCGGCCCGGTGCGAGCCGCCGAAGCGCCGGGCGAAGCGAAAGCCCAGCCAGCTCTCGACGATCTCACCGGCAAACGCGAGCGCGAGCGCGATTGCGATCGTGGCGATGCTCTCGGAACGAAACTGCGTAAGCCAGCCGAACGCGAGATACCCCACTACCATCACCCATAGGCCGGGCAGGCCGAACGGGATGAGGAGCAGGCCCACGATGCCGCAGGCGGCGAGTACGACCACCGCGACCACGTCGCTCATGCGCCAACGCTAACGCGATGGCGCCGCGGAAACGATCCCCACCGATACGGCGAATCGCACGAGACTCGCCAGGTCGTGGATGTCCAGGCGCCTCATCACCTGGGCCCGGTGGGTTTCCACCGTTTTGACGGACAAGCGCAGCCGGCGCGCCACGTCGCGCGTGGAGTGGCCCGCGGCGATGAGTTGGAGGACCTGGCGCTGGCGTTGGGAGAGTCTCCGCAACGCCTCCCGCTCCTTCAAGGCCACATCGATGGCGCGAGCCAGACGCGGGAGATTCGCCGTGGCGACGAAATCGGCGGCGCCCGCCTTGAGCGTCTCCAGCGTCGACTCGCTGAACGCGGGTGCCACGATGAGCAGCGGCGTCTCCGGCCGGCGGGCCTGGGTCACCGCCAGCGCCTCGCGCGCGCTGAACGCCGTGAGTGGCTCATGGCACAGCACGACATCGGGCGCGAACTCATCGAGCGCGCGTGCGAGCGCGGTCTCCCCCGCCACCCGGATCACCGTAGCCTCGGGGATGATCCCCTGTAGCGCGGCCGCGACGTGCGGCGGCGCGCTCGGGTCCTCGAGCAGTGTGATGCGCAGATACGCGGGCTTAGGGTCGCTCATGGCGCCTATCGGGAAACACCCGATATTCAGGTGCATGGAGCGGGCCGCGCGCAGGGCGTGACCGGGAGGCACGACCGAGCCTCGGGGGGCGGCGTTGCGCGTCCGCGACGTTGGTGGCGGTTCAACAGGGGTCGTCCGGGCGCCGCGCTGCATCCGCACATCCGGGTCGCGACGTATCATTGTGCACATGCTCGAATACCGTTGCGGGCGCGCCCCGTGACCCTTCACCGGCGCCGATGACGCCGTCACATTGAGGCCATGACTCTCGTGCACAGATACAAGGGGATCGCGCTCGCGCTCGGGGTGGCGGGATTGCTCACGTGCGTCGCGCGATCGGCGTCCGCGCAGAGCGAGACGAAAGGATGGAATTCGATGCACTTCAAGAAGCTCAGTGACGGCGAGCTCAAGAAGACACTCACGCCACTGCAGTACGAAGTCACCCAACACGCGGCCACGGAGCCACCGTTCCGTAACGAGTACTGGGACAACCACCAGGCGGGCATTTACGTGGACGTCGTGTCCGGCGAGCCCCTGTTCAGCTCGCTCGACAAGTTCGACTCGGGCACGGGCTGGCCGAGCTTCACCAAGCCGCTCGAGCCCGCCAACATCCGCGAGGACGTAGATCGCTCGCTGTTCATGGTCCGTACTGAAGTGCGGTCGGCGCACGGCGACTCGCACCTCGGCCACCTGTTCGACGACGGCCCACCGCCGACCGGCGCGCGGTATTGCATGAACTCCGCCTCGCTCCGGTTCATTCCAGTCGATCGGCTGGTCGCCGAAGGCTACGGGCAGTACCTCTCGCTCTTCCAACACGCCGCCGTGAAGGACTCGACGAAGCACCGTTAGCCCGCCCGGTTGGACCAGCCTTACACCCGGCCCACCCGGAGGGCGAGGGGCCAGCGGACGGTCCGGACCCGTTCCGCCGGCCCCCACACCCGTGCGAGCGCCCGGTGAAACGTTTCCAGGGGAGCGGGCCCATGTGCCCGCCGCAGCATCCATATCGCCGACCAGGTCCCGACATATCCGACGACGTCCGCAAAGCGCCACTCGAGTCGAATCTCGAGGTCTGGCACCGGGGAGGAGCGCTCCTCGAACGGGAATGGCAGCGACCGGTAGCCCTCATCCACATGCCGTCGCTCGGGAGGCCAGTACGCGCCGAGCACATCGTAGTAGAACGGTCTGACGACCGCGTCTACGTCGGGGGCCACCATCATCACGCCATAACTGATCAGCGCGACGATGCCACCGGGTCGCGTCACACGCCGCACCTCCGCGTAGTACGACGGGAGGTCGAACCAATGAGCCGCCTGGGCGGCCGTCGATAGGTCCACCACGCCGTCCCCGAGCCCGCTGGTCTGGGCGGGCGCGCAGCTGTAGGTGACCCTCGGATGGGCGGTCGCGCGCGCGAGCTGCTCGCTGCTTGCATCCGTCGCCCAGACCCGGTCGAATCGATTTGCCAGGAGCACGGAGAGCTGTCCCGAGCCGCAGCCCGCATCCCAGGTGAGTCGTCGGGCCGGCGCCAGTCGCGCGAGGCGGTCGACCAGCGCCGTCGGATACGTGGGGCGGTGCGTGGCGTAGTCGGCGGCGACCTGGGAGAAATGATCCTTGAAGTCGCTCCCCGAGGGGTTCACAACACGAGCTCCCAGATTTCGGCGACGAGCGATTTCCCGAAGCTGTGGTGGCGCTCGGTACGGGTCCGACGGAATCCGGCGGCCACGTACAGGCGCCGCGCCGCTTCGAGCTCGCTCTGCGTCCACAGCACGAGCTTGCGATACCCCGCTTGCCGCGCGAAGCGCACGCATTCATCCACCAGGCGGGTACCGAGGCCTCCCCCCCGTGCCGCCGGCTCGACCAGCAGCAGGCGTAACTGCGCCACGGTCCGGGATTTCTTCACGAGGAATACGCACCCGATCACGTCACCGTCCCGCTCGGCGATCCAGCAGCGCTCCCGCCTGGCGTCATGGCGCTGGACGAAGCGCGCCACGATCTCGGCGACGAGCGCCTCGAATTCCTCGTCGTACCCATACTCCCGGGCGTAGAGCGCACCGTGGCGGTGCACCACCCACCCCAGGTCGCCTGGCTGCGGGCCCCGGACGATGTATGGGGTCGGTCGGGCGTCGCGATCGCGCAGGAGCTGCTGGATGGTGCGCATCGCTCCGACGACGCGGCCCTGCTCGCCGCCCGGGAGCCTGGCGAGGATCGCGGCAATCTCATCGTGCGAGCGGGCGTCGAGCGGGGCGAACGCCTTCTTGCCCTGCACCGTGAGGGCGAGATGACTGCGCCGGCCGTCGGAGGCGGAGCGCGTCTTCACGACCAGGCCACGCTTCTCGAAGCCGCGGAGGATGCGGCTCAGATATCCGGCGTCGAGGCTCAAGTCGCGCCCCAGCTCCGTCGCCGTAGGTCTGTCGCGATGTGCCAGCTCGTACAGGACGCGCACCTGCGCGAGCGAGTACGGGCTGCGATACGCCCCTTCCCGCAGCACGCCGATCTTCCGCGTGTAGAACCGATTGAAGCGGCGGACCGCGTCCACGCGCTGCTCCAGCCCGCGTGCTTCCATGCCGTTCAATGTCCCGAACATACTTGACTGTGTCAAGTACTTTTTCGCGAGGCTCCCCTGCTTAGATTTCCGCTCACACATGGCCGACTCGACCACCACCCGACCGCCCAAGAAGACCATCACCCCCGGCGCCTGGCAGGAAGCGCGCGGCCTGGTCTACGCCCACCGCCGGCGCCTCGGTTTCGGGCTCGGGCTGCTACTGATCAACCGGGTCGCCGGGTTCGTGCTCCCGTCGTCTCCCAAGTGGGTCATCGACCGCGTCATCGGCCAGCACCGGCCCGAGCTTCTGGTGCCGCTCGCACTCGTGGTCGGCGTGGCCACGCTGGTCCAGTCGGTGACGGGATTCGGCCTGTCGCAGATCCTGGGCGTAGCGGCGCAACGGGCGATCACCGACATGCGGCGCACCGTGCAGGCGTACGTGCTGCGGCTTCCGATCAGCTACTTCGACTCGACCAAGAGCGGGATTCTGATCTCCCGCATCATGACCGACGCGGAGGGCATCCGGAATCTCGTGGGCACGGGCCTGGTGCAGCTCGTCGGTGGCCTCCTCACCGGCGCGGCCGCACTCGTGGTGCTCTTCGTTCTCAACTGGCGGCTCACGGCGATCGCCATCCTGATCCTCGGCTGTTTCGGCGCCGGGATGGCCCTCGCGTTCTCCAAGCTCCGGCCGTTGTTTCGCGAGCGCGGCAAGCTGAACGCGGACGTGACCGGCCGTCTGGGCGAGACCCTGGGCGGGATCCGGATCGTGAAGGCGTACCGCGCCGAGCGGAGCGAGCGGCTCGTGTTCACGCGCGGGGCGAACACGCTGTTCCGGAACATCGCCACGACCATGACGGGCATCTCGGCGGTCGGGTCGTTTGCGACGATCATCATCGGCGCGATCGGGATCCTGATGATTCTCGAAGGCGGCCACGCCGTTCTCGCCGGAGCGATGACCTTGGGGGATCTCTTCATGTACGGGATCTTCGTGGGTCTCGTGGCGCTGCCGCTGATCAACATCGCGTCCATCGGAACGCAGATCACGGAGGCGTTCGCGGGGCTCGACCGGATCCGCGAGATCCGTCGTCTGGTCACCGAGGATGCCGAGGACGGTGCCCGCGCCGAGCTCGACGGCGTGCGGGGCGACATCGCCTTCGAGAGCGTGAGCTTTGAGTACACGACGGGCACCGACGTCCTGAAACGCGTGTCCTTTCACGCACCCGCCGGCTCGACCACCGCCCTGGTCGGCTCCTCCGGCGCGGGGAAGAGCACGCTCATCAGCCTGGTCTTGACGTTCAACCGGCCGAAGTCGGGCAGGATCCTCGTGGACGGGCGCGATCTCGCGTCGTTGCGGCTCGCCGACTACCGCCGGCAGCTCGGCGTCGTGCTGCAGGACAACTTCCTGTTCGACGGGACCGTGGCCGAGAACATCGCGTTCGCCAAGCCGCATGCCACGCGCCGCGAGATCGAGGAGGCGGCCCGGATCGCGCACTGCGACGAGTTCGTGCGCCGCTTCGAGAAGGGTTACGACACGATCGTCGGAGAGCGGGGCGTGAAGCTCTCCGGCGGCGAGCGCCAGCGCGTGTCGATCGCGCGGGCCATCCTCGCCGACCCGCGCATCCTCATCCTCGATGAAGCGACCTCGAGCCTCGACTCGGAAAGCGAGGCCGCCATTCAGGACGGCCTCCGCACGCTCCGGCACGGCCGCACGACGTTCGTGATCGCCCACCGCCTCTCGACGATCCGGAGCGCGGATCAAATCCTGGTGCTCGAGGGCGGAGAGATCGTGGAGCGCGGGACGCACGCCGAGCTCCTCGCGAAGCATGGCCGCTACCGGCAGCTGTACGACAAGCAGTACCGCTTCGAGCAGGACCGGTTCGTGAATCCCGGTGAGGATTTCACGCCCGAGCCCGAAACCACCGCACCGCCCGCACCGCTGACGCCACCCGGCCGGCTCTAGCCCCCCGCCCGCCGTCCCCGCCCCCCGCCCTCGCCCCCGCGCTCTGGCGCGCGCGCTCGGTTCGTCCTACACTAGCGGATGCCGCTGATCGACACGAACCACGGCCGGGCGGCCCTCGTGGTCCTGCTGCTCGGTGCCGCGTTGCTCTACGCGCTCGCGCCGTACGCCACCGGGATCATCGGGATTCCCGTGCTGTACGCCGTGTTCTCCCCGGTGCACGACTGGCTGGGCATGCGCGTGCGGCCCCGCCTCGCCGCCGTGTTCGTGGTCGTCCTCGCGCTGTTTCTGATCGTCGTTCCAGGCGTCTCCTTCGCGGGTCTCATCGTCAACCAGGCCCAGGAGATCGCCGGCGGCGTCATCCGCAATCCCCTGCTCAGTCGCCTGCGCGAGCTCAGGCTCGGGGGCATCGAGCTCGGACCCCGGCTGGCCGACTTGGGCGCCCAAGTGGTCGGATGGCTCGGCTCGTCCGCGTTCGGGCTGGTGGGCACCGCCACCCGGCTGGCGCTCAACCTCACGATCTCCTTGTTCGGCCTGTTCTACCTGCTGCTCCAGCCCCAGCAGACTTGGGAGGCCGTGCAACCCTACATCCCGTTCTCGGCGAAAAACACGGAGAAGCTGCGCCAGCGCTTCCGCGACGTCACGAGCGCCACCATCATCGGCACGGGCCTCACGGCGGCGATCCAGGGGACGGTCGTCGGGATCCTGTTCTTGATCACAGGGCTCCCAAACGCGGTCTTCTGGGGCGTCGTGACCACAGTGTTCGCCATTCTTCCCGTCGTCGGCAGCGGACTCGTCTGGGGGCCCGGCGCGCTCGCTCTCATCCTCGGCGGCCACGCCCTGCCTGGCGTTTTCCTTGCGTTGGTCGGTGTGGTGGTCGTCGGAAACGTGGACTACGTGGTCCGCCCACGAATCTTCAAGCGGTGGGCCAACATTCATCCGCTCGTCACACTGCTCGGCGCATTGGCGGGGGTGCCATTCTTCGGGATTCTGGGGCTGCTCATCGGACCGTTGGCGCTGTCGTACTTCTTCGAATTGATCAAGATGTACGGGGAGGAGTACCTCGCTTAATAGGACAGGCAACTACTAGACGCACAGACGCACAGGGGTGAACAGTTTGAGTGAACAGGATTACCTGCTCACCAGCTCCTGTTTACCGCTGTGCGTCTGTGCGTCTAGCTTTTGCATTTCCTCGTCCTTGCCACTCCAGATTCCCCCCCAGCTTCAGGAGATCCAGAGGATTCACCGTGATCTCCCCGTAAGTCCCCCACCAATGCAGATGCGACCGCGTGACTCGTCCCGTCGCTCCCACGAGGCCGATCACCTGGCCGCGCTCGACCGTGTCGCCGGGCACGACGGACACGCGACTGAGGTGGAAGTAGCCGGTGACGAGACCGGCCCCGTGATCGATGAGCACGGTCGTCCCGCTGTAGTAGAGATCCGCCACGAGGGCCACGACGCCGCGGTTCGCCGCCTCGACCGGCGCGCCCAATTCCCCCGCGAAGTCCACTCCATAGTGACGGCTCCGTACCTCCCCGTTGAAGATGCGTGGCGTGCCGAACCCGCTGGTGATCCTGCTGGGCCTGGGGCGGAGGAACGGCTCGTGCCACAGCCGTGGGGTCTCGTGCGCCCGCTCGCGGAAACCGTCCACGAGCTCGCTCTCCAGGCGGATGCGCTCCTTCAACGAGTCGGGCGGCCGCGCGAACTCCGGAGCGACGCGCAGCCGCTCGCCGGGCAGGCGACGGCGCCGTACCGGGAGGGGGACGGTGGCCGTATCGACCATGCCATCCGCGTAGGACCGCACGATCTGCGCGACGGCGCTGTCGGACCCGAACGGAACGCCGCCGAGCGCGTGGAAGCCATCCGCCTCACGCTCGAAGTGCAGCGCCTGGCCCGCGAGCGTGCCCTGCACGTCCACAACGCTGTCCGAGTGGACGGCCAGGATCACGAGCGAGCCTTCGAGCGGCGGATGGGGACTCCAGGTGATCCCAGGCGGCGCCCCCCCCCGGAGACCGAGCAGGAACGTGGCGAGTGCGAGCGCGGAGATGGTCAGAGTCGGGCCAGGGCGCGACGCGCGCCCTCGACGGCCGGGCGGCCGCCGTCGCCCCCTTGCATCTGTGCCAGATACTCCGTGTACCGGGCCCGCGCGGCGGACCGATCGCCCGCGAGCTCCGCCGCCCGGGCGACGCCGAACAGGCTGCGCGATCGCCGGCGCTCGCGGCGGAGGGTGGACTCGTACGCCAGCCGCGCCTCGCCGTAGCGACCGGCGGCCAGCTGCAGGTCGCCCTCGAGCTCGCGGGCCGGCAGGAGCTCCCCGGGCGTGACCGGATGCTTCTCCGTCACATCCTCCAGATCGGCCGCGGCCTTGGCCTCGCGGAGCGCACCCGCGGTGTCGCCGGCGGCGAACAGCACCCACGCGGTCACCGCCTGTTTCCTGATGCCCACGATGCGCGACCAGTTGTAGCCTGTTTGTCCCGCCAGTGCGGCCTCGATCCCCGCGAGCGCAGCGATCTCGGCGCGCGCCTGCGTCGTGTCGCCACTCCGGGCGGCCCCGATGCCGCGTGTAAAGTGGCCCAGGGCTTCTCCGATGCCTCCCTTCCCCGCCGCGCGGACCGGCAAGCGCGCCGCGGCCACCCAATCGTCGCGCTCGAGGGGGACGCGGGCTTCCATCGCGACGCGGTTGTAGTTCGTCACCAGCGCGTCACTCGTGATCGCGGTGGTGAGGGCCAGCCCCTCGCCGACGGTGCGCTTGGCCGTGGAGTCCCGCCCCTCCTGTAGATAGCCGTACACCATGTAATCGACCGCGTGAAACTGCTCTGGCGCCACGCCGCCCAGATTCTGCGCGCGCGCGTACGTGATACCCGCATCGAGGGCACGCTGGTTCGCCGCGATCGTTTCGTCCCACAAGCCAAGCCGAATGAAGATGTGCGACGGCATGTGCTGGGCGTGCGGGGCGGACGGGGCGATCTGCGCGTAGCGCCGCGCGGCATCGAGCCCCAGGGGCGCGAGCTCGGGTGAGTCGTTCGCGTGGATGATGTAGTGCGCAAGGCCCGGATGCTGGGGAAAACGACGGAACTGCGGATTCAGGATCGCCGCGGCCTGCTTCTGCCGGACGAAGGTCGTATCGGTCGCGGACGCCGTGGCGACGAGGGACAGGGCGTAGTAGATCGCCACCTCGGGGTCATCGGGCACATCGCGATACAGGCGCGCGAGCGTATCGGAGTACGCCTGCAGCCGCCGCGCGTTCGGGACGTCTTCGTAGTCGCGGTAGAGCGCGCCAACCGCGGCGATGAATCCGCGCTCCCGACCAGTCGGCGCGGGAACCGCCTGCGCGCGGATGGCCGCGGCGGCACCTTTGCGCAGGTTCTCACCAGCCGGCCCTCCGACGAACGGATTGCCCCACGCGTTCACGGCCATGCCCCAATAGGCCATGGCGCACGTCGTGTCCGCCACGGCGACCGCCTTGAACGCGCGGCCGCCCTCCTCCCACCAGAACGAATGGAGCAGCGACATCGCGCGCTCGAAGCGCGCTTGCGCTTCGGCGTTGCAGGATACCGGGAACGTGACGTGTCCGAGCGTTTCGGTGGCGTGGTCGTGGTCCTGGGCAGCGAGTCGGCTGGCCGAGAGGACGAGGAACACGAGGAGGTGAGGGTGCATGCGGCGCATCGACGGGCTGCCGGCGTTGGGTGTGCTATTAATCTAGTGGTTACCCTCCTCTGCCCCCAGCGCGAGGGCCACTCCGTTGGTCCACCCGAACCCGTCCTGCGTCGGGTATTCTCCCCCACCCGCCCGGCGCCGCG
>DASQIB010000077.1:0-17907 GCA_035631795.1 Gemmatimonadales bacterium | reverse complement strand
GAGGCCGCGCTCGCCCTTCGCATACGCTAACCGCACGACAGCGCCCAGGTCCGAACGCACGTTGTAGGCGTGCTCGACGATCGCTTTCTTGCGGCGGTCGCCGAATGCGCCGAGGGCAGTCGCCTCGATGACGGTCGCGTCGCCAATGCCGAGCCGTAGACGCCCCTGGACGATGCGGACGAGATAGCGCGCCTCCAGGGACGAGGCGCGACCGAGCAGGGCGACGAGCAGGTGCGTCTTGCGCTCCACCGCCCCGGCCCCGCTCGCCTGGGCGACGTCGAGCAACGCGTCGTACGCCCGGCGCACCGTGAGCTGCCGGGACCGGCGCTCCGTCGCCAGCGACTCCGCCACAAGGCCCAGGTCCCCGGCGCGGCGGTACCGCCCGGCGACGACCGCTTCGCTCGAGTGGTACGCGCGGGCGAGGATGCGGACGAGCAGTAGCTCGCCCACACCGAGCTCTACCCCCTCGTAGGGCGGGCCGAGCTGCCCCTGCAGCAGATAGACGGCGGCCTCGAGCTCCGACTCGGGAAGCCGGCTGAAGAGCTCGGCGACCATGCGCACGGCGGCAAGCCGAGGGCCGGTCGCTTCCAGTCGGGCGAAGGAGCTCGCGAGGTCCTGCAGGCGCACCCGGCCAGATTAGTTTCCCGTTGAGCCGGTGGGAAGAGAGGGCCGCATGCCGAAGAACGGCGCCGGCCTGTTGCTGTACCGCCGGGTGAACGGCGTGCTCCAGGTGCTGCTGGTCCACCCGGGCGGGCCGTTCTGGGCGGCGCGGTGGAGAATCGTGCGGGGTCAGGTCGGGTTCCTCGACCAGCTGGCGGCCGCGGTGCGGCAACGGAGCGGCCCCTCGAGCCCGTAGCCCGACCGATGCCGCATGAAGAGATCCACATTGTGCTTTCCTTGCGGCTTCAGAGTCCGGGCGTATCTTCCATCCCTGTTGCTCCAGATGAGTCGGGGAGGTTCCAGGCCCGGCAACGGAAGCGGAACCGACGATCCGAGTGATCACTTCGTCTGGAGCGGTGAGGCCCATCGCGAGCCTCACCCACGTCGGAGTGGCGCGACGACGTGCAGTGCAAGAGGTCGATCCGCGATTCGACGACTTGCAGCGCTCGCATCGGCGAACCACGAGGCCCGTCAAGCCTCATGGGAATGGAAGCCGGAGCTCCCGAGGCCAAACCGCGAACGAACAGTTAAGCGGTCGCCGAGGGAAGAAGAACGGGGAAGACAATTCCTCGACTCCGGGTAACCGATGCGTAGGCGGCCCGTGCTCCGATTGCCGTTCGGAGTCACGGGCCGCCTTGTTTCGCTGAACGACCCTTCAGACCTGCTTCATCGGGTCTCCGACGTGCTTCCCGTAGACTGAACCGCATGAGAGCCAGGACGCTGGTGGCGCTACTGGTGCCGGCGCTCCGGCCACCGACAGTACCAGCTACACTCGCACGGACCAGGACATCGGGTTCCTCAACCGCGAAGACACGCGTGGCGTGCGCCTCGTCGTTCTCTCCGGCGGATACGGGACGTTCAACGAGCTGTTCAATACGCTGGCGCTGGTGCAGACTCGGAAGATCAAGCCCATGGCCGTCGTGCTGGTGGCCGCGTGCTACTGGCGTCGGGCGTTCGACCCCGATTTTCTCATGGCGGAGGGTGTGATCGATCTGGAAGACGTGCAGTGGTACGCGACCGGGGAGCCGCTCGCGTGAAGCTATCGTTCCACGGCGCTGCTCGGGCGGTCACGGGCTCCTGCCAACTGGTGGAATGCGCTGACCGGCGCGTGCTGATCGACTGCGGGCTGTTCCAGGGGAGCCGTACCCTCGACGAGGACAACGCCGAGCCGTTCGGCTTCGATGCCGCCACTATCGATACCGTGTTGCTGACCCACGCGCACCTCGACCATTGCGGGCGTCTCCCCCTGCTCGCGAAGCGGGGGTTCCGCGGCGAGATCGTTACGACGGCCGCGTCCCGGGAGCTGGCGCGTCTCGTGATGCTGGACGCAGCGCACCTCCAGGAGGAGGAGGCGCGGTACCGGGCCCGGAAGCAGGCGCGCCGCGACCCGGGCGACGATGCAGCGGCGCCACTCTACACCACCCTCGACGCGTTGAACAGTACCGATTACTTCGGACGCACCGCCGTCTATGGGCAACCGCTGGACCTCGCCCCCGGTTTGCGAGCCACGTTCCTGGACGCCGGCCACATCCTCGGCTCGGCGAGCGTCCTCCTGGAGCTAGAGGAAGCTGGGCACCGCTGCCGGATACTGTTCTCGGGTGATCTCGGCAACTCCGCGCGTGGGCTGCTGCGCGATCCCGCGGTACCACCCGCGGTCGACGCGGTGGTACTGGAGACCACGTACGGAGATCGGCTGCACAAGGGTCTCCGACCGTCGGTGGAAGAGCTGTACACGGCCGTGACCGCCACCTTGCGGCGAGGTGGGAACGTGATCATCCCCACCTTCGCGCTTGAACGGGCCCAGGAGATCCTCTTCTACCTGCGGGAAGGGATCGACCAGGGCCGGATCCCGGCGTCGGTCCAGGTGTTCCTGGACTCCCCCATGGCCATCTCCGCCACGGAGGTCTTCCGGCGACATCCGGAGTGCTATAAGCCCGAAGTGGCCCGGTTATTCGCCGCACGCAGCGACCCCTTCTCCCTCCCCGGCCTCCATTTCACCCGCGAAACGGCCGAGTCCGTCGCCCTGAACGTCATCAAAGGAGGGGCGATCATCCTGGCCGGCTCCGGGATGTGCACGGGAGGCCGGATACGCCACCATCTCAGACACAATCTGGGGCGCGAGGAGGCGAGCGTCGTATTCGTCGGCTACGCGGCGAGAGGCACGCTGGCGCGGCAAATCATCGACGGCGCCAAGGAGGTGCAACTGTTCGGCGAGAAGATCCCCGTGCGGGCCCGCCTTCACACGATCAACGCCTTCTCCGCTCACGCCGACCAGGCGGAGCTCCTCGCCTGGTACCGGCACACCGGCGCGCGCCGCACCTTCCTGGTGCACGGCGAAGAAGACACGATGCGTCGGTTCGCGACCCGTCTCACGGACACGCGCATCGAAATGCCGGCACTCGGACAGACGGTCGAGCTGTAGTCGACGGGCGTCCTTTGGGCGATACCCACGACGACTTGAATCAAGCGCTTCATACCAGGATCGCGCTCGTCGAACCGCTGCGCGAGGATCTCCGAATCCCGATCGACGCCGAGTGTCAACTACGTCAGGTCGTTCGACCCGATCGACCCGGCGGCCCTCTTCCAGTGTCCGGCAGAACGGGATCATCACCTTGACGTTGGCGAGCCCCATCGCGTCGCCACCGCGCCGGATGGCGAGGAAGGGAATTTATCCGGCACCTCAGAGTCCCCTCATTGAAGCGCTGCCACATTCGCTCATGCAGGCCGGGATTCACATTAACGGGGAACGGTATGAGTACCGTCGTGAAGGTGATCGAGGTGATCGCTCAGTCAGAGAAGAGCTTCGACGAGGCGGCGCAGGCGGCGGTGAAGGAAGTCGCCAAGACCGTGAAGAACATCAAGTCGATCTGGATCGACAACTTCACGGGCTCGGTGGAAGGCGATCGCATCACGGAGTACCGCGTGAACGCGAGAGTGTCGTTCCTAGTGGAAGGGCACAAGTAGGTCAGGCCCTTGTTGCCCATTCAGATCTCGGTACACGACACCGAGCTTCCACTTCGGGCGCATCCCGACGTCGCCCCGCCGGTTCGCATGGGCGTGAGAATTCCTTTCATGTCCTGGTCAGTCCAGTCGCGGCATGCTTCAGCGAAGCCTCGCCCCCAAAGGAGTCGTGAAACGATGACCACTTTCATCATGCTCACCCGCGTCTCTCCGGAAGCGATCCGCTCGCCTCATGCGCTGGAGATCCTCGAGCGCCAGGCGATGAACGCCGTGCGGGCCGAGTGCCCGCAGGTCGAGTGGCTGCACAGCTGGGCCGTGCTCGGCCCGTACGATTACGTCGACGTGTTCCGGGCGCCCGATGTCGAGACCGCGACGAAGGTCGCGACGCTCGTGCGGATCGCTGGGCACGCTGCGACCGAGATCTGGGCCGCGACCGAATGGCCCGCGTTCAAGGCCATGGTTCGCGGGCTTCCCGAGGTCAGCGGACTCATCATGGCGGGCATCTGAGCCCGCGAACAAGCCGAGGAACGAGGACCGACACATGACCTGGAAACCGATCATCGTCGCCGTCGACGATTCCCCGGAGGCCGCATCCGCGGCGGCGCTCGGCTGGCGCCTGGCCACGAGGGCGGCTACGTCCTGTCACTTCGTGACGTCGTACAGGACCCCGCAGCCGCGCTCACGTCGCTCTTGATGAATGGGGAGAGCGGAGAGTTGGAGGCGGCAAGCACCATCGGGCGTGGATCGGTGGCTCGGGGGAAGCACCGCGCAGGAGGCCGTCCGCACCCACGGCGGTTCCACGACGAAAGCGTGGCGGCCCTCGAGCATGAAGTCTGGCCGCTGCTGCGCTTCCCCGGGGCCGAACAAACCGTCCGGTCAGGCGACCCGGCCCTCGCGCTCGCAGCCGAAGCGGCCGAGTGGCCCGCCGATTTGCTGGTCGTCGGATCGCACGGCAAGGGCTGGGTCAAGCGCCTGCTGCTCGGCTCGGTCACCGAGCGCCTGCTCAACCGGCTGCCGGTCTCGCTCCTCGTCGCACCCGTCCGCAAACCGGCAGCCGTGGCGGACGCGGGCATCCTGTCACCGCTGGCAGGCACGGCCAACATGTGAGCGGGGAGACGTGTTCATGACCGCCAAACGAGCACTCACGATCATGCTCGCGATCAGCCTCTTCGGGGTCGCGTTCTCGGGATTCCTGTCGTACCAGGAGCTGTTCGGCAGCGGGGCGACGAGTTGCCCGGCGCCGGGCGCACCCGGCACCGTGCTCGGGTATCCCGCGTGTGTCTACGGCTTCTTCATGTACATCGCGCTTGCCTGCTTCGCGGTGGCCGGCCTCGCTGCCGAGCGGCGGCGCGCGCCGTGAACGCGTGAGCGTCTCAACCTCCAAACGTCGCACCCTCCGACTTCAGCAGATCCGCCAGCTGGCGGCGCGCTTCGGTCGGTGACGTCGCCTGGCGTGCCATGCCCCTCCAGAGATCGCCCGTCTGCTCAAGACGCTCGAACATGTTGTCCAGGCGATACGTCCGGGCGGTGAGTGTCTGGTCCTCGAGCTCGTCCCACGCGAGCGGCGTGGCCACCGGTGCGCCCGGCTTCGCCCGCACGGCATACGGCGCCACGGCCGTCTGCGCGTACGCATTGCGCCCCGTGTCGAGAAACAGTCGGCCCGCCCGTTGCGCGACCCGCGCCTCCACCGTCAGCTCACGCGGATGGCGATGGGTCAGCAGCACCGCGGCCTCCCGGACGAACGCGCGTACCTGGTCGAAAACGGCGGTCCGGTCGAGCGGTGCGACGACGTGCACCCCACGCGACCCCGTCGTCATCAGGTAGGTCGACAGACCGAGCTCACCGAGCAACGTTCTCACGAGCCGCGCCGCCGTGCGGACCGGACCGAAGTCGTCGTCCGGCGGGTCGAGATCGAAGATCAAGCGGTCGGGATGGGCTGGCTTGTCCACACGACTCAACCATACGTGGGGAGTGATGCAGGCCTGGTCCGCGAGGTAGACGAGCGTCGCCGCATTCTGGCACAGCACGTGTGTGACCCTGCCGGCCTCCTTGGCGACCATCGCGCGGGCCACCCAGCGCGGGAAATACGCTGGGACGTCCTGCTGAAAGAACCCCTCCCCTTCGATCCCGTCGGGAAAGCGCTGCATAGTCACGGGCCGGCCCTCGACGTAGGGCAGCATGGTTCCCGCGATGCGACGGTAGTATTCCACCAGGTCCCACTTGGTCAGCGGCCGCTCGCCCGGAAACAGGATCTTGTCCGGCCGCGTCACGTGGACGGTGTGGGCGCCAATCTGCAGCAACTGCGCTGTCACGCGACTCGACGTCTCACCAAGCTGAGGCCGAAGAACGCCGCGGCGACGGCGATCGTGAGAGGTCCGGTCGCGACGTGGAGCAGGGGCGCCCCGTAGAAGCCGCCCAGCATGGACGCGACGGCCAACGTGACCGCGATGACGAGCATCGCGCGCAGGTTGCCGGCCAGGTGCCTCGCGGTCACCGCTGGAATGATGATCAGCGATCCCATCAGCAGAACCCCGAGATAGCGCAGGCCCAACGCCACCGTCAGCGCGAACGCCAGGAGATAAAGGAGGTTGACGAGTGGCACGTCGATGCCGCCGGCCCGCGCCAGGTCGGGCGAGATGAGCGCGATGACCAGGCGACTCTTCGCCAAGAGGACGAACCCGACCACGAGCACCGCGGCCGCGAGCCCCAGCATGACCTCCGCAGGCCCCACCTGCTCTGGAGCGCCGAACAACGCGTTGATCAGCTCTTCACCCGACGTGAGCATGCTGCCCAGGGCCAGAGCCGTCGAAAACGCGACACCGACGATCGCCTCCGTCGGCAGGCGCGTGTTGTGCTCGACCCCCCACACCAGCAGGGTCCCCACGAGCAACGCGGCCAAGCCCCCCAGGACGGGGTTCACGTGCAGCACCAGCGCGAGTCCGATCCCGGGCAGCGCGACGTGGGACATCGCGTCCGACGCGAGCGTCATCCGCCGCATCACGGCGAAACACCCAACCAGGCCGGCTGCCGCCGCCATCCCGACCGACAGCGCAAGCGGCCCAAACGGGCTACTGGTCATGGAAATGGTACTTCAGCGGCGTTCCGTACACTTCCTGTAACCGCTCGGGAGTGAGAATCTCCACAGGCGGTCCGTAGCAACTGCCGCGGCGCCCCAAGCACAACACGTTGGTCGCGAACCGGTACACGAGGCTCAGCTCGTGCGAGATCAGGAGAAGAGTGAGACCCGCCGCCTGCTGCACACGACGAATCATGACGTAGAGCCCTTCCTCCCCGGGCTCGTCCACGCCAGCCGTCGGCTCGTCGAGCAGCAGCACGGTGGGACTTCCGATCAGGGCGAAGGCGACGAGCAACCGCTGGAACTGCCCGCCGGAGAGCGTCCCAATCGGCGCCGCGGCGATCTCGGGGGTGAGGCTCACGAGCGCGAGGGCGCGCGACACGGCGAGCGGGGGGGCCTTCGACACGTCGGCCTTGGCGCGCAGGAAGTCGGTTCCCGACAGCGGCAGGTCCCGCTCGAGGTCGAGCTTCTGGGGCACGTACCCGATCCGCGTGCCCGGCGCCCACCGAACGGTCCCGAGAGACGGAATCGCGCCGATGAGGGCTCGGAACAGCACCGTTTTGCCGGACCCGCTGGGACCGATGATCGCGAGCGAATCGCCCGCAGCCACCGCGAAGCTCAGGTCCCGCAGCACCGTGGTACGCCCGAAGCTGACCGACAGCCGCTCGACCTCCAAGGCATGACCCACGCTGGCTCCTCGCCCCGTCCGTTTCGAACGTTGGAGGCTAGCGCGCGCGCAATGGCGCAAGTCTGAAGGTCGCCTGAAGCGGTCTTCATCCGAACTTCAGCGCGCCCGGCTTAGCGTAGCGCCATGACCCTCACTCTACCGCGCGATTTACTGGTGCACGGCGATTTGTGGGTGCACGCACCTCTCTCCTGCTCGGCACGCTCGGCGAATCCCCCAGTCCAGCGGCGACGGTTACCCCCATAAGACCCGCAGGGCACGGAGCCCTCACGCTGGTTTCACGACCGCATCACGGCGGCGCGGCCATGGTTCGACACGCTGGCCATGCAAGCAACCACCGAGCTGCTCGAGCATACCGCCGAGGTGAAGTTGCGACTCCGCGCGCCGTCGTTCGGCGAGCTCGCCGCCGAGGCTGGACGGGCCGTGGCGCGGCTCGAGCTGGGCGGCGAGCCTCCGCCGCCGCAGGACATGTACCGCGAGATCGATATCCGCTCGCCCGATCGCGATGCGCTGCTCGTCGATTGGCTGAATGAGCTGATCGGGCTCGCCGAGACCGAGCGCTGGGTCGCAACGCAGTTCGAGGTCCACAAGGCCACGGACACGATCCTCCAGGTGCGGATGCACGGCGTGCCGGTGGAGGAGGCGCCGTCGCGGATCAAAGCAGCGACGTTCCACGGCCTCAAGGTCACGCCCATCGCTGGCGGTGTGGAGGCGGAAATTGTCTTCGACGTCTGAGCGTGACACGATGCCGTCAGCCACTGCGGCGGCGCTCAGCGCGCTGGTGCACGACATTCCGGTCACGACGCGGGCCGACATGCGCGTGCCCGCGCGGGTGTACGCCGACGACGAGCTGTGGCGACAGATCGCCCTGGACCACTCGCTCACCCAGTTGATGAATGTCGCGACGTTGCGGGGCATCACTCAGTACGCCTACGGGATGCCGGACATCCATGAGGGCTACGGCTTCCCCGTGGGTGGCGTGGCGGCGTTGCGGGCCTCGGACGGCGTGATCTCGCCGGGTGGCGTCGGCTACGACATCAACTGCGGTGTCCGCCTGCTCGCCTGCGAGCTGCAGGAGCCGGCGGTGCGGCCGCATCTCAGGGAGCTGGTCCACGAGCTGTCGCGCAGCATCCCGTCCGGCACCGGGCGCGGTGGTCGGTTGGCGTTGACGCCCGCCGAGCTCGATCGCGTGCTCGGCGAAGGGTGCCGCTACCTGCTCGACCGCGAGCTCGCGACGCTCGACGACCTCGAGGTGACGGAGGCGAACGGCAGTCTCGGCCGGGCCGATCCGAGCGCGGTCTCCGAGCGCGCCAAGACGCGAGGGCGCGACCAGCTCGGGACCCTCGGCTCGGGCAATCATTTCCTCGAGGTCGAGGTCGTCGAGGAGATCTTCGACCCGGTGGCCGCCCGGCTCTACGGACTCGAGCCCGGCCGAGTCGGCGTGCTGGTCCATACCGGCTCCCGCGGCCTGGGCCATCAGGTGTGCGCCGACTACGTGCGGCTGATGGATCAGGTGATGCCGCGCTACGGCATCACCCTTCCCGACCGCGAGCTCGCCTGCGCGCCCTTCGCCTCACCCGAGGGACAGCGCTACTTCGGCGCCATGTGCGCGGCCGCGAACTTCGCGTGGTGCAACCGGCAGGCGATCACGCAGGCCGTGCGGGAGGTGTTTCAGCGGTTCTTCGGCACTGTTGGCGGGCTGCGCCTCGTGTATGATGTCGCGCACAACATGGCGAAGCTCGAGGATCACGACGGCGAGCTGCTGTGCGTGCACCGCAAGGGCGCGACGCGTTCGTTCGGGCCGAGCCATCCCGAGACGCCGGCACGGTATCGGCGGGCCGGCCAGCCGGTCTTCATCCCCGGGAGCATGGGCACCCGGTCGTACGTGCTCGCGGGAATGGACGAAGGGCTGACCCTAAGCTTCGGCAGCGCCTGTCACGGCGCGGGACGGGCGATGAGCCGTCATGCCGCCAAGCGCACCAAGCCGGGTTCCGAGGTGCGCCGGGAACTCGAGGCACAAGGTATCGCGGTCGCCTGCTCATCGAGCGGCGAGCTCGCCGAGGAGGCGCCGTTCGCTTACAAGGATGTGGAGCGTGTGGTCGCTGTCGTACATCGAGCGGGGCTCGCGCGCAAAGTCGCGCGGCTGCGCCCCATTGGAGTCGTGAAAGGATGACCCCGTTCATCATGCTCACCCGCGTCTCTCCCGAGGCGACCCGCTTGCCCCACGCGGTCGAGACCCTCGAGCGGCAGGCAATGACCGCCATTCGCGCCGAATGCCCCCAGGTCGAGTGGCTGCACAGCTGGGCCGTCCTGGGGCCGTACGATTACGTCGACGTGTTCCGCGCCCCGGATGTCGAGACCGCGACCAAGGTCGCGACGCTGGTGCGGATCGCGGGGCACGCCACGACCGAGGTCTGGGCCGCGACGGAGTGGCCGCAGTTCAAGGCGATGATCCGCGAGCTACCCGAAGTCCGCGGGCTCATCATGACGGGGGTGTGACGCACCGGGGAGGGCCCCATGCAAGAGGTGCAGCCTGGATTCGACGCGATCTCCCTGCGGTGGCCGCCGTTGCCGCTCTGCGCGAGCACCAGCCGCGGGAAGGTGTGTGCGCCCGGACGCCAGAGCCCCTGAACGCCGTAGGGCCTGGGACGACGACTTCGGGCAGGCGAGCGACGAGGTGCGCGCGCTGCTGGACGCCGCCGCCGCGAGCCGAGCCTAGCGACGCCATTCGTCCAGAATCGCCGCGAGATCCAGGTTCGGCGCGATGAGGCAGATGTGCCCGTGTCCCGGCAGGACGCGGACCACCGCGCCTGGTACACGAGCGGCCATCTGACGCGCCTGCTCCACCGATGGGACCAGGTGATCGCGCTCGGAGGCGAGGAACAACGTGGGAGCCTGAATGTCTCCCAAACGGTCGCGCACATCGTACTGCGTGAGGATCTGCAGGCGCGCCAGATATCCGGCGCGTGTCGTCGCCGTCGTGAGCTCCATGAAACGGCGGAGCTCGGTCCGGTGGGTGTACCGCGAGTGCATCCGAAAGGCCGTGAGCCGGCGCACCAGCGGCATCGTTACCCAGGGCAGCATCCGCAGGGCGAGCATGGCCAGGTGGAGCCGCAGCTGCGGCAGGAACCGCGGAAACGAATTGATGACGACCAGACCCGCCACGCGGTCGGGGCGTGCGAGGGCCAGGCTCAGCGCCACGGTCCCGCCGAACGATTCTCCGACCACGAGCGCGGGCTGCGCTCCGCCGGCAATCGAGCCGATCACGTCGGCCAGGTCGGCCACGAGGACATCCATCCTCGCGGCGTCGTCCCTGAGCCGATAGGTCGCGACTCGGTAGCGGCGCGCCAGCAGCGGCACTTGTCGGTAGAACAGGCGGCCGGTCCCGTCCATCCCGGGCACCAGCACCAGCGGCGGACCGTCGCCCGCGGTGCTGACGCCCGGATCGTACTCGGTGGTGAGCGCCATGCTGGCCGATAACTCCGGCGTCCGGGCTCGGATCCGCAAGGGGTGGCGGATCGCCTGGACGATCGTCTCCGCCGCGCTGGTCGAAAGCGTGGTCCTCGGGCTCTCCGTCGTGCCCGCGGCCACGTTGTGGATCTGGGTCCTGCACCGGGGCGTGGCTCTGGTGTGGGTACGGATCGTCATACTCTCCGCCGCGCTCGTGCCGGCCTACATCGTGTTCGCGCTCGGTGTGATGGTCCTCTCCCCGCTGAGCATGCGGCTCCTCGGGTGGCGGACGCCGCCGAACGCGGAGCTCTTGATCGCCGACCTTCCGACACCGCTCCTGGTCTGGGCCCGGTACCTCGCGTCCGCCCACGTCGTGCGGTTGTTCGCGGGCACACTGTTCCGCGCCACGCCGCTGTGGACGTTCTACCACCGCTTGAACGGCGCACGGCTCGGTCGCCAGGTCTATATCAACAGCCTCACGGTGATGGACGACAACCTGCTCGAATTCGCGGACGGCGTGGTCATCGGTGCAGGCGTGCATCTGTCGGGCCACACCGTGGAACGAGGCACGCTCAAGACGGCGCCGGTCCGGCTGGGACGCAACGTCACCATCGGCGTCGGTAGCGTCATCGGCATCGGCGTGGAGATAGGCGCCGACACGGAGGTAGGTGCGTTGAGCGTCGTACCCAAGCACTGGCGCCTCGAGGCGGGGGCGGTGTACGGCGGAGTCCCGGTGCACCGCATCGACTCGGGTGCGGCGTAATATCGACCAAGCAAGGTCACCCGGCATCAGGGGTCAAGGCGGTGCACGTGCGCTCCCTGCTGGTTCGCTCGGACGTGCGGGGCACCGGGTCTCGGTGTCACCGAGCCTACGGGCATGGCGTGACCGGGGATGAGCTGCAGCCCCGCGGCGGTGCCACGGTGACCCTCGTCCTCACAGTGCCGACGGGAACGTCTCTGCGACCTCGCCCCGTTCCCACAGCCCGGTGCGCTCCAGCGGCTCCACCGCACGGGTGCGATCATAGTACAGCACTGCGTCGAACTGCTGTGGCAGGGCGGCGTGGAAGTAATGGCTGACGCGCTCCGTCTCGGGCCGGTAGATCACACCGATCGCTCGCTCCAACCGTGGCTGTACGAGCCCCGTGACCATGGGCCCGAACGCCGTCAAGTCGAGCATGAAGTTGGACATCTCGGTCTCGTGGAAGAGCGCTTCGTAGCTTCCGGCGAGCGCTGGGCGCACGATCTTTCGCTCAGCGGCCTCGTCCCAGTCCGACGCGGCAGTGACGGTACCCTCGTGCGTAAGAAACCCCACCAGACGCGCGTCGCCGCCGTAGCGTTGCCGCACCAGCTGACCGACGTTGAGCTCCCCGGCCTCGCCCATCTCCGTCGCCCGAGCGTCGCCCAGGTGCGAGTTGTGAGCCCACAGCACGACCTTCTCGCGCCGTCCTCGAGCCGCGTGAAAGTCGACGAGCGCGTTCAGCGTCTCGAACATATGTTGATCCCGCAGGTTCCACGACGCGACCCGGTGCCCGAACATCGTGCGGTAGTAGCGCTCGGCGTTCTTCACCAGCCTTGCGTTCTGCTGGGCGTAGAACAAATCATCCGCCGCCACGCGGCCGTCGCGATGCGCATAGTCCGCCGCCGACCTCCGCAGCTCAGCGAGCTGCTGCACGACAGCGGTTTCGCACGACGGCGCCAGCCCGAAGCCGGCGCTATAGCCGTACGCCTGCGGGTCGCCCCCGAAGTGGTCGAAGCAACCATACCGGGCTCGGGCGCGTTGCGCGGCCTCGGGATCGACGATGCGGAGATACTCGATCACCGCCTCGATCGAGGCATGCAGGCTATAGAGGTCCAGGCCGTAGAAGCCGACCTTCTGAGCCTCGGCCCTTCCGTCGTTCTGCGCCCGGAGCCAGCCGACGAAGTCCAGCACGTCGGCGTTGCGCCACATCCATTGCGGAAACCGGCGGAACCCCCCGAGTGCGTCCGCCGCATCATCGTCCGATCCGCGGCCTTGCACGTAACGGTTCACGCGGTACGCATCGGGCCAGTCCGCTTCGACGGCGACCGAGGTAAAGCCCTTCTCGCTGATCAGCCGCTTGGTGATCTCGGATCGTATGCGGTAGAACTCGTGCGTGCCGTGCGACGCCTCACCGATGAGCACGAAGCGGGCATCGCCGCTCAGCCGCAGCAGGGCATCGAAGTCGTGTGGCGTGCCCACCAGGGGATGCGCGGCCACGCGAATCGCGTATGGAAGAGCGGCAGGCATGGTCACTGCTCCGGTCTAGTGCGAGGCCGTGGCGTACAGCTTCGCCTTGATCATGAGACCAGCCTAGCCCCCGACGTCTGAGGTTCGCGTGAAGACCGGATGAGCACTTCCTTCGAGCCGAAAAGGGCCGCCCGCTCATGTCGGTGAGAGTTTCCCACGCGTCTCACCTTCCTTTCACCGTCGTCTAGGCACCTTAGTGGCACCCATCAAGGAGGCGATCATGTCAGCGGGTCGGATCTGCAGTCGCATCATTGCGACGGCCTCGCCCGATGAGAACATCCGGGCGGCGGCCGCGCGCATGGCGGAGTACGACGTCGGAACCCTGGTAGTCCTGAAGGAGAACCGCGGCAGCCACGCGGTCGGGGTGATCACGGATCGAGACATCGTGATTCGGTGCGTCGCGGAGAACCGTGGTCCCGACGACGCTTTGGTGTCGGAGGTCATGACGACGCCCGTGCACTCGGTGAGCAACGACACACCGATCGAAGAGGCGCTGGCGAAGATGGCCGAGCTGGGCACCCGCCGCCTCGTCGTGACGGGTGAAGGCGGGCGCGTTGCCGGGATTCTCACTCTGGACGACGTCCTCGACCTGCTCACCCGGGAAATGACCACGATCCAGCGGCTCCTCGGGAAGCAGCAGCCCAAGGTTCCCGCCTAGTCGGGCGCTCGCATCCGGTGCGAGCACTCCCCGGAGGCGCGTGACGAGTGGGACGTCTGACGGCGAACATGGCGCCCCAAACCGCGACGCTGAACGGACTGACCCACGACATTCCCATCACCGCGCGCCCCGACATGCGTGTGGCAGCGAGAGTCTATGCCGACGATGTGCTCTGGGAGCAGATTGCGAAGCGCTCGCGAAGGGCCGGCGGAACTCATCTTGTAAGAGAACTCACACCCGCTTCCAGGCCGGTTCAGGGACTCTTTATGATCACGGCACTAGGCTCTCAGCATGATCAGCACGCCAGCCGCACCCCCGGCCTCGGCGCCCTCCAGCGTCCTGCCGCCTCGCTCCCGCGAGCCCGACGCTGGCGTCGAGTACGCCGAGCAACCCGAATTCCGTCGAGCTTCAGGGCGGACCTGGCGCATGCGGCTCCTCATCGCGGGCGCGGTTCTGCTCGTCGCCATCGGCGGCTGGCTCCTCATGCGCCCTCGGGGCTCCAACGCCCCGGCCTATCGCTTCGCCACCGCGGCGCGCGGTAACATCGAGGCCGCGGTCTCGGCCACTGGAACCCTGGCGGCCGTCACGACCGTCCAAGTGGGCACACAGGTGTCCGGGCAGATCGCCGCCATCTACGCGGACTTCAACGACCGCGTGAAGAGGGGACAGCTGATCGCGCGCATCGACCCGACGCTGCAGCAGCAGGCGGTGCAGGACGCCGAAGCGGGACTCGAGCGCAGCCAGGCCGAAGTGCTGAAGGCCGAAAGCGACTACGCGCGCGACAGTGCGCTCTACGCCTCGCAGTCGCTCACCCGGAGCGACTTCGCCGCCACGCAGTACGCGCTGGCGTCCGCGCACGCCGACGCGAAGTCGGCGCAGGTGACGCTCGACAAGGCACGCCAGAATCTGCTCTACACGTCCATTTACGCCCCCATCGACGGGATCGTGGTGCAGCGCAACGTCGATGTGGGACAAACGGTCGCCGCGAGCCTTCAGGCACCGCAGCTCTTTCTGATCGCGAACGACCTCTCGCAGATGGAGATCCTGGCCTCGGTCGACGAGAGCGACATCGGCCAGATCCACCAGGGCCAGGCAGTCCATTTCACGGTGGCGGCCTACCCCGAAGCCACGTTTCGGGGCACCGTGCGCCAAGTACGGCTCCAGTCGACGACGGTCGAAAACGTCGTCAACTATACCGTCGTCGTGGCGGTGACCAATCCCCAGAGGAAGCTGTTGCCCGGCATGACGGCGACCGCGGCCTTCGTCACCGGCTCGGCGACCGATGTCTTGATGGTGCCGAACGCGGCGCTCCGCTTCCGGCCGACGGGCGGTGTGGCGGATACGATCCCGACGCTTTGGTACCTCACGCCGCAGGGCCGCCTGGCGAGCGTACACGTCACGCCAGGGCTCAGCGACGGCCAGCGCACCGCGGTCCAGGGTGGCGGAGTGACCGCGGGTATGCGCGTGATCACCGCCGCAGCCGGAGGCGCGCCCACGGGCGGCACGGCGAGCCCGTTCCAGGGATCGCCGCAGGGGCCCGGGCGCCGGGTCTTCTGACCATGACGGCGGCGACGGGCCCCGCACCGCCCGTGATCCGGATAGTGGGCGTCACCAAGGTCTACCGCACCGGGGCGACGTACGTCCGGGCCCTCGGCGGGGTCGACCTGGCAGTCGAGTCCGGCGAGATGATCGCGGTCATGGGCGCCTCGGGATCGGGCAAGTCGACGCTACTGAACATCATCGGCTGCCTCGACACGCCGACGTCGGGCCGCTACGAGCTCGACGGGCGCCGCGTCGACCGTTTGAGCAGGAACGAGCTGGCCGACGTCCGGAACCGCAAGCTCGGGTTCGTATTCCAGGGGTTCAACCTGCTCGCCCGGACCTCGGCGCTCGAGAACGTCGAGCTGCCGCTCTTGTACGACCGCTCGGGGCGCCGTGGCGACACGGCCGCGCTCGCCGGCCGCGCGCTCGAACGCGTCGGCCTGGGCAACCGGCTCAGCCACCAGCCGAGCGAGCTCTCCGGCGGACAGCAGCAGCGCGTGGCGATCGCCCGAGCGCTCGTGACGCACCCGACCCTGCTCCTGGCCGACGAGCCCACCGGGAACCTCGACAGCCACGCGTCGGCCGAGATCATGGCCCTGTTCCAGAGCCTCAACGATCAGGGGATCACGCTGCTCGTCGTCACCCACGATCCGAACGTCGCGCAGTTCACGAAGCGGCTCATCGAGCTGCGGGACGGTCGCCTCATTCGCGACGAGCCCACGCGCGATCGCCGCCGCGCCATGGACGCTCACCTGGCGGCGATGGCATGAGAGCCTCGAGGCTCGTCCGCGTCGCGGCGCAAAGCCTGCGCCGGAATACGATGCGCACCCTGCTCACCATGCTCGGCATCGTGATCGGCGTGGCGGCGGTCATCCTCACGGTCGCGGTCGGATATGGCGCCCAGGCACGCATCCGCGAGCAGGTGTTGAGCCTGGGGACCAACCTGATCGTCATCACTCCCGGCGCCGTCGCCCAGGCCGGCGTGAGCCTGGGCGCCCAGACCTTCAACCGCCTGACCGTGAACGACGCGGACAAACTCGCCCGGGAGGGCACGACCTTTTCAGGAGTGTCTCCCGTCACGATGACGCGGGCACAGATCGTAGGGGGCGCGGGCAACTGGCGCGCGGCCATCAACGGCGTCTCAATCGCCTACCAGACGATCCGCGATTGGCCGGTGCAGGAGGGAACGTTCTTCAGCACTGACGATCTGCGCGCCAGGCGCAAGGTCGCAGTGCTCGGCCAGACCGTTGCCGACAATCTGTTCCCCGACATGAATCCCGTGGGGCAACAGGTCCGCCTGCGCAACGAGCCGTTCACCATCGTCGGCGTCCTCTCCCCCAAGGGCCAGACCGCGAGCGGCGCCGATCAGGACGACGTGGTCCTGGTCCCCTACACGACGGCGCAGGCGCGCCTGAGCGGCGCCACGTTTATCGGACAGATCCTCGTCAGCGCGGCATCGCCCGCCGACATTCCCGCGGCGCAGGATGAGCTTCGCGCCATCCTCCGCGAATCACACCGCCTGGCCAAGGACGAGAGCGACGACTTCACCGTCCGCAACCAGAGCGACCTCGCCCAGGCGGCGCAAGGCACCACGCAGGTGATGTCGTTGCTGCTCGCGGCCATCGCCTCGATCTCGCTCGTCGTGGGCGGCATCGGGATCATGAACATCATGCTCGTATCGGTCACGGAGCGGACGCGTGAGATCGGCATCCGGCTCGCCGTCGGAGCGCGAGGATCCGACGTGCTCACGCAATTCCTCGTCGAGAGCGTCGTGATGAGCCTCTTCGGCGGACTCATCGGCTTGGCGGGGGGCTTCGCGGGCGCCGCGCTGCTCGGCCACCTCACCGGATGGAGCACCGCCACGCCGCCCTCGGCCTGGCTCATTGCGGTGGCCTTTTCCGCCCTCGTCGGCGTGTTCTTCGGCTGGTACCCGGCCCGCAAGGCGGCACACCTCGATCCCATCGAGGCCCTGCGCCACGATTAGCGGGCGGTGAGCTTTCGGCCTGCCCGGCGAACCGCCCGGCCATGATGAGCTAGACGAAGATCCGCGATGCGGCGACCGTGAACAGGAACGCTACGAATACGAGCCGCGCGAGGCGGTGAGTCACAGTGACGTCATCGGACGTGTCCTAAGCGCGTGCGGTGCCACCGCTCATCCATACCTGGCCCCGCCGTGACTCGCCGTGAGAAACGCGTGAAGAAAGCTTGGCGGCGAGGTCACCCCCCCTTCACGCCCCGGAGCCTATGATCGAGCAACAGGAGGCGTCATGGCGACGGCAGTGGGACACGGTCTTCGGGCGTGGCATGGAAGTCCTGGATCAGCTCAATGACGATGCCCCCTTCCCGCCGTCGCACGACCCGCCTTCCGCGCGAAGCGGCCACCCCGTCGGATCTTTCATCCCGCGTTCAGCTGTTTTTCAGCCCGGGAGACTTCTAATTGTTCGGAGCACGCAGCGTGTGTCGATTCATGATGATCTCGGCCTGCAATCGGAAAGGAGTTGGCGTATGTGGCAGTGGAAAAGCGATAAGGACCTGGAGCGGGACGTCAGGGATGAATTGGCGTTCGATCCGAGGGTAGACGTGAAGGCCATCACCCTCTCAGCGAAAGG
>DASQIB010000076.1:0-7007 GCA_035631795.1 Gemmatimonadales bacterium | reverse complement strand
CTACAACGAGGCGCTGCGCGAGTATCGCCTGGCCTTGGAGCGGGGCGAGGATCGGCGCCTCACGCTGCAGGCGATGGCCGAGCTGCACCTCCTGAAGCACGACTTCGCGGCCGCGCTCGAGCTGTACGACACGTTGCTGCGCGAAGTACCGGACTCTCCCAAACTCTGGAACGAGCGCGGCGTGGTGCTGCATCAGGCCGGCCGCACCGACGAGGCGCTCGCCTCCTACCGCCAGGCCGTGGAGGTCGACGGCAAGTACGTGCTCGGGTGGAACAACCTGGGCGTCGTCCAGGCGCAGGGCGGGGGGGCCAATACGGACGCCGCGATCGAGTCGTTCCGCACGGCACTGCAGCTCCAGGGCACGTTCAGCGCCGCGCGCTTGAACCTCGCGTTGCTGCTCTATCAGCTGCGCCGGTTCCAGCTGTCGCTCGAGGCGTACCGACAGGTCCTCTCGAGCGCAGCGAACTCCGCGCCGGCGTGGAACGGCGTGGGGCTGGTGCTGGTCGAGCTCAAGCGGTTTCAGGACGCGCGCAACGCCTTCGTGCGCGCCGTGGAGGCGGATCCCGACCACGCCGGCGCCCACTACAACCTGAGCTTCACGCTGTCCAACCTCGGCGATTTCGACGGCGCGCTCCGGGCCACGAAGCGCGCCCTCGAGCTCGATCCGTATTACGTGTCGCAGAAGTTCGCCCTCACGATCGACCTGCAGTACGAGAAGGCGACGATCGGCATCGCGCCCGAGATTTCGGCGGACGTCACGGCCGAGTCCATCGGCGAGGACTTCAACTTCGATCAACGCCTCCTGGACAACATCTTCCAGGAGCTGGCGCCGCCCGCGGCGCCGGAGCCGCCCGCGCCCCGCGCCGCGGACGACCCGCTGGCCCTGGCCCGCGATTACGTGAGCAAGGGCCTGATGGACGTGGCCGCGGCCGAAGCCGTGCGCGCGGTACAACGGGGTGCGAATCGCGCCGAGGCGGCCGTGCTGATCGGCGACATCTTCGCCAAGCGCGGCCTCCACGGCGAGGCGCTCGAGCGCTATCGCGAAGCCCGCGGGCTCGACCCCGACCGCGCCGATGCCCGCCTCGGCGAGGTGAAAGCGTTGTTCGCCCTCGGCGGCCCCCGCGCCGACGAGGCCCGGGGCCTGGCCGAAGAGCTGCTGGCGCTGACGCCCGACGATGTCGACGCCCTCGTCGCCGTGGCCAAGGGACGCGCGGCCGGCGGCGACGCCGCCGGGGCGCTGACCGCGCTCCAGCAGGCCCAGATCCGCGCTCCCGCGCGCGCGGATCTCCACAAGCTGCAGGGCGACATCGCGCAGCGCGTCGGCGACAAAGCGGGAGCCCTCGACGCCTACCGCTCGGCCTTGGAGCTCGACGACGGATACGTGCAGGTGTGGCTGGACCTCGGGCGCCTCCACGAGGAGAAGGAGGAATGGAGCGACGCCCAGCAGGCCTACGAGCGGGCTCTGGACGTGCTGCCCACCTTTCACGAGGCGGCGCTCGCGCTCGCGGATCTGTTGCGCCGCTCCGGGCGGGTGCGCCACGCCGTCACCCGGCTCGCCGAGCTGCTGGAGCAGGACCCCTACGACCTGCCGGCCCTCCTGCTGCTGGGACGCGCGCTGCTCGACGACAAGCGCGACGAACAGGCCCTGGAGGCGTTTCGGCGCGCCCTCAAGTTCGACCCGGAACAGGTGGAAGCGCTGTTCCAGCAGGGCGTCGTCCTGGCGCGGTTACACCGGTACGGCGAAGCGGTTCAGGCGTGGGAGAAGGTTACGCGGATCGATCCCGGCGGGCCGTTCGCGCAACGGGCGCGCATTCACGCCCGCACCGCGCTCGACCTGCAACACATCTTCGCTCCGGACTAGGATCCCGCCATGGCGATCGAAGGCCCGCTGCGGGAGCTCGGCATCCACGACGTCTTCCAGCTGCTCGACCTGAGCCGGAAGACGGGGTTGCTGCGCGTCACGTCCGAGCTGCGACACAATGCGGGAACGATCTACTTCGAGGATGGCAAGATCATTTTCGCCGAGATCCGGTCCAATCCGCACCCGCTGGGCGCGCTGCTGCTCCGGACCGGCAAGATCAGCGAGTCCGACCTGGAGCGCGCGCGGGACATGCAGCAGCGCCAGGGCGACAAGCGCCGGCTCGGCGAGATCCTGGTGTCGCTCGGAGCCATCACCCCGCGCGAGCTGCAGCGCCAGGTGCGCTTTCAGATAGAGGAGGTCGTCTTCGAGGTGATGAGCTGGCGCGAAGGCTACTTCTCCTTCACCGAGGGCCCGCTCACGGACGTGCCGACCGAAGCGATGGTGAGCATCCCGACCGAGGCCCTGCTCATGGAAGGGGCGCGGCGCATCGACGAGTGGTCGCGCATCGAAGGGCGGATCCCCCATCTCGGCGTCGTGCCGACCCTCGCCCCGCCGCTGGAAGGCGGGGGAGGCGGGCTCGACCTCTTGCCGCCCGAGTGGGAGATGCTGGCCATGATCGACGGCACGCGCGACGTGCGCGGCATCGCCTCCGAGCTGGGGCGCTCGGACTTCGAGGTCGCGAAGACACTGTTCGGCCTGGAAAGCGCCGGCATCATCGTCCTGTCGGACCCCGGGACGGTCAAGCGCGAGCGAACCACGCTCGCCGCCGATCTGGCCGCCCTCGTGGCCGGGGCCGAAGAGGCCCTCGCGCGTCGCGACCTCGAAGGCGCGCGCGGGATCGCCGAGCAGGCGTCGGGCGTGCATCCGCACGATCCCGCCGTGCATCTCCTGCTCGGGCGCATCGCGCTCGCCGCGGGTCGGGGACCCGACGCGGTGGAAGAGCTGCGCCGCACGCTCCGACTCGACCCGTTGCTCGTGGCCGCGCACCGGATGCTCGGCTACGCCCTGGTCGCCACGGGCCGGTTCGGCGAAGCGGTCGAGCAATGGGATCAGTGGGAGCGTCTCGCGGCGCGCTCCGAGTCCGAGCTGGTGCAGGCGGATGACGTCGGGCGCGCCAAGGCGGCGGCGCGGACGCTCGCTACGGGCACGGGGACGGGGATCCATGGCTGACGAGATCAAGAAGCTCTCGTCCCAGCTGGCCCAGGATCCGGACTCCCTTGTGTTCCTGCGGCTGGCGGAGCTGCTCCGGCACAAGGGACAGCTCGACTCCGCCCATCGCGTCGCGGTCACGGGGCTCGAGCGCCATCCCCACCTCGCGGACGCGCACGATCTGTACGCGCGCATCCTCGCCGACAAGCACGACTACGAGCGCGCATTCGACGAGTGGGACATGGCGCTGCGGATCGCGCCGACCCATATCGGGGCGCTGAAGGGTCTCGCCTTCCTTTATTTCAAGGTCGGCGACGTCGAGCAGGCCGCGGCCCACCTCGAGGCGGCGCAGCGGGCGGCGCCCGACGACCAGGGTGTGGCGCAGGCGCTCGCTTTGGCGCGTGGTGGGCAGGTGCCACAAGACACCCCCGGGACCCCCCCCGCTCCCGCGGCCGCCCCCTCCCCCTCCCCGTCGCCGGTCGAGGAGCCGCTTCCGGCGGCCGCGCAACCGCTGGAGGAAGCGCGCGTGTTCGCGGGCCTCGAGGGCGCGGAAGAAGGGCTGCTGCTCCTCGATGCGTCGGGACGGGTGCTGGGCGGAGCGCTCAAGAACGCGCACGGTCGGGACGTGACGGACGCGGTCGCCGCCTACCTCGCGGGCGTGTCGCAGGAGGCCGCGCGGACGACCAAGCTCCTCGGCCTCGGGAAGTGGACCGGTGTGGCCGCCGAAGGACGGAGCGGTCACGTGCACCTCACGGGGCCCACGGGCGACGCGCTGCTCCTCGTCGTGCGCGACCGCGCGGTGCCCATGGGCCGGCTGGCGATCATCGCGCAGCGCGCGGCGGGGGCGGCGCGCCGCTGGCTCGAGGCTCACGGATGACGGCCACCGCGGGCTACGGCAAGGCGCTCGACCTGATCACCCGCGTCGGCGGGGTCCGCGGCGCGATGCTCGTCTCCGCCGAGGACGGGATTGTGGTCGCCGAGCAGCTGATGGAGGGGATCAAGGGCTCCGCGGTGGCGGCGCTCGCGGCGAGTCTCGCGACGCGACTGCGGCGCGCCATGGAAGCGGCCGGCGTAGGGGCGAGTCTGTTCTGGCACCTCCAGGCGGAGGGAGGGGCGTTGCTCGTGGTGCCGACGCCGAACGACATCCTGGTCGTGGCCGTCGCGGAGCCCGACGTGAACGTCGGGCTGGTGCGCCTGGAGTTGCTGCGCGCGGCCGAGGTGGTGGGATGAGCACCCGCGCGGTGGAGCAATGGACTCTCGAGCCGCTGGTCAAGTTCGTGAAGGAGGCGGGCGCCCGGCTCGTGCTCGTAATGACATCGGCGGGTCAGGTGCTGGCGCAGCACGGGTTCTCGCGCGCCATGGATGTGATGTCCGCCGCGGCGCTCGGGGCCGCGATCATAGCGTCGACGGAAGAGATCGCGCGCCAGCTGCAGCAGCCGCCGTTCGCGGCGCTGAACCATCAGGGCGAGCGGCACGGGATCTTTCTCGCCGGGGTCAAGACCGGCCGCGGCCGCTTGATCGCGCTCGTCGCGTACGATCTGGACGCTTCGTCGCTCGGGCTGGTCCAGTTATTCTTTGAGCAGCTCGCCGCCGACCTTCAGGCCGCGAGCCCCAAAGACAGCGTGCCCAAGCAGGTGCTGGCGGCGGACTTCGAGCGCGAGCTGAGCGACAGCCTCAACACGCTGTTCGGGAGATAGCCAGTGTCCCTGGTCAACTTCACGACGCGCGAGATCACCTGCAAGATCGTCTACTACGGCCCGGGGCGGTCGGGGAAGACGACCAACCTGCATTACATCTACGGCCGGGTCCCCGATTCGCGGCGCGGGCGCATGGTGTCGCTCGCCACGCAGACGGACCGGACGTTGTTCTTCGACTTCCTGCCGATCGACCTCGGGCAGATCTCGGGATTCTCGACGCGGTTCCAGCTGTACACCGTGCCCGGTCAGGTCTACTACAACGCGACCCGCCGGCTCGTGCTTCAGGGAGCGGACGGCGTGGTGTTCGTGGCGGACAGCCAGGCGCGCCAGCTGGACGAGAATCTCGAGAGCCTCCAGAACCTCCAGAGCAACCTGCTGGAGCACGGCGTGGACGTCCGCACCATCCCGCTCGTGCTGCAGTACAACAAACAGGATCTCCCGCGGGAGCTGATCCTCTCCGCCGCGGACCTCGACGACGCGCTCAACTTCCGCGGCGTCCCGAGCTTCAGCGCGGACGCGCTCCACGGTCTGGGAGTGTTCGAGACGCTCAAGGCCATCTCCGAGCTCGTGCTCAAGAAGCTCGCCGCCGGGACTGCGGCATGACCAGCGCGCTCAATCCCAAGTACTCGTTCGACACGTTCGTGGTCGGCTCGGCCAATCGGCTCGCGGTCACCGCCGGGCACACGGTGGCCGAGAACCCTGGAGCGGCGTACAACCCGTTGTTCGTCTACTCGGGCTCGGGGCTCGGCAAGACGCACCTGCTGATGGCCATCGGCCAAGCCGCCAAGAAGACCGCCCCCTTGTTGAACATCGAGTATATGACCCTCGATGAGTACGTCGAGGCATTTCACGCGAGCCTGGCGGCGGGACAGGGCGACACGTTCCGGCGTCGCTTCCAGAACGTGGACGTGCTCCTCGTGGACGACGTCCAATTCCTGAGTAACCGAAAGGAGATGCAGTCCGAGCTGCTGCATCTGACCGAGGCACTTCAGGTGGCGGGCCACCAGATCGTCCTGACGAGCGACCGCCCGCCGCCCGAGATCGCCGACCTGGACGAGCGCCTGATCTCGCGCCTGTCGGGTGGCCTCGTGGTCGATATCGGCCTGCCCGACTACGAGACACGCGTCGCCATCCTGCGGCGCAAGGCCGAGGAACGGGGCGCGCGTTTCGCGCCGGGAGTCCTCGAGACCGTGGCCCAGGCCGAAGCCGGGAACGTGCGGGAGCTGATGGGCGCGCTCAACCGGCTCGTGGCGTTCCAGGCCGTGAACGACACCACCATCAACGCGGAGACGGCGAAGCAGATCCTCGGCCTCGGGAGCGGCGCCGCGGCGGCCGCGCCCGGAGACGGCGGCGCGAAGCCGGCGCCCGGCGGCGGAGCCGATGAATTCGGCGACTTCCTCGCCGACGTGACCGTCACGGTCGGGAAGGCGGTCGAAGCCTGGCGCGCACGGGTGGGCGAAGCGGTGCTCCGATGGGAGGGCGAGGGCTATCGCACGCAACGGCTCGAGGCTCTCCTCGAGGAGGATACGCCCGCGTCCGTCGACAAGGCGATCGCCGCGTTCACCAAGGACGTCGAGCGGCTCAAAGAGCTCGAGGCCGAAGTGGCGGAGCTCGATCCGCAGGCCGCCGGGGAGAGCGTGTTCCGCGACCCCGAGCGCCTGTCGGAGGCCGAGAAAGCGGCGGCCAAAGTGCGAGAGGGGGCCGCGCCGCCCCCGGGGCCGTCCGCGGCGTTTCCCCTCGACGCCTATGCCGTCGGTCCGTCCAACCAGGTGGCCGTGAGCGCCGCGCACGCCGTGCTCGAGAAGCCGGGCAAGAAGTACAACCCGCTCGTACTCGTGGGAAAGAGCGGCCTGGGCAAGACCCATCTCCTCAATGCGATCGGCCTCGAGCTGGCGCGGGGCCGCCGCGCGGTGGTGGCCTGTCTCTCGACGCAGGCGTTCATCGACGAGCTCATCACCGCCATCGACGGGAACCGCGTCGACTGGTGGCGGGCGCGCTACCGTCGGGCCACCGCGCTGCTGCTCGACGACATCCACCTGATCGCGGGCAAAGAGCGCACCCAGGAGGAGCTCTTCAACCTGTTCAACCTGCTTCAGGACAAGGAGCGGCAGCTCGTGTTCACCGCACCGGCCGCGCCCAACACCCTGACCGGCCTCGAAGAGCGCATCGTGACCCGGCTCGAGGGCGGGCTGGTCGCGGAGATCAAGGAGCCCGACCGCGAGGTGAAGCGAGCGGTGCTCGAGCGGCTCCTGACGCAGCAGAACGTCACGCCCGACCCCACCCTGGTCGACTACCTGGCC
>DASQIB010000075.1:0-9611 GCA_035631795.1 Gemmatimonadales bacterium | reverse complement strand
GTGTTCACGCCGCCGGCGGCGGAAGTGGATCGCGCCCAACGCATCCTCCTCGCGCTGGATGAGGCGGCGCGGGCCGGGCGGGGCGCCGCGCAGCTGGACGGCCGCATGATCGACGCCGCCTCCGCGCGCATGGCCCAGAACATCGTCCAGATCGCCTCCGCCATCGCGGCCCGCGCGAAGAGCTCGTCGTCGCTCGCCGCGGCTCGAGCGTAGTCGTGGACATCCACGAGTACCAGGCCAAGGAGCTGCTCACCGCGTTCGGTGTGCCCGTCCCGAAGGGCGGCGTGGCCTACAGCGCGGAGCAGGCAGTGTACCGGGCGAGCGAGATCGGCGGCATGCGATGGGTCGTGAAAGCCCAGATTCATTCGGGCGCGCGCGGCAAGGCGGGCGGCATCCGGCTCTGCTCGACGGACGCCGATGTCCGCCAGGCTGCCAAAGAGCTGCTCGGTAAAACGCTCGTGACCGCGCAGACTGGTCCCGAAGGTCTTCCGGTACATCGGCTGCTGGTCGAGCAGGCGCTCCCGATCGAGCGCGAGCTCTACGTCGGGCTCGTGCTCGACCGGAAGCGCGAGCGCATCGTGGTCGTAGCCCACCCGCACGGAGGCATGGAGATCGAAGAGATCGCGCAGCGCGAGCCCGCGGCGATCCTGCGGGAGGTCGTCGAGCCCGCCGTCGGGATGCAGGCGTTCCAGGCCCGGGAGCTGGGGTTCGGGCTGGGTCTCGCTCCGCCCCAGGTCGGCCAGGCCGTCACCGCGATCCTCGGCGCCTATCAGGCGTTCCGGGAGCTCGACGCCACCATGGTCGAGATCAATCCCCTCGTCGTCACCAAGGACGGCCAGGTGCTCGCCCTGGACGTGAAGATGAGCTTCGACGACAACGCGATGTTCCGGCGGCCCAACGTCGCCGAGCTGCGCGACTACGCCCAGGAGGATCCGCGCGAGGCGGAGGCGGCGGAGCACGGCTTGAATTACGTCGCGCTCGAGGGTGACATCGGGTGCATCATCAACGGCGCCGGGCTCGCCATGGCGACGATGGACATGATCAAGCATGCGGGCGGTGAGCCCGCGAACTTCCTCGACATCGGCGGCGGCGCGAGTCCCGATCGGGTCGCCGCCGCGTTTCGGCTCGTGCTCTCCGATAAGAATGTCCGGGCTATTCTCGTGAACGTGTTCGCAGGGATCAACCGGTGCGACTGGGTGGCGCAGGGCGTCGTGCAGGCCGTCCGGGAAGTCCGAGTGCCAGTGCCACTGGTGGTGCGCTTGGCCGGTACGAACGTCGAGGCGGGGCGCCGCATCCTGAAGGAGAGCGGCCTCGCGATCCACACGGCGGACACGCTTTCGGAAGCCGCCGACCGCGTCGTGGCAGCTCGCCAATGAGCATCCTCCTCGACGAGGAAACTCGCGTCATCGTCCAGGGCTTCACGGGCGATAAGGGCACCTTCCACGCCACAGAGATGATTGCCTACGGCACGAACGTCGTGGGCGGTGTGACGCCGGGAAAGGGGGGCAACGAGCATCTGGGCCGCCCGGTATTCAACACGGTCAAAGAGGCCGTCGAGCGCACCGGAGCCGTTGCGAGTCTCATTCTCGTGCCCGCGCCCTTCTGCGCCGACGCTATCATGGAAGCGGCGGATGCCGGCATCCGCCTCGTCGTAACGATCACGGACGGCGTGCCCGCGCAGGATATGATTCGCGTCAAGCGGTATCTCTGGCGTTACGCGAAGGATCGGCGCACGACCCTCATAGGACCGAACTGCGCCGGCGTGATCAGCGCGGGCCGGGCCATGATGGGGATCATGCCCGGCCACATCTACACGCGCGGTACGGTCGGCGTCGTGACACGCTCCGGCACACTCGGCTACGAGGCCGCCGCCCAGATGCAAGCGCTCGGAATCGGCATCACCACGAGCGTGGGGATCGGCGGCGATCCGATCAACGGGAGCTCCTTCGTGGACATCCTGGCCCTGTTCGAGCAGGATCCCGACACGAACGCGGTCGTCATGATCGGCGAGATCGGCGGCCCCCAGGAAGCGGACGCCGCGATGTTCGTGAAGGAGCAGATGACGAAGCCCGTGATCGGGTACGTCGCGGGCCTCACGGCGCCCAAGGGGCGTCGCATGGGCCATGCCGGCGCGATTATCTCCGCGTTCGGCGATACCGCCGCCGAGAAAGCCGAGATCATGCGGTCCGCGGGGCTGACCGTGGCGCCGAGTCCTGCCGAGCTCGGAGGCACGGTGGCACAAGCGCTCGCGCGGCAGCCGGCCCGGCCGGTGCTGGCCGAGCGGTGAGCGCGGAGAGATCCGGGCGCCCGACGGTGGTGTTCACGCGTCGGCTGCCCAAGCCGGCCGAAGAACAGGCGGCCCGCGACTTCGACGCGCGGTTCAACGCCGACGACCATACGTTCAGTCCGACCGAGATCGCGGACGCGCTGCGCACCGCCGATGCGCTCGTTCCCACCGTGACCGATAAGGTCACCGCCCAGCTGCTGGGCACCGAGCCACTCAAGGTGCGCATCATCGCCAACTACGGGGTGGGCTTCAACAACATCGACACGGGGGCGGCCAAGGCACGTGGCGTGGTCGTGACCAACACGCCCGACGTGCTCACCGAAGACACGGCGGACGACGCGATCCTGCTGATGCTGATGGTGGCGCGCCGGGGTGGGGAAGGGGAGCGCGAGGTGCGCGCCAAGACGTGGACCGGGTGGCGGCCGACGCACATGCTCGGCACGCGGGTCACTGGCAAGACGCTCGGGCTCATCGGGCTCGGCCGGATTGGACGGGCCGTGGCGCACCGGGCTCGGCACGGGTTCGACATGCGGGTGATCTTCCACGACCCCTATCCCCCGCCGCCGGCGGTCGTGGCCGAGCTCGAGGCGGAGCCGCGCGCCAGCGTCGATGACGTGCTGCGCGAGGCCGATTTCGTCTCGCTCCATTCACCCGCCACGCCCGAGACGCACCACCTCATCGACGCGCGGCGGCTCGGCTTGATGAAGCGCGGGGCATTCCTCATCAACAACGCGCGGGGGGATATCGTGGACGAAGCGGCTCTCGTCGCCGCGCTCAAGCAGGGCGCGATCGCCGGAGCGGGACTCGACGTGTTCGAGCGCGAGCCGACGGTCTCGCCCGCGCTCCTCACGATGAACAACGTGGTCCTCCTCCCGCATATCGGGAGCGCGACGCACGAGAGCCGCGTAGCAATGGGGCTCCGGGCGCTCGACAACCTCACGACCTTCTTCGCGGGCGCGCCGCCGCGCGACCGCGTGGCGTGACGCCGCCCCCGGCTGAGTTCATCCTCGTCGACACCGCCGAATACCTGCGATACACGGCGGGCCTGCTGCATGACTGCTTTGTGGACGTCGTTCGCATGCACCACCCGGAGATCGAGCGCGTACTCCGGGGCGAGCCCCTCGACGCGGACGCGTCCCCAGACCTGGTCGCGCGCGCCATTCAAGCCCAGGGGATGTGGTTCCAGCTGCTCTCCATCGCCGAGCAGAACGCCGCGATGCGCCAGCGGCGCCAGAGTGAGGTCGAGCGCGGCCACGAGCAGGTCCGCGGGACATTCGCCCAGGTGATCTCCGCCGCGGCGCGGGCCGGGCTCCCGCCGCGGGAGGCGCGCGCCACCGTCGCTGCGCTCCGGGTGCGACCGGTCATCACGGCGCATCCCACCGAGGCGAAGCGGGTAACCGTGCTCGAAAAGCATCGCCGCATCTATCGACGCCTGGTCGACCTCGAGGCACCGCGCTGGACGCCGCGGGAGCGCATGGCCCTCGTCGACAATCTCCGAACCGAGATCGAGCTCCTGTGGCTCACGGGAGAGCTCCGTCTCGAGAAGCCCACCGTGGATCAGGAGCTGGCCTGGGGCCTGTACTTCGTCAACGAGAACCTCTTCGAGGTCGTCCCCGAGCTCGTCGAAAAGCTCGAGCGCGCGCTGCGGCAGGCCTACCCGGGAGAGAGCTTCGACCTCCCCCCGTTCTTCCAGTTCGGGTCGTGGATCGGGGGAGACCGGGATGGCAACCCATTCGTCACGAACGACGTGACGCGTCGCGCGCTGCTCGAGAACCGGATGGCCAGCCTGCGACGGTATCGGCAGCGCGTGAGCGATCTCGTGCGAGCGTTGAGTCTCACGGAGCGAGCGGCCCCGATCGCGCCGCAGTTTCGCGAAGCGCTGACGCGCTTGCTCGACGCCTCCGGCGACCGAGAGCGCATTGAGCGGCGCAACCCCGGCGAGGTGTTTCGACAGTACGCGACCTGCATGCTCCGCCGGTTGGACCACGCGATGGCCGGCGAGGCCCACGATGCGTACGCCACGGCGGACGAGCTGATCGCTGACTTACGAACCCTCGAGGCGGGCCTTGTGGCGGCGCGCTGCGGCACCGTCGCAACGCTCCTCGTGCGGCCGGTGCGCCGTGAGGTTGAAGCCTTCCGGTTCAGCACGTTCCGACTCGACGTGCGGGACAACTCTCCACGGCTCACTGCGGCCCTCGCGGCTCTTTGGCGAGCGCGCAACCAGGGCGAGCCCTTCCCCTCGCCCCCCGAGCCGGCGTCCGCCCCATGGCGCGCCTGGCTCGTCAGCGAGCTGGGGCGGCCGCTTCAGAGAGATCAGGGGTCCCCGCCGGCGGATGCGGCCGAGCCGTGCGGCCTGTTCCGGCTCATCCGGGAGATGCGCGATGGTCTCGACCGCGAAGCGATCGGCAGCTTTGTGCTCAGCATGACGCACGACGCGGCCGACGTGCTCGGCGTCTACCTGCTCGCCAAGGAGGGGGGGCTATTCGCCGACGCGGCGGGGGTGGAAAGCTGCACGCTGCCGATCGTGCCGTTGTTCGAATCCATCGACGACCTGCGCCGCGCGCCCGACATCATGCGCGACCTGCTCCAGGTGCCGGTCGTGCGGCGCAGCATCCGGGCGCAGGGCGGCGTGTTCGAAGTCATGATCGGCTACTCCGACTCGAACAAAGACGGCGGCTTCCTCTCCTCCAACTGGGAGCTCGCCAAGACGCAGGTCCGGCTCACGCGCCTCGGCCGAGAATGCGGCGTGCCGATCGCGTTCTTTCATGGGCGCGGCGGCTCGGTGAGTCGCGGAGGCGCACCGACCGGCCGGGCAATCGCGGCCCAACCGGCCGGATCGATCCAGGGCCGGTTGCGCCTCACGGAGCAGGGCGAGGTGGTCACGTTCAAGTACGCCAACCGGGGCACCGCCGCCTACCAGACGGAGCTCCTCGCCGCCAGCGTGCTCGAGCACTCGCTCAAATCCGAGCGGGAGGACGCGCTCGTCCCCACCACCGAGTTCGATGAGGCGATGGAGGCGCTGTCCGGCGCCGCGCATGCGGCGTATCGCCGGCTCGTCGAGCACCAGCACCTCGTGACGTACTTCCAGGCCGCGAGCCCGGTGGAGGAGATCGCGCTGCTCAACATCGGCTCCCGGCCGGCGCGCCGCACCGGCGTGCGGACCCTGGCCGACTTGCGGGCGATCCCCTGGGTCTTTGCATGGACGCAGAACCGGCACTTTATTCCCGGCTGGTTCGGCGTGGGCACCGGCGTGGCGACTTTCCTCGAAGTGCGTGGCGCCCGCGGGGAGGCGCTGCTCCAGCGGATGTTCAGCGATTTTCGCCTGTTCCGGCTGATCGTGGACGAGGCCGAGAAAACGCTCGCCTACGTCGATCTCGACATTGCGCGTCAGTACGCGGAACTCGTGGCTGATCCCTGGGTCCGCCAGGAGGTCTTCACGCTCGTGACCGACGAGTATCATCGGACGGTGGACATGGTCCGGCGCCTCACGGGGTGCACCGGACTTGCCGAGCGGTTCCCGCGGTTCCGCGAGCGACTCGCGAACCGCCTGCCGACGCTCGACCAAGTGAATCGCCAACAGATCGAGCTCCTCCGTCGCTATCGTGCGGCGGCTGCCGAGCGGGCGGGGGATCACCTCGCGCCCCTGCTGTTGTCGATCAACTGCATCGCGGCGGGATTTGGGACGACAGGATAGAGGATCCCTATATTTGCCGTATGCACGACTCTCTCTATTTCACTGACGACCACTTCCAGGTCCGCGACATGGTGCGCGATTTCGCGCAACAGGTCGTGAAGCCCAGCGCCCGGCGCTACGATCTCGAGAGCACCTTCCCGTGGGACAACGTGCGCCAGATGGCCGACCTGGGCCTCTTCGGCATCCCCTGGCCGGAAGAGCTCGGCGGCTCCGGGATGGACTACCTCTCCTACATCATGGTGATCCATGAGCTCGCCAAGGTCGATGCGAGTCATGCCATCACCGTGAGTGCCCACACGACGCTCGGCACATCGCCGATCGTGGACTTCGGCACGGACGAGCAGAAGAAACGGTTCGTCCCGCTGCTCGCGGCGGGCAAGGTGTTGGGGGGATTCGGGCTCACGGAGCCCGGCGCCGGATCGGACGCGGGGGGCACCCGCAGCACGGCGGAAGAAAAGCGCGACTATTATGTCCTGAACGGCTCGAAGATCTTCATCACACATGCCGGGGTGGGCGAGATCTTCGTCGTGACGGCCCGCACCGATCCCACCGCGAAGAAGACCCACGGGATCACCGCGTTCATCGTCACCAAGGACACCACCGACCTCGCGGAAGCGAAACGCGTCGGCGTCGGGCACGATGCGTCGCTGCCCAAGTGCCGCGGCGTGGCGGCGGCCAAGAAGGAAGACAAACTCGGTTGGCGCGCGTCGGATACGCGCGAGCTGGTGTTCCAGGACGCGATCGTCCCCAAGGAAAACGTGCTGGGACCGGTGAATAACGGGTTCCGCCAATTCCTCCACACACTCGACGGCGGTCGGATCGGCCTCGGCGCGTTGGCGCTCGGAATCGCCGAGGGGGCGCTGGAGGAGTGCCTCCGGTACACCACGACGCGGCGGCAATTCGGCAAGCCGATCGCCGCCTTCCAGGGCGTCCACTTCGCGTTGGCCGACATGGCGACTGAGATCGAGGCCGCCACCCACCTGGTCTATCATGCCGCCTGGCTCAAGCAGCATGGCCGGCCCTTCAAGAAGGAAGCGGCGATGGCAAAGCTCTATGCCTCGGAGCTCGCCATGCGCGCCACGACGAAGGCGGTGCAGCTGCACGGGGGCTACGGCTACACGACGGACTACCCGGTGGAGCGGATGATGCGGGACGCGAAGATCTGCGAGATCGGCGAAGGGACGAGCGAGATTCAGCGCATCGTGATTGCGCGACAGCTGCTGGGGGATCTGATAGACTAGGTTTGGGAGGTTTGGGAGGTTGGGGGAGGTTTGGAGAGGTTGCCCCCGAACCGCAACAACCTCCCCAACCTCCTCTAACCTCCCCTAACCCTCCCCAACCTTCACATCGCCAGATTTCTCACCAGAAACGCAAACCTGTCCGCTTGCTCCTCGATGATCTTGCTCGTGGGCTTCCCGGCGCCGTGTCCCGCCTTGGTCTCGATCTCGATCAGCACCGGCGCGGGCCCTGCCTGCGCGGCCTGGAGCGTCGCGGTGAACTTGAACGAGTGCCCGGGCACCACGCGATCGTCGTGATCGGCCGTCGTAACGAGCGTGGCCGGGTACTTGGTGCCCGCCCGGATGTTGTGCAGCGGCGAGTACTTGTAGAGGTAGGGGAACTGCGACGCGCTGTCCGCCGACCCGTAGTCCGTCACCCAGGCCCATCCGATCGTGAACTTGTGAAACCGTAGCATGTCCATGACGCCTACGGCCGGCAGGGCGGCGCCGAAGAGATCGGGTCGCTGGGTCATCGCCGCACCGACCAGCAGTCCACCGTTCGATCCGCCGGCGATGGCGAGCTTGGGTGTGGACGTGTAGCGTTGCGCGATCAGGTACTCCGCCGCCGAGATGAAGTCGTCGAACACGTTCTGCTTGTTCGCGAGCATCCCGGCCTGATGCCATTCCTCGCCGTACTCACCTCCCCCCCGCAGGTTCGGCACGGCATAAACGCCGCCCATCTCGAGCCACACCAGATTGGCGACCGAGAAGCTGGGCGTGAGGCTGATGTTGAAGCCGCCGTAGCCGTAGAGCAGCGTGGGATTCGATCCGTCGAGCGCCAGCCCCTTTTTGTATGTGATGAACATCGGCACGCGCGTGCCGTCTTTGCTCGTATAGAACACCTGCTTGGTCTCGTAGCCCGAGGGATCGAAGTCGATCGCCGGCGCCTTGAACACGCTCGTCGCGCCGCTCCGGAAGTCGAATCGAAAAATCGTCGTGGGATACAGGAACGACGTGAACGCGTAGAACATCTCGTCGTCTTTGCGCTCACCGGTGATCGAGCCTACCGAGCCCAGGGTCGGGAGCTCGAGATCCTTGAGCATCCGCCCGTCGAGCGCATAGAGACGAAGCCTCGATGCCGCGTCGTGCATGAAATTGGCGACGAACGTGTCGTGGATGATCTGGATCCCCTCGAGGACGTCCTGGCCCTGCGGGATCAGCTCCCGCCAACGGGCCCGCTCGGGATGGCGCGTGTCGATCGCGATCACGCGTTTCCGGGGCGCATCGAGGTCCGTCAGGAAGTAGAACACCGGCCCGTCATTGCCGACGAACGCGTAACTCGCATCGAAATCGTCGAGCAGGCGGACCACGTCGCCCTTCACCGTGGGCCGCTTCGCGCTCTTCAGATCGAGGTAATAGACGCGGTTCCGCCGGTCGGTGCCGAGCCAAACCGTCAACACCGCGTAGCGGCCGTCGTCCGTCACCTCGGCGTTCATGCCCCAGTCGGGCTGGTCGGGCCGCTCGTAGACGAGAACGTCCTGCGCCTGGTCGGTCTCCAACCGATGATAGTAGAGCTTCTGAAACCGATTGACGTCCGTGAGCGCCTTGTCGGTGGGCTCCGGATAGCGGCTATAGAAGAACCCCGCGCCGTCCTTGGTCCACGAGGCTCCGGAGAACTTGATCCACTTGAGATGGTCGGGCCGGTCCTGCGCCGTGGCCACATCCCGCACACGGAACTCCTCCCAGTCGGAACCACTCGCCGCCATGCCGTACGCGAGCAACCGTCCGTCGTCCGACAGGGCCAACGTCGAGAGCGCGATCGTGCCGTCTTCCGAGAGGAGATTCGGGTCGAGCAGGGTCTCGGGATTGGCCGAGAGCGACGCCTGCTTGTATAGCACCGATTGGTTCTGCAGCCCGTCATTCTTGAAGAAGAAATACCGTCCGGCTTTCCGGAACGGCGCGCCGAACTTGGGATAGTTCCACAGTTTGGTGAGCCGATCCCGAATGGCGGCGCGCGCCGGAATGTCGGCGAGGTAGCCTTCGGTGAGACGGTTCTCGGCGTCGATCCACGTGCGGCTCTCCGGTGAGTCCGGATCCTCGAGCCACCGATACGGATCCGCGACCTTGGTACCGTGGTAGTCGTCGACGACGTCGCCCTTGCGAGCGGTTGGGTATTGGAACGATTGGGTCTGGGCGGCCTGCGCACTCGTGAACATGCCGGTCAGGAGGACCCCCGCGGCAAAAAATCGGATGGGAGAAGTGGTCATTTGTGTGATAATCTCGAGGCAGTTGACGTAAGTCGCAAGCCCACTTATATTTAGACATGCATTGGATTACCGGTCTCTCCGCGCTCCGTGGCGCCCTCCGCGCGCCGCGCACGGACGACCCGTCCAATCGGTCTGACGCATCCTCA
>DASQIB010000074.1:0-4329 GCA_035631795.1 Gemmatimonadales bacterium | reverse complement strand
CCCAAGGAAAAGCAGCTCGTGAACGTCGTGGAGGAGATGGCGATCGCGGCGGGCGTGCCGCGGCCCCGCATTTGGATCGTGGACGACCCCGACCCGAACGCCTTCGCAACGGGCACCGACCCGTTGCACGCGCATCTGGCGGTGACCGCGGGGTTGCTCGATCTGTGCAGTCGGGACGAGCTCCAGGCGGTCGTCGGCCATGAGCTCGGACACGTAAAGAACCTGGACGTCCGCCTGATGACCACCCTCGCGGCCCTCGTGGGAGCGGTGGCCTTGATGCACGACGGGGCAACGCGGGTGCTACGAGGAGGGGGGAGCGGCAACTGGGGAGGTGGCGGCGGAGGCGGAGGATCCTCGGGAGGTGGTGGGAAAAAGGGCAGCGGCGGCCCGCTGATTCTCATTCTGCTCGTCGTGTGGATCATTTCGTGGATCCTGGCACCCATCATTGCGCAGCTCCTCGCGCTGGCCGTGAGCCGCAAGCGGGAGTACCTGGCCGACGCCATGAGCGCCCAGTTCACGCGCAACCCGATGGCGCTGGCGAGCGCGCTCCAAAAGATCGAGGGAGCCGACGCCCCCACCACGCACATCAAGCGCGGGGCGGCGCACCTCTGTATCGCCGATCCCCTCGGCCGACGACTCACGGGACACGAAGGAATGCTCGCCGATCTCCTCGCCACGCACCCGCCCATGGCCAAGCGCATCACGATCCTGCGTGGAATGGGATACGCGCAGCTCAAGAAGGAGGGAGGCGAAACCGCGTGACCGGGTGGCTCGGCCGCCGGGCCCTCCGCGCGATTCACGAGTTCCGCACGCGGCTGGCGCGTTATCACCTGCAACAACGTCGCACCGCCAAGATCGCCCTCGCCCAAGATCCGATCGTCCAGGCCGCCATCGCCCAGCACGCGAGCGAGCACGGCCTTTCCGAGGCCGACGTCCGGCGCCGCGTGGACACGTACATCGACGAGATCGTCCCGCAGCTCAACGTCCTCTCGTACTACCGCATCGGCTACAATTTGGCGAAGGTGGTGCTCAACCTGTTGTACCGCGTGACCGTCGATTACCAGGATGAAGCATCGCTCGAGCGGATTCCGAAGCGTGATGTCGTCGTGTATACGATGAACCACCGCTCGAACGTGGATTACATCGTCGTCGCCTACGTCCTCGCCTATGGCGCGCACGTGAGCTACGCGGTCGGCGAATGGGCTCGCGTGTGGCCCCTGGAGTACGTGTTCAAGTCGTTCGGGTCGTACTTCGTCCGCCGCGGCTTTCGCGAGCCGTTGTACCACGCCGTGCTCGAGCGATACGTGCACCTGATCACGAAGAACGGCATCACCCAGGGGATCTTTCCAGAAGGCCGGCTGTCGCGGGACGGGCGGCTTGGCACGCCGAAGCTCGGCTTGCTGGACTACATGTGCCGCACGATCCTCGATCCCGCGTTCGATCGGGATATCTGGTTCGTGCCGGTCGCCATCAACTTCGATCGGGTGCTGGAGGACCGCGCCCTGACGCGCGAACTCGTGGACGCGCAGGACCGGCCGGGGCGCTTCGCGCAGCTGATGACTGTGGTTAACTATTTTTCTAGCAATGTGTTACGTCTCATTACCGGACGGCTCAAGCGTTACGGTCGCGCCGCGGTCAACTTCGGCGGGCCGCTTTCCCTGCGGCAATGGCTCTCGACCCGGCCCGGCGTGCTGGAACTCCCCAAGGAGCGGCGTCTGGCCGAGCTGGACGGGCTGGCCGTCGAGCTGATGGAGCGCATCGGCGCCATCATCCCGGTGACGCCTGTCCCGCTCGCCGCGGCCGCGCTGCTCTCATTCGCGCAGACCGTGATCCCCAAGGCGGCGCTGCTCGACAGGATGGATCAGCTGCGAGATCGCTTGCGCGAGGTCAACGCGAAGGTCGTGAGGGGCGGCTCGCGCATCGGCGACGTCTGGGACCGGGCGTGGCGGATGCTTCGCATGCGGCGCCTGGTTGTGGCCGACGGCGAGAGCCTGGTCGTGCTGCCGCGCGGCCGGCCGCTGCTCGAATTCTACGCCAACTCGATCGCACACTTACTCCCGATCCGGAGCCCGCGGCTGCCGTTTCACAAGACGCACGACTCGGACGCGCATCTCCCGGCGCTCGGCCGTCCCGAGCCACCTCGGCGCCATTCGTCGAGCTAGATCAAACGCCGGACCATGACGGCCACGCGATCGATCTGATCGATCACGGCCAGCAACAGCTCGCGGGTGAGGAACTCGCCGCTCTCGAGTCCCGCGAGTTGCGCTGAGCACCGGGCCGCGCAGAGTGCGTTGTTGACGTCGGCGAGCACCGCGCGTCGCCGCTGCGTCACGGGGTCGGGCATCGTAAACCTGGGCGCCACGGCGGCAAGCTACGCGCGGTGGGGCGCGGTCCCGTCACCCTTTTTCACGAGTCGTACGACCTTTTGCCGCGCGGGCCGACTAGGTCAGCTCCGCCTCCAGGCGCAGCAGCCGCCACCCGGTCACCATGGCGCCGATCACGAGCACGGGGATGACCTGGAGACCCTGGAGCACCAGCCCCGCCGCGACCGCCCGCTCGGGCGCCACACCGAACGGTAGCAGCCCCACCACCAGCGCGGCCTGCGTGACGCCGACGTTGGCGGGCGTCGGCCGCAATAGGCCGCTCAGGTTCGCCGCAATCAGGGCCGTGAACGATGCCGCGAGGGTGGCTGGGACGCCGGTGGCGCGGAGCACGAGATGGTAGGTGGCCCACTGCGTCCCCCAGTTGTACAGCCCGAGCACGGTCGGCAGCAGTAGGCGACCCCCGCGCCCCATCGTGCGAAGCGGCTCGAGACGAGTCTGCACCGACGCCGGTAACTGATCGGCGAGCCATGCCCACCCCCGCGCCCACGCGAGCAACACCACGACCGCCAATGCCAGCCCGACGCTCACCTGCATGGCGCGCAGCCACGGCTCCAGGTCGAGCAGGCTCGGCGCCATCACGAGGAAGATCGCCAGGGCCAGCGCCTCCGCGACGCGGGTCCAGACCACCGACGAAGCCGCGGCGCCGAGGGGGACGCCGGCGCGCTGGCCGATCACGTGGATCCGCGCCGCTTCGCCGGCGACGGCGATCGACAGGTCGTTCACCGCCGCGCCCACGAGATTCGCCTCCTGGGCGGCGCGCCAGGTGTGTGGCGCAACGGGCTTGAGGATCAGGTGCCAGCCCCACCCTTTGGCGACGAGCGAGGAGAGGTTGACCACCAGCGCCACGCTCAGCCACCACGGGTTGGCGCCGAGCACCGCGGCGAATGTGATCCGCCAGGGGAAGCCGGTGAAAAACTTGAGGGCGAAGCCGACGCCGACGAGACCGACCAGCCAGCCGATCCAACGCCAGCGTGCTGCCGTCACGGGATGAGCTCGGCGAGCGGGCGAAAGACGTAGCCTCGCGCGCGTGCGTCTTCGATGATCCCGGGCAGGGCTTCCGCCGTGCGGCGCCGATCTCCGTTCGCGTCGTAGCCGTCGCCGTCGTGGAGCAACACGATCGCGCCGGGCTTGAGCTTCCGGCGCACTCGCGCCCGAATCTCTTCCGCGGACGCCCGGGGGTCCGAGTCCCAGACGCCGAAGGTCCATCCGAACACCGTGTATCCGAGCCGTCGGGTCGCGGACGTAACGAACGGATTGCGGTAACCGTGAGGAGCGCGGAAGCTTCGTGGCGCTCGCCCGGTGAGCTGGGCGATGATCTCGTGCGCGCCTTCGAGCTCCTCCCGAATCCGGGAAGGCCCGAGAAAGTGAAGCTTCTTGTGTCGCAGTGTGTGATTTCCGACGTCATGGCCGAGCTCGGCCACGCGCCGGGCGATTGCCGGAAACCTGCGGACGTGCTCGCCTACCATGAAGAATGCGGCGGACACACCACAGGCGCCGAGCGTTGCGAGGATCGGCTCGGTGGCGCCGGGATTGGGGCCGTCGTCGAACGTGAGGTACGCCACGCGCTGCGCCGGCGAGCCGCGGCCGATTGCGCGCCCGAAGAGGGGGCTGTTGGGCTCATAGGTGCCGTAGGCCCAAGCGGCGACCGTGGCGCCGGCGGCGGCGAGCGGAATCGCGTGGGGGAGGGGTAGCGGCATGGGGCCATAATAAACACGAAGCCCCCGGGACGGCACGATAGGCCGCCCGGGGGCCCCGCACACCGGTTACCCGGAGCCGGGGGATTGCTCCCACCGTTCTTCATCCCGCCGCCGCCGGTTGACTGATGCGTCGCTCGGTAGGGCGAACAGGAGCTCCGGCTTCCATCCCCAAGCAGCCTGGCCGGGCCACTTGGTTCACCGATGTGGGTGCTACGGGTCAGATCGGGTCGCGGACCGACCCTCCGCAC
>DASQIB010000073.1:0-21595 GCA_035631795.1 Gemmatimonadales bacterium | reverse complement strand
GGCTCCCCCCACGTCCATGTATTCGATGAACCGTACCTCGGCTTCGTGCGAGCGGGCGAAGTCGATCAGGTCGATCAGCTCGTCGTCGTTGAACCCCCGGATCACCACCGTATTGAGCTTGATCTTCTCGAACCCGGCCTGTCGCGCCGCCTCGATACCCGCGAGCACGTCGGCGTGATGCGGGCTCTTCGCGAACGTGCGCATCCGCTCGGGGCGCAGCGTGTCGAGGCTCACGGTCACCCGAGAGAGCCCGGCGGCCCTCAACGCGGCCGCGTGCTTGGCGAGCAGCAGTCCGTTCGTCGTCATCGCGAGGTCGGTGATGCGGGTGTCCCGCGCGATCATCCCGACGAGGTCCGGCAGATCGTGTCGGAGCAGCGGCTCACCGCCCGTCAGCCGAATTTTTTGCACGCCCAGCCCCGCGAAGACCCCGCCCAGCCGCGCGATTTCCTCGAAGGTGAGGATCGATTCCCTCGGCAACCAGACGTAGTCGTCCTCGGGCATGCAGTACCGACACCGCAGGTTGCAGCGATCGGTGACGGAGACGCGCAGGCTCCCGAGCGGGCGCCCGAGCGTGTCCCGGAGGGGCTCAGACATGCGTCGGACGGCCGGACGGATCCACCCAGACCTCACTGCCATCAACGCGAAGTTCCTTTTTCCACACCGGGATTCTCCGTTTCACCTCTTCGATCACAAAACGGCACGCCTCGAACGCCTGCGCTCGATGTGGCGCCGCGGCGGCGATTCCGATGCTCGCCTCGCCCGCGGGAATCGTACCCAGGCGGTGCTGGACCGCGATCCGCGCGTCGGGCCAGCGCTTCGCGGCGTCGGCCACGAGCCGGCCGAACTCCGCCTCCACCATCTCCTCGTAGGCGGAGTACTCGATCGCTTTGACGCTGGTCTCTTCCGGGCCATTGCGCACGGTGCCGAGGAAGACGCACGTGCCACCACACGCGGGCGACGACACCTCGGCTACGAGCTGGTCGATGGAGAGCAGCGTCCGAGTGAGGTACGTCATTCAGCCGCCGGCAATGGGGGGCAGGAACGCCACCTCGTCTCCGTTCCGCACGCTCGCATCGAGCTTGACGTGCTGCAGATTGACGGCCGTGAGCGGGCGCTCAGGCAACCGGCGGCCCCCGGGCAAGTCTTCCCGCACGCGCCGCACGACGTCCCCCACCGTGGCCGGGAACGGGAGCGACACCTCCGCCTCCGAACGCCCGACGAGCTCGGCATAGTGTGCGAAGAAGCGTACCCGGACCGTGGCCGACGTGGCGTGCATAGTGGCTCGAAAACTAGCGGCCCTCAGCTCCCCGTGGTACCGCTCGCGAGCCCGCGCCAAATCTTCGTTTGCTTCGCCGTCGGCGACGCCGCCGGCGTGAGCGTGAACGACACGGCGGTCCGCTCCCGGACTTCGGTACTGAGGGTCATCGACTTGCCGTTGCGGGTGATCCCGATCGCGAGCGGTGCACCGGCCTTGCCGCGGTAGCGATCGCGGAACGGCGCGCCCCAATCCTGATCGGGGCGCGTGTCGATATCGCCGACTTTCAGCAGGATGTCTCCCGGCTCGAGCCCGGCGGCCTCCGCTGCGCTCCCGGGCACGACGCCCTGCACCACGAGCTTCCCTCCGTCGCCCGGCTGCGCATTGACGCCGAGGAACGGATTCGACACGCCCTCGCGCGTCAGTGCGAGGCCGGCCTTCGCGAACACCGCCTCGTAGGGGAGCGGCTCGCGTCCGTTGATGTAGCGCTGATAGAAGCCGTCGACGTCCGGCATGCCGACCTCACGCAGCAGGCTCAACAGCTCCGCCGTGGTGAAGCCCTTCTGTTTCTGGTAGTAGCGCGTGTACAACGCCCGCATCACGTCGTCGAGACCCTTGCGGTTGTCCGTCGCGTCGCGGATCGAGACGTCGAGCAGCATCCCGGTGAGCGAACCCTTCGGGTAGTACAGCTGCGAGCTGTTCACGAAGACTTCGTTGATCCACGTCGCCACGCTCCCGTCCTCCTCGCTCCACGGCTCCGGCGCGGACTCGACCTGCTGCATGTCGGACGCCGTGTTGGCGAGGAACTGCTCCGTGGTCCAGAGGCCGGAACGGATGTTCGTCAGATCGGCGTAGTAATCCGTCACACCTTCCGACCACCACAGGAGCGGCGTGTACTGTTCGGCGTGATAGTTGTAGGGCCACATCTCGGCGGGCCGGATCCGCTTCACGTTGAAGAGGTGGAAGTACTCGTGGGACATGAGGGGAATCATGAAGTCCCCAAAGTTCCCCGCGGCGTCCGCGAATCCGCCCTGCGGCATGATGTCGAATTGCGACGCGCTGTGCTCGAGCCCCCCACCGAAGTTGATCGGCTCGCGGATCACGTTGAAGAACACGGTATACGCGTCGTACGGCGGGCCGCCGAATATGGCGTCTTCCGTGTGCGCGATCTTTTCGAGATCGGCTCGCATGTTGCGCTGCACGCCGGCGGAGTACGCATCCGCCGGCCACACGGCGATGCGGAGCCACTTTCCATCCACTGTGAGCGAATCGACCATGTAGCGACCGAGAAACGTCTCCGCGTCGGCCAACTCGTGGTAGTTGGACGCCAGGTACGCGCCGCTGGCCGAAGGCCGGAGCGCCGTCGTCACCTGCCAGCCCGGCTGCAGCGTGAATCGCACTTCCGCCGGACGCTCGAGCTGGCCCTCTTCGTACAGAAAGAGATTGGTCCCGAGAAACTGCGCGAAGTCGCCGACGATGCGCGCCATGGAGAGATCGATCGTGTCGGCGAGATAGTCGAACTCGACGCTCACCCGGTCGCCTTTCGCAGTCGCGACGCGCCACGTGTCCTTGTCAGCGCGATCCCAGAAGAGCGGCTCGCCGGCGGCGGTCTTCGCCGCGAAGTGCCGCACGTACCGCGCGTAGTTCTGGATCTCATAGTTGCCCGGACTCCAAGCCGGCAGAGAGACGTACAGCGTGTCCTTGCCGCGCGTGGGGAATTCGGCGCGCACGTGGAACAGCCGCGTGGCCGGAGCCGGGACCGAGACTTCGTATTTGACTGGTGTTTGGGCGGACAACGGGACGGCGACGAGAAGTAAGAGCAGCTGACGCACGAGCGACTCCCTGATCGAGGTGGATGCTGTGACTACCCCGTGCAAAACGAAGCGGCCCAGACGGTTAGTCCGGGCCGCGTCAGAATGGCAAACCATCGGCATTCGTTCAGGGCGTGACGCGCTCGCTCGCCTCGGCCACCATCGCCCGCAACTCCTTGCTGGGCTTGAAGACAGGCACCGGACGCGCCGCCACTTCGACCGGGTCACCGGTGCGTGGGTTGCGCGCCATGCGAGTCTTGCGCTGGCGGATCTTGAACGTGCCAAATCCGCGAATCTCAATGTTATGCTGCTCCGCGAGGGCCGCCTTCACCGCGTCGAGAAATGAGTCAACGACACGAGCGCAGTCCTTCTTAGAAATCAGGGGACCGGCGGTTCGAGCGATTTGTGCGGTGACCTTTTCGACCAGGTCGGCCTTCGTCATCCGTCCCCCTTGAAGGGCCCAAGGGCTGTCAAGACGAGGGGCCAACTTACGGGCTTACCTATTGTGTGTCAAGAGCTTGGAGGAACTGTTGGAAGTGGCCTTGCGCGTCGTGGGGCCCCGGCGACGCCTCCGGATGGTATTGCACGGCGAAGATGGGGTACTCCCGGTGCTTCACGCCCTCGACGGTGCGGTCATTCAGGTTGAGGTGCGTGACCTCGAGCGCGTTGGCTCCCGGGACCCCAGAAGTGTCGCCCCGGACCGCGAAGCCGTGGTTCTGGGAGGTTATAAGTACTTGACCTGTAGCGAGATCGCGAACAGGGTGGTTTCCTCCTCGGTGACCGTACGGCAGTTTGACAGTGTCCCCGCCCAAGGCAAGGCCGAGGAGCTGATGCCCGAGGCAGATCCCGAAGATCGGGAGGGAGCCGTCGGCAAGCTCGCGTAGCGTCGCAATGGCATATCCGACCGCCGCCGGGTCGCCCGGGCCGTTCGACAGGAATAGACCGCTCGGCTCGAGCTCGCGAATCCGCGCCGCGGGCGTCGCCGCAGGCACTACGGTCACCCGACAGCCGTTGCGCACGAACAATCTGAGGATGTTGCGCTTCATGCCGTAGTCATAGGCGACGATGTGGTGCCGCGCATCGCCCGTGGCCGGCCCCTCGGCGTATTCGGCGCCGATGGTCGCCTCGGTCGCGAGATCGAGTCCGTCCATCGAGGGACTCGCGGCGAGCGCCGCGCGCACCGCCGCGCTCGGTTCCGCACCGAGGGCGACGGCGCCGCGCATGGCTCCTTTCGAGCGGATGTGGCGCGTGAGCTGACGCGTGTCCACGTCGGCGACGATGGGCACGCGTGCCGCCGCCAACCAGTCCGCGAGCGTCCCGGTGGCGCGCCAGTTCGACGGCTTGCCCGAGAGCTCGCGCACCACGACGCCCGCGACGCGCGGCCGGTCGGACTCGATATCCTCCGGATTGATGCCGTAGTTACCGATCATCGGCGCCGTCATCACGACGATCTGCCCGAGGTACGACGGGTCGGTGAAGACTTCCTGGTAGCCCGACAGGTTCGTGGTGAAGACGACTTCAGCGTACGTCGCGTCGAACTCGATCGGCGCGGTGCCGGGGAACCAGGCTCCGTCCTCTAGCAGTACGTAAGCGGGGCGGGGGTCAGCGATGGGGCGGGCGACGCTGGTTGGACGGTGGAGGAGCCGTAGGCGGCGGCGCGCTCGGCTGCGCCTGGGTCGTCGGGAGCGGCAGCGGCGTGGGCTGCACGGGCGCCGGCGCGGGCGCGCCACCCTCGAGTACCGAGCGCGGCGACGCGCTGCGGGACGACATGACCGCGAGCACGAGCGAAATAAAGAGGAACAGGCCGGCACACCACCACGTGATCTTGGTGAGCAGCGTGGTCGCCTGGCGGCCGCCCATGAATTGTTCGGTGCCGGCACCCCCGCCCAACGACGCCAACCCTCCGCCTTGACCGGCCTGCAGCAGGACGGCGGCGATCAGGATCAGCGCGTCGAGAGCGAGGATAAACAGCAGGGCGTCGTACATGCGGCGGGGATAATACCTACGCGGTCGCGGTCTGCACAAGTTGCGCCCAGCCTTCGGGATCGAGCGATGCTCCGCCGACCAGGACGCCATCCAGCTCCGGTTCCGCCAAGAGCTCGGCGACGTTCTTCAAGTTCACGCTCCCGCCGTAGAGCACCTTGGGCTGGGCGTCACCGTGCGCGACGAGCCACGCACGAATCTCCCGATGCACGGCACGCGCGTCGGCCGGCGTCGCGTTTCGTCCCGTCCCGATCGCCCACACCGGCTCGTAGGCGATGACCACGCGCGACAGCGGGGCTCCCACGGTTCCACTGAGGGCGGCGGCGAGCTGCCGGATCACGACGGCAACAGTGTGGCCCGCGTCGCGCTCGGCGAGCGTCTCCCCGACGCACAACATCGGCAGCAGGCCGGCGGCGAGCGCCGCCGCGACCTTGCGGTGCGTATCGGCGTCGGTCTCGCCGAACACGTGGCGACGCTCGGAGTGCCCGATCAGGGTGGCCTGGGCGCCCGCCTGCAGCGCGAGCGGCGCGGACACCGCACCGGTGTACGCGCCCTTGGGCTCCCAGTAGATGTCCTGCGCGCCCACCTGGAGATCGGCGCGCTCGCGCGTGGCCTGGGCGGCGGCCTCGATGGAAACGGCCGGGGGAAAGAACCACACCTCGCGGTCGTCCCGGCGGTTGTAACGGGCCCGGAAGGTCTTGAGGTAGGCCCGCGCCTCCTCCGGGCCCAGGTGCATCTTCCAGTTGGCGGCGAAGAGCAACCGCCTCACGCGTCCTCGAGGGCCGCGACTCCGGGGAGTGGCTTCCCTTCCAGGAGCTCGAGCGCGGCGCCCCCGCCGGTGGACACGTGGGTCAGTTTGTCCTCGAGTCCCGCCACCGCCGCCGCCGAGTCGCCACCACCCACCACGGTAGTGGCGCCGCGCTTCCCCGCCTCGATCATCGCCTCGCCGATGGCGCGAGTGCCCGCGTCGAACGGGGGAGTCTCGAACACGCCCATCGGTCCGTTCCAGAACACCGTCTTCGCCTGGACGATGTGCGAGCGGAAATCGAGTCGCGTCGCTTGGTCGATATCGAACACGGCGCAGTCGCCCGGGATCCGATCACTCGGCACCTCGCGGCGCTCGGCGGCGCGCGCCAGGCTGGGCGCCACGACTGCGCCTCGTGGCAGGACGAGCTTGGCGCCGGCTTGGGCGATGAGCTCCTTGGCGAGGTCCTCTTTGTCGCGCTCCACGAGCGAGCCTCCCACCTGGAACCCGAGCGCCAGGAAGAAGGTGTTCGCCATGGCGCCGCCTACGAGGATCTCGTCGACCTTGGGGAGCAGCGCCTGAATCACGTCGATCTTGCCCGAGATCTTGGCGCCGCCGAGGACGGCGACGAACGGTCGCCGAGGATGGTCGAGCGCGTCCCCGAGATAGCGGAGCTCCTTTTCCATGAGGAATCCGGCCACGGCCGGTTTCAGCAGCCGGGCGACGGCTTCGGTCGACGCGTGCGCGCGGTGCGCGGCCCCGAACGCGTCGTCGACGTAGAAGTCTCCGAGTGCCGCGAGCACCTGGGCGAAGGCGGGGTCGTTCTGCTCCTCTCCGGGCCAGAAGCGCGTGTTCTCCACCAGCGCCACGCCGCCCCGCGGCAGGCGACGCGTCGCGGCGACGCCCGTCGCGGGATCCGCGATGAATTCAACCGGCGTGCCGAGAATCCGCTCGACGTCGCGCAGGATCTGCTTGAGCGATGCTTTTGGATCCGGGCCCTTGGGGCGATCCAGGTGCGACAGGAGGACGACGCGCGCTCCCTTCTCGCGCAGGTACCGGATGGTGGGAACGGCGGCGCGGATCCGGGTCTCGTCGGACACGGCGCCGTCCTTGAGCGGCACGTTGAAGTCGACCCGGACCAGCGCGCGCTGGCCGTCGAGCGCGGCCGGGGGCAGGTCGCGCAGGCTGCGCTTGCTCACTTGCCGGCGATGTAGGCGAGCAGATCCACGCAGCGCGCCGAGTAGCCCATCTCGTTGTCGTACCACGAGGACACGTGGACGAACGTGCCGTCGATCACGTTCGTCGAAAGGCTATCGACCACGCTCGAGTAGAGGTTTCCGATGTAGTCAGTGGAAACGAGAGGCTCGTCGCTGACGTCGAGAATGCCCTTCAGCGTATCGCGCGCCGCCTGCTTGAACGCGCCATTCACGTCATCGATGGTGGTCGGCGTGGCGACTTCAGCCGTCAGCTCGACGATGGAGACGTCGGGCGTCGGCACGCGCAAGGAGATCCCGTCGATCTTTCCTTTGACCTCCGGGATGACCAGGCCGGTGGCCTTCGCCGCGCCGGTGGTCGTGGGGATGATGCTCAAGGCGGCAGCCCGCGCCCGTCGCAGGTCCTTGTGCGGCAGGTCGAGGATCTGCTGATCGTTCGTGTAGCTGTGGATCGTCGTCATGAACCCGTGCTTGAAGCCCCACCGATCGAGCACGACTTTGACCACGGGGACCAGGCAGTTCGTGGTGCACGACGCGTTCGAGAGCACCGTGTGTTTCGCCGGGTCGTACTTCTGGTGGTTCACGCCCATGACGATCGTGATGTCCTCGCCCTTCGCGGGCGCCGAGATCACCACTCGCTTGGCGCCCGCGGCGAGGTGCTTGTCCGCATCGGGGCGATTCGTAAAGCGCCCGGTGCTCTCGAGCACGAGCTCCACCCCCAGCGCCTTCCACGGCAGCTTCTCCGGCTCCTTGATCGCCGAGACCTTGATGGGCCTGCCGTTCACTACCAGGGCGTCGTCACGCGCCTCGACCGTCCCCGGGAATCGACCGTGCACGGAGTCGTACATGAGCAGGTGCGCGAGCGTCTTGGTGTCCGTGATATCGTTCACCGCGACGAACTCGAGAGCCTGCTGTTTCATGAGGACAGCGGCCCGCAGCACGTTCCGTCCGATCCGCCCGAACCCGTTGATGCCCACGCGTACGGCCATTGCGCTCCCCTATGTGAAGTCCGGTAGTGCCGCCCGACCGAAGGTCACGGCCGCGACCGTCGTCGCGCCCCCCAGCTCGAGTGCCCGGGCCGCCTCCGCTAGTGTGGCGCCGGTCGTGAAGACGTCGTCGACTAAGACGAGTGTGGAGTGTGGAATGCGGAGTGGGGAGTTCACAGACTGTCCACTCCGCACTCCGCGCTCGCCACCCCGCACTTCAAACGCCCCCGCCACGTTCGCCAGCCGCGCCTCCGGTGTCAACGCCGTTTGCGTCGCGGTCTCGCGAACGCGTGACAGGAGGTCGACCACGGGTCGGCGCCAGTGACGGGACAGCGCGCGTGCCAGCCGCTCGCTCTGATTGTAGCCGCGTTGCCACAGGCGCTTGGGTCCGAGCGGGACCGGCACGAGCCAGGCCGACTCGCGGCCCGGGAGATCCACGCCAGTCATCGCGGTCGCGAGCTCGTCGGCGATCCGCGGCAGGCCGCCGTATTTCAATGCATGGACGGCGGCTCGTGCTCCGGTATCGAGCCACACCGCGGACCGGACGCAGTGGAAAGCGGCGGGCCACCCGGCGCACAGCCGGCAGCCTCCAAACGACGGCTCCGGTTGCCCGCACCGGTCGCACCAGGGAGCGCGGACGGGCCGCCAGCGGTGCCGGCACACGTCGCAAACGAGTCGATCGGCATCTCCGAACGGGAACAGGGCCTGACACAGCAGGCATTCGGCCGGGAGGACGAGCTGTTCGAGCGCTTCAAGCCCCCAGGGCACGGTGCACCGCGGCGCGCATCACCTCGAGCGGCGCCACCTGATGCGGAAAGAACCGCTCGAAGGCGGCGCCCCCCTGATGCACGAGCACCTCGCGGCCGTCCTGCGCGCGTACGCCGGCCGCGCGGAGCGTGCGCACCCAGCGCGTCCCGCCGGGAGCATACGCCAAATCGAGCGCCGCCCTCCCGCGAAGGCGCGATGCGCTGTCGGGATCGAGGGGCAGCGGATCACTGTCCTTCAGGCCTGCCGGCGTCGCGTTGATCGCGATGTCCAGATCGAGTGTCCCCCGCGCCGGCATGGCCCGGACGCCGCGCCCGCGAGCCCATTCGGCGAATTCGCCGGCGCGTGCGGCGTCGCGGGACAGGACGTGGACCTCGGCCTTCACCTGACCGGCGGCTACCGCGGCGGCGCGCGCCGCGCCTCCGGTGCCGATCAACAGCCAGCTGCCGCCGCCGTCGACGCCGAGCTGCCGCAGCGCCGCCAGGATACCCGCGACGTCGGTGTTGTCGCCCACCAGCGCTCCATGCTCGGTCCAGAACGTATTGCACGCGCCGACGCGCGCGCACAGCTCCGTTTTCCGCGGGATGCACCGTTCCGCCGCCTCTTTGTGCGGCACGGTGACGTTCCCTGCTCCACCGACTGCGGCCAGCGTAGCGAGCACGGTCGCGAGCGCCGGCGCGGGCGTCGGGAGCGCGACGTAGACGGCGTCGAGCCCGAGGACGCGGATCGCGGCGTTGTGCATCGTTGGGGACAACGAATGGGCAACCGGATCGCCGATCACCCCGAGCAGCCGGGTGTCAGCGCTGACTTCCACTCGCGAACTCTTTGACGATCCGCTCGACCGCGGCCTGCAGGAGGCCCTCGAGCTCGGAGCACGTGTCGCGGTACACGTCCAGATCGCCGCCGAAGGGATCGCTCACCTCGACCTCGTCGCCCTCGCGCCCGGCGTACTCGCCGAGCACGAACACGCGTCCCTCGCCGCCCAGCTCGTCCACTCGGGCGCGATGATGCCGCGCCATCGTGAGGATGAGATCGGCGCCTTCGACCAGCTCCCGCGTGAGGAGCCGCGCCCGATGGACGGACAGGTCGAGCCCGCGCTCGAGCCCGACGAGATAGGCTCCCTCCGAGACCGGTGCGCCGTCCCAGGCGCCGGTGCCCGCGGACGATACGGTGATGCCCTCCGCCGCGCGCTCGCCCAGCGCCCGCTCGAGCAGGGCCGCCGCGAGCGGGCTGCGACAGATGTTGCCGGTGCAGACCAGCAGAATGCGCTTCGTATTCGCGTCCTCGTTCACGGCGCCAGTCGTCCCGCGGCGCGGCGCAACTCGGCGAGCGTCAGCGCCCCTTCGCGGATGAGTCGCGGCATCGGGCGCGTGCAGTCAACCACGGTGGACGGAGGCGAGTTCCCGAGGACACCCCCGTCCAGGACGAGCAGCGTTCCCTTGTCCACCGCCGTCGCGAAATCTCGCACGATCGCCTCCGCCCCGGGCGCCGTCGGGCCCCCCGGCAAGTTAGCCGAAGTCGACGTCACGGGCTCCTCTAGCGCCCGGACGAGTCGTGCCATCCCGCGATGCGACGTCCAGCGGACGGCGATCCCGCCCTCGGGGCCGCGGAGGGTGTCGGGCAGGCGGCCGCTCCCCCCCGGGAGCACCAGAGAAAGCGGTCCAGGCCAGAACGCGCGGGCCAGCGCGCTTGCCGACTCGTTGAACGCGAGCCCCTGCGCCTCGGCCATCTGGCGATCCGCCACGAGCAACAGGAACGGCTTGTCCGACCGCCGCCCCTTCAGCGCCGCCAGGGCCTGGACGTCGGCCGGCCGCGCCCGCGAGCCCAGCCCGTACACCGTCTCCGTCGGGTAGGCCAGCAGCCGGCCGGTATTGAGGTGCGCGATGACCCGAGGGAGGGCCGCCGCCACTTCCTCGTCCGAGCGGAACGGGACGACCGTCACCGGAGCTCGCGCGCCAGCGCCTCGGCGATGCGAAAGTCATCGGCCGTAGTCACCTTGAAGTTGTACGGAGAGTCCGCGACTACGTCCACGGGCAAGCCCGCGCGCTCGCACAGCTCGGCGTCGTCCGTCGGCGCGGCGTCGCCCGTCGCGAGGGCCATGTACGCGCGCTCGATCATTCCCCGCGGGAATCCCTGTGGCGTCTGTGCGCGCCACAGCCGCTCGCGCGCCACGGTCCTCGTGATCCGTTCCCGATCGACGTCCTTGATGGTGTCGCCCACCGGGATCGCGGCCACGGCGCCCACGCCGGCACGGGCGCGCGCGATCACGCCGTCGATCGTCTCGCGACTCACGAACGGCCGCGCGCCGTCGTGCACGAGCACGATCTCCACGTCGCGCCCGAGGGCCCCGAGCCCGGCCCGCACCGAGTCGCTGCGTGTGCGACCACCCGCGACCACGCGCAGCCGCTCGCCCGCGAGCTTACCGAGCCATTCTGGAGGGTGTTCCGCGTGGCCCGCCGGTAGCGTGACGACGACATGATCGATCTGCGGATGGGAGAGGAAGGGGCGGAGCGCCCGCAGGAGCATCGGGACGCCGAGGATCGGACGGAACTGCTTGGGCTCGCCCGGGCCGGCGCGAATGCCCGCTCCCGCCGCCACGATGACGACGGCGACGTCAGGCCGCGAGTCGCCGGGCGAGGTCACCAATGCCCTCCACGCCGACTACGTCGAGACCGGGCACGCTCACGCGCGAGCGGGCCGACAGGAACACGCGCCGGAAGCCTTGCCGCGCCGCTTCGCCCAGGCGGCGCTCCACCGCCGCGACCGGGCGGATTTCGCCGCCCAATCCGACCTCGCCGAGGAAGACTGCGTCGGCCGGGAGCGGCCGATCATGCACGCTCGAGACGAGCGCGGCCATCACCGCGAGATCGGTCGACGGCTCGATCAGCCGGATCCCGCCGGTGACGTTCACGAAGACGTCCAGCGCGGCGAACGGCAGGCCTCCGCGCCGCTCGAGCACGGCCAGGAGCACGGCCAGCCGTCGCTGATCCAGGCCCGTGGCCACGCGCTGCGGCGTGCCGAACCCGCTCTTCGAGGCGAGCGCCTGGATCTCCACGAGCATCGGACGCGTGCCCTCGAGCAAGGCCGTCACCGCGGAACCCGAGACGCCGGAGGTCCGACCCGCCAGGAAGGCCGCCGCGGGATCGACCACGGGCGCGAGCCCGGCCCCGGTCATCTCGAAAACGCCGATCTCGTCCACCGAGCCGAACCGATTCTTCACCGCCCGCAGCACCCGGTGATCGAGCGTGCTCTCGCCTTCGAAATAGAGGACCGTGTCCACGATGTGCTCGAGCGTCCGCGGCCCCGCGATCCCGCCGCCCTTCGTGACATGGCCGACGAGCAGGACGGCCGGGCCCGCCTCCTTCGCGAGCCGCATGAGTCGCGCGGCGCATTCGCGCACCTGGCCCACGTTGCCGGGCGCGCCCTCGAGCTCGTCCGTGTAGGTGGTTTGAATCGAGTCGATGAATACGACGCGAGCGTCGAGTGCCCGCGCGTGATGCACGATCGCCTCCAGGCGCGTCTCACCCAGCACGTGCACGGGTCCTGCGTCGACGGTGAGGCGCTCGGCGCGCAGCCTGATCTGCTCGGGCGATTCCTCCCCCGAGACGTAGAGCGTGGGGATTCCCGCGCCCTCGAGGCGCGCGGCGCACTGCAGCAGCAGGGTGGACTTCCCAATACCGGGTTCGCCGCCCACCAAAACCACCGACCCCGGAACAATTCCGCCGCCCAGCACGAAGTCGAACTCTCGGAGGCCCGTTTGCCACCGCTCGGACGCTGTCCCACCCACGTCGGCCAACCGGGTAGGCGATAGGCCGGTCGGGCGATACGCTCGTCCTGCCGCCCTGCCGCCTTTCCGCCCTACCGGCTCTTCCACCAGCGCATTCCACGCCCCGCACGCGTCGCATCGTCCGCCCCACTTCGGCTGCTCGGCGCCGCATTCGCTGCAGCGAAACACCGAGCGCCCGTTAGACACGCAGAGCCTCCGGGGGCGCTTCGCGGCGCGAGTAGTTGTCGAACCGCGTGTATTCCTTTTTGAAGAAGAGCTTCACCGTGCCCGTCGGACCGTTCCGCTGCTTGCCCACAATCAGCTCGGCGATCCCCTCGATGCTCTCGTTCGTCTTCGGATCGACTGGCCCGTCGTAGAACTCCTGGCGATAGATGAAGCACACGACGTCCGCGTCCTGCTCGATGGCGCCAGATTCCCGCAAATCCGAGAGCTGCGGTCGCCGGTGCTCCCCGCCGCGCTGTTCGGGCGCGCGCGAGAGCTGTGAAAGCGCGACCACCGGGACGTCCAGTTCCTTGGCCAGGGCCTTGAGCGAGCGCGAGATGAACGAGATCTCCTGCTGGCGGCTCTCCGAGTCCATCGGGCCCTGCATCATTTGCAGGTAGTCGACCACGACCAGACCCACGTCGTGCTCCGCCTTGAGGCGGCGCGCCTTGGACCGCATGGCGAGCGGCGTGAGCATGGCGGAATCGTCGATCCAGATGGGCGCGGTGCCGAGCAGCCCCGCGGCCCGCGCCAGCTTGGGGTAGTCGTCGTCGCGCAGCTGCCCGCGGCGCAGGCGCTGCGCGTCCACTAGGCCCTCGGAGCAGAGCAGCCGCTGGACCAACTGTTCCTTGGACATTTCGAGCGAGAACACGGCGACGCCCACGTTGTGCTCGATGGCCGAGTGCTGGACCACGTTCAACGCGAGCGCGGTCTTCCCCATGGAGGGTCGCGCCGCGACGATCACGAGGTCGCCGCGCTGAAACCCGGCGGTGAGGCCATCCAGGTCCGTGAAGCCGCTGGGGACCCCGGTGAGCGCGCCCTGACTGCCGTGCAGCTGCTCGATTCGCTCCATCGTGGGCCAAATCAGCTCCTTCAGCCGGACGAACTCCTCGGAGCGGCGTATCTGGGCCACCTGAAACACGCGATGCTCGGCGTTGTCGAGCACCTCGCTCGACGTGGCCCGTCCCTGGTAGGCGTCCTGGATGATGGAGGTCGCCGCTTCGATCAGGCGCCGCAGGACCGCTTTGTCACGGACGATCTTCGCGTGATACTCCACGTTGGCCGCCGTCGGCACGACGTCGATGAGAGTGCCGAGGTATTCCATCCCGCCCGCCCGGTCCAGATCGCCGCGCCGGACCAACTCGTCGCGCAGCGTCACGGGGTCGATCACGTCGCCGCGCTCGGTGAGGGCCAGCATGGAACGGAAGAGCAACCGGTGCCCCTCCCGATAGAACATCGTGTCGTCGAGCAGCTCCGCGGCCTTCAGCGCCGCGTCCTGGTCCAGCAGCATGGCGCCGAGGACCGCCTGCTCCGCTTCGTTACTCCACGGAGTCTGACGACCCGCGAAGTCGGTTGAACGCTCAGTCGATGAGACGGCGGGCGATGCGGACGTCATCCCAGGTCGGTTTCTTCCAATTGGGGTTCCGGAGCAGGGCGGCCGGATGGTACGTAACGATAACGGGAATGCCGCGGAACCGGTGGACGTGGTTCCGGAGGGCTCCGAGCGACTGCTTGGTGTTGAGCACCGTCTGCGCGGCGGTGCCACCCATCGCGAGGATCACCTTCGGCTTCACCATCTCGATCTGGCGGAACAGATAGGGAACGCACGCGGCGATCTCGTCGAACTGTGGCAGGCGGTTTTCCGGCGGCCGGCACTTCACCACGTTGCAGATGAACACCCGCTCACGCGGCAGCTCGATCGCGGCGAGGATCTTGGTCAACAGCTCGCCTGCCGGCCCGACGAAGGGGCGTCCCGTCTCGTCTTCCACGCGCCCCGGACCCTCCCCTACCACCACGAGTCGCGCGTCCGCCGCGCCTTCACCCGGGACGGTGTGCCGCCGTCCTTCACACAGCCGGCATTTCGTGCAGCCGGCGATCAGCTTCGCAATGGCGTCGAGCGACGTGGCTTGCGGGACTGGGTCGTTCGAGAAGAGATCGCCGCCGGGGGGGTCGAAGGAGAGACCGGGAGGGGGAAGAGGCGCCTCGGTTTTCCCCGGGCTTGCGCCCGGGGTCAGTGCACCGGTGGTCTCGTGGGGGTTCATTAACCCCGGGCGCGAGCCCGGGGTAGGGCGAACGGGGAGCAGATCCGAAAAGATCACCGGCTCTCCACCCAGCGCCCGCTGCTGTTTCAGGAATTCGCGCGCCAGTTCCCGCCCGTCGCTCACGTCAGCGCTTGCTCCACCGCGTCGAGGATCTTGTCGGCCACGTCGCGTTTGGAAAGCAACGGCAGCTCGGTCGGCTCGCCGTTCTTCCGGATGATCGTGACGCGATTCGTGGTCACTCCGAACCCCGCGCCGGGCTCGAGCGCGTCGTTCAAGATGACGAAATCGAGAGCCTTATCTTGCAGCTTCTTTCGGGCCTTCGCAACGCCATCGCCACCGGTCTCGAGCGCGAAGCCCACGAGCACGCAACCCTTCCGTGGCTCGAGCGAGGCCAGGATATCCGGCGTGCCCTCGAGTTCGACCGTGAGACTCCCGGTTGCGCGCGGGCGCTTCGCGCTCGCGGGCTTGGCCGGCTGATAGTCCGCCGGCGCGGCGGCCATGACGAGTAGGTCCGCTTTCTTCACGAGTGCCTGCGTCGCGCGCTGCATCTCGGCGGTCGTCTCTACGCGATGCGCGGTGACGCCGAAGGGGAGCGGCAGGTCTCCCGGCCCGGCGATCAACATCACCTCGGCCCCGCGGGCGTAGGCGGCCTGCGCGAGCGCATAGCCCATACGGCCCGTCGACGGATTGGTCACGACGCGCACCGGATCGAGATGCTCGCGCGTGGGACCCGCCGTGACCACCACCGTCTTTCCCACCCAAGGCGCGCGCTGCAGCAGCAGCCGTTCCGCGGCCGCGAGGATCGCCTCGGGCTCGCTCATCCGGCCCGGTTGGTCGCTCGGGCCTTCCGCGAGCGGGCCCGTTTCGGGACCGACGAAGTGCCAGCCGCGTCCTGCGAGCGTCTTCACGTTGGCGAGTGTGGCGGGGTGTGCGTACATGGCGTCGTTCATCGCGGGCGCCACGAGTACGGCCGACGCCCCGGGGCGAGCGAGCAGCAAGGCCGTCAAGAGATCGTCCGCGAGGCCCATGGCCGCGCGGGCCAGGAGGTTCGCCGTGGCGGGCGCGACGATGACCAGATCGGGATGCTTGGCGAGGCCGATGTGCGCCAGCGCGCGGTCCCGCTGCCACAGGGAGGTCAAGACCGGGCGCCCGGTGAGCGCCTCGAACGTGACCGGCCGGACGAACTCGGCCGCCGCGGCCGTAAGGACCACGTCCACCGTCGCGCCGTCCTCGGTGAGCCGCCGGGCGAGCGTGCAGCTCTTGTAACACGCGATCCCGCCCGACACGCCGAGGACGACGTGCCGGTCGGCGAGCGACATCAGCCTTCCTGGCGCCGCCGCCGGACCAGCTTGTACGTGAGCCGGCCGCGCACCAGCTCGTCGAACGCGCGGGTCGTGAGCTTCTCCTCGAAATCCACCGACCGGTCGCGCGGAAATTCGTTCACGAAACGGGCGAATTTGGCCGCCACCAGCACGCCGAGATACTTGTTCTGGGTCTGGGTGGCGACTTCGCTCGGGGTTACGATCCGCATTACCTGCTCCTTCGCGTTGAGTGCCGCAAGTGTTCCGCTTCACGCTCGAGCTCCTGCACGAAGCTCGTCAAGGCATTCGCCATGGCGCCGGCCGGCGGCGGGGTCTCGCCATCCGCCGATCGCCCCACCAGCTCGACGACCTCGTTCACCGCCGTGTCGAGATCGTCGTTCACCAGCACCCGGTCGTATACCGTCGCGAGCTCGGCCCGAGCCGTCTCGACTTCACGCGTCGCGATGTCGATCCGCTTCCGCAGCTCCGCTTCGGATTCCGTGCGGCGCTGACGCAGTCGCTCGATCAACACCCGCGGCGACGGCGGGACGACGAACAGGATCAGCGATGCCGGGCGCGGGTACGCCTGGCGCACCTGCCGTGCCCCCTGCACCTCCACATCGAGCAAGACGTGCTTCCCGCTCTTCAGCACGCGCTCGACTTCGTCGCGCAGCGTACCGTACAGCCGACCGGCGTACGTCGCCGTTTCCAGAAACTCGCCCGCCGCCTTCCGCCGCAGGAACTCGTCCCGCGTGAGAAAATGGTACGCTTCCCCGTCCCGCTCACCCGGCCGCGCTTTGCGCGTCGTGGCGGATACCGAATACCCGAACAGTCCCGGCAGGCGGCGCCTGATCTCGCGCGTGATGGTCGTCTTGCCGCCGCCGGAAGGCGCGGCGAGCACGACCACCCGTGGTGTCACTCCAGATTCTCGAGCTGCTCCCGAAACTTCTCGAGCTCGCCTTTCATCGCGATCACCGTCTGCGCGATCAGCGCATCGTTCGCCTTCGAGCCGATGGTGTTCACCTCGCGCAGCAGTTCCTGTCCGAGGAACCCGAGCTGCTTCCCGACCGCCGTGTCGGTGGCGAGCGCCGCACGGCACGCCGAGAGGTGCGTTCGGAGCCGCACTAGCTCCTCCGTAATGTCCACGCGGTCCGCCATCAGGGCGACTTCGACCGCGAGCCGCTGCGCGTCCACCTGGGCGCCCGCCGCGAGCTCTGCCACGGCCTTCTTGAGACGGGTGAGCTCGGCGGACAGACGCTCCGGGGCTCGCTGCTCGATCGCGTGTGCTGCCGCCTCGAGCGCCGCCAGGCGCCGCTCGAGCTCGACCGCCAGCACCGCCCCCTCGCGCGATCGCATGGCGAGCAACGCCTGGGCCGCGCGCGCGACGATCGGCTCGACATCAGCCCACTCCGCGTTGGCTGCCCCGTCCCGTTGTACGGTCAGCACGTCGGCCTGTCGGGCGACGAACGTCAGATCCACGTCGCCCTTGAGCTTCAAGCGCTTCTTGAGCTCCTTCGCGGCGGCGAGCACCTGGCGCGCCCGCGCCAGATCGACCGCGACCGCTCCCTCGCCCTGCGGCGCCTCGAGCCAGCGGGCCGAGACCGTCACGTGGCCGCGCTCGAGCACCTGGCGCAGGCGCTCGCGCAGCACACCCTCGATCCCGGCGAGTTCGAACGGAAGCTTGAGCTGCGGGTTGTAGTAGCGGTGGTTCACGGTGCGGATCTCAATCGAGAGCCGCCCGCCGAGGACGTCCCCTTCCGCCGAACCAAAACCCGTCATGCTCCGCGGCACAGACTTTAAACGTAGCCGCGTGAAGCACTTAGGTCAATTGGCGACGCTCAGTTAGTGAACAGCCAACGCACGCCGTAGAACTGGAAGCGGCGCGGGTAATTGAGGCCCGGCACATAGCTGCCGCGAAACAGCGCGGCGTTCCGCTGCACCCAGTAGATCGTGACGCCCGCGATCCGCATCTCGAGGTTGATCTCCCCGAAGCTCGCGCCCGGTAACGTCCGCAACGCGCCCGACGGATCGAACCCCGCCGTGCCCGCGCTCCACGACTCCATCGCGAGCTCCCCACGCAGCGCGAAGATGCCGCTCCGGTACACGCGCCAGAACTTCGAGTGGAAGGTCAGGGCCGTACGGGCATGGTACGGCGGCTCGAAGTCGTTTCCCCCGCGCACCAGTGGATCGAAATACCAGCCGGACAACACGAGGCCCGGCAACAGACCGATCGCGGCGTGCGTCGTGAAATAGCGGGTACGTTGGGTCGCGCTGAGCGAATCGACGGTCGAGAGCCCGGCCGGGCGGCCGATCGGCGCGAAGGGATCTCGGTTCGCGCCCCCGACCTCGAGCGTGATCCAGCTCCGCTCCCAGCGCACCGCCCCGGAGACGTCCAGCGTCCGCTGCGGAGTGTCGGCGGAATCGAGAGGCGCCTCGAGCTCGCGGGCCCACGCGACGTCTCCGTGCAGCGAGACGCCCGCGGGGAGCGTGAGCCCCGCGGCGACGTGCGCGCGCTTGCCCGTGCGATCGAGGCTGTAGCGCGCGTATCGCGCGTCGCCCGACAGCGCGATCCACGGCAGGGGGCTCCAGGCGCCGGTGCCTTCGAGCTGCCAGGGCCGGACGTGATCTTGCGTTCGAAGGGCGAGGCCCAGGTGCGCCCGCGACCAGTCGTTCCCCACTTCGAGGATGGCCTGGGACACCGAATGATCCGCGACGGCGGTGTCTTTGCTCGTGTGGGTCGTGGTGAACGTCGCCTGGGCGCGAAGTCCCAGCCCGTCGGTCCGCGCGGCGGCGAACACGCGGTAGATCGCGTCGCGGCGCTCCTGGTGGAAGTCGTCGGTCAGGGGCGGCCCGGTAAGGCTGGACTGCGGGTCGCGATGCCAGCTCGAGCTCAGGATCTGATAGGACGCTCCGAAGCGGGAGCTCGGCAGATACTCGGCCTTGAGCCAGAGGTCCACGGAGTTGAACGCGCTGCTCGACGTGCCGGCGATGCCGCCGGTGTTGTTGTAGTCCGCGACGAGCGACAGACCGACGCCCGATCGCCAGCGACGCAAGAATGCGCCGCGATAGTTGGCCGTGCTCACCTCCCCGGTTGCGACGCCGACGAGCGAAGCGGTCTCCGTCGACCGCTGGCGCAGCGTGATGAGATAGACGCGCAGCGTCGCGGGCAAGACGATGACGTCGACGCGCTCGAGCGGTGCGAGCGAAATGCGCGCCGGATCGAGGAAGACAGAGTCGCGTCCCTGGGGGAGATACGGCACGCCGTCCCAATAGATTTCGAGGCCGGCCGGCCCACGCCCTCCGTAAAAGACCGTCTCGGCGGTGCCGTAAATGCCGCCGCGCGCGACGTACACCCCGGGAATGCGCGCCAGGAGATCCGACAGAGTCTGAATGCTGGAGAACGCGATGGAGTCGGGGGTGAAAGTGTACCGGACGCCGCGGGGCAGCGGGCCGGCAACGGTGGGCTCAGGCCACACCGGGAGATAGGCGGGCATCGTGTCGCGGACCGTCGTATCCCGGCGGGCCGTCGAGTCCCGATGCGTGGTGTCGGCGCGAGTGCTATCGACTTGTGCGGTGGCTCCGGCCGCGACGAGCAGCAGGGCGGCCGTGCAGACCAGACTGCGGGTCACGCCCCCGCGCGCTTGAGGATGAGCTCGGAGAAGAGCCGGACGCCGACCCCCGTCGGGCCCTTGGTCTGGTGCGGCGCCTCGCCCTCCGTATAGGCCGTGCCGGCGATGTCGAGATGCACCCAGGGATAGCCCTCCACGAATTCCTTCAGGAACCAACCCCCGGTGATCGATCCCGCGCCGCGCCCTCCCGAGTTCTTGACGTCCGCCGTATCCGACTTGAGCATGTCGCGGTAGTCGTCCCACAAGGGCAGCGGCCAGCACCGCTCACCCGAGCGCTCGCCGGCATCCCGGACCTCTGCGAGCAGTGCCTCGTCGGTCCCCATCGCACCGATGGCGTGAGCGCCGAGCGCCACGACCACCGCGCCGGTGAGCGTCGCGATGTCGATCACGGCGGCAGGCTTGTAGCGTCGCAGATAGGACAGCGCGTCGCACAGGATCAGCCGGCCCTCGGCGTCGGTGTTGATGATCTCGATGGTCTTGCCGAGGTGGCTCTTCACCACGTCGCCCGGCTTCACGGCCGTGCCGGACGGCAGGTTCTCGGTCGACGGGATGATACCCACGACGTTCACCTTCGGCTTCAGCCGCCCCAACACCTCGAAGGTGCCGAGCACGGCGGCGGCGCCGGACATGTCGAACTTCATGTCTTCCATGTTCTGCGCCGGCTTGATCGAGATGCCGCCCGAGTCGAAGGTGACGCCCTTGCCAACGAGCACTACGGGGGCGGCATCTCCCGCGCTCCGATACTCGAGCACGATGAAACGCGGCTCCTGCGTGCTGCCCTGGGCCACCGCGAGCAGCGCGCCCATCCCTTCCCGCTGCAGCTGCGCGCGGTCGAGCACCGTGAGGGAGAAGCCGTATTGATCCGCGAGCTGCTTGGCGCGATCCGCGAGAAAGCCGGGGGTGCACACGTTGCCGGGCAACATCTGGAGGTAACGCGTCAGGCGGTGCCCCGCGGCGATCGCGTCACCCACGCGCCGGCCGCTCGCCACCTCCTTCACTTCCGTCGCCTCGGCGACGATGGTCAGGCCTTCGACTTCGGGCTTCACATCCTCCGGCGGCGGGGCTGCCTTCATCTCCGTGAACGTCCATGCTCCTTGCGCCGCGCCCTCGACGATGACCTGTCCCAGGTCTCGCGCTGAGATACCGTTGCGCGCCTCGGCGGCGACGGCGACCGCGAGCTGTTTCGCGCCCAGCGCCCGCGCCCGCTTCGCCGCGACGGCGGCGGCGCGGCGGATCGTGTTTCGGGTGATGTCGCCGGCCTTGCCGATGCCGACGAGGAGGAGACGCTCGGGCTTGGCGTTCCCCGGATAGAGGAGTGCGGTTTCGTCGCGCTTGCCTTTGAAATCGCCCGTCTTGATGGCGCGGCTGACCACGCCGCCCGCCGCACGGTCCAGCTCGGTCAGCGACACGGGGAGCGCGCTCCCTTGCGCGAGCGCGATGGCGAGGAGTGGGGTCTCGACCTGTGCGAGCGGGGCGCTGGTGTCGCTGCTCTTGATCTCAGACATGCTCGATAATGCACTCGGCAAATGCGGAGGTCGAGACCTCCGTCGCCGAGGGCATGAGGCGCGCCAAGTCGTACGTCACGCGCCGCGAGCGGATCGCGCCCTCCAGACCCCGGACGATCGCCGCGGCCACGTCGTTCCAGCCGAGCTCCTCGAACATCATGGCGCCCGAGAGGATCACGCTGCCGGGATTCACCTTGTCCTGCCCGGCGTACTTCGGGGCGGTGCCGTGCGTGGCCTCGAACACGGCGAACCCATCTCCCACGTTCCCTCCGGGGGCGAGACCGAGCCCACCCACCTGCGCCGCGGCCGCGTCCGACAGGAGATCACCGTTCAAGTTCGGCGCCGCGATCACCGAATACTCGTCGGGTCGC
>DASQIB010000072.1:0-12411 GCA_035631795.1 Gemmatimonadales bacterium | reverse complement strand
GATTCCATGCCCCGCTTGTCGCCCCCGCCCGCCTGGCCGGCCACGAGCGCGGCGAGCAACCGGTCCGACAGCGCGCCGGTCGACCGCTCGAACGCCGCCGCCATGTTCTTCACGGTCTGGTCCGAGACCATGATATTCGCCTGCGCGGCGTAGCCTCGTCCCGCGATCAGCTGGCCCTTCCCACCCACGCTCCCACCGCCGCTCCGCCCTCCGGCCCAGTCGAAGCACGAGTCGCCCGTCCAGCTCGCCGCCGCACCGTGCGCGTCGATCATGCCCACCTGCCGCTGCGCGGGCCGGGGATCCGTCCGCATCACAATGCGCATCGCTTCCGGCGCACTGGCGCCCATCGCCATGAGCTCGAGACCCTTGTCGCCATAATCCGTGTTGCCGAGTGATTGCGTCGCCACGGCCCCCACACCGGCCTTGGCCCACGGCACGATGCCGCCGACGTTCGGGAACTTCGATTGGACGGCGACGCCCACGTCCCCGGTGACGGAGTCGTAGGCGACGATGCTGTAGGTGTGGGCTCGCTTGAGCAGGTCAGGCGGGCGCGCGGGCGCTTGTAAGACGAGGAGTACCAGAGGGAGCACGGGTCAGTCCTTCTTCATCTTCTTCTTGAGCTCCTCGAGCTGGCGGTCGGCGGCCGCCTCGCGGGCCGCGCGGTCCAGCTGCGACTTGAGCAGCTCTTCCTGGGGGTCGACGCCCGGGCGCGCGCCGCCCGACGCCTGCAGATTCCGCCACGCGCGCTCGGCCGAGCGCTCCGCCTCGGTCTGCGGTCGCTCCCGCTCGGCACGGGCGAGCTGCGTCTGCATGTCGCCCAGCTCGCGCTCATATAAGCTCACCTCGTCTCGGAGCGCCGCGAGCTTCTTCTCGAGCACGACGACACGCTCGCGGTGCTTGGCAGCGAACCGCTGCGCGATCTCGGCCGTCTCCGCATCCTGGATCTCGGCCGCGAGGCGGCCGCGGCGCTCGGCGTCGGCGAGCCGCTGCCGCTCCTGAGCCAGCTCACCCTCGGTGCGGGCCACGGCGTCGCGCGTCTCCTGCACGGCGACCTTCGCTTCGACCACCGCCTCGCGCATCTGCCGCGTCAGGTCACGCAAGTCCCCCGGCGGCGTCGCCGCGTCCAGGGCGGCGCCCAGGGCGTGCCGCAGGCGCTCGAACACGAGGCCGCTAGCTTTTCCGGACCGTTTTGGCGAAGAACGGCGACAGTACCTGCTCCACTGCGTGCGACTTGCACTTCGGGCAGGTCGGTCGCCTGCGGGCGTGCTCTTCGATCGCCTGTTGCTGACTGAAGCGCGCGCGACACTTCGTGCAGCGGTATTCGTAAATCGGCATGGCGGAAAGAACGTATTCCGCCGTGAAACAGGCTGTCAAGTTGACGCTCCGGGGACGCGGGCCAATGATTGCTGCCATGCGGAGTCGGGTTGCGGGGGCCGCGCTCGCCGTCGTTGCCGCGTGGGCTTGCAACGACGGGCTTCGTCCCACCACGTGTTCCGGCATCTGCGGCACGGTGACGTTCAACGGCACGGCGCCCGAGAGCACCCAAGCCGTGTACGTCGTCGCCTATCACACGTTTCCGCACTCGCGGGACAGCCTATTCAACTTTCAGCCACCGCTCGGTCCGTCGCTGCGGCCGCTGCCGCTCGGCAGCGGCGCGACGTTCTACGACATTCCCGTCGAGGCCGGGCGCTATGAGTGGGTGTTGGCGGTGTGGGTCAAGCAGGGCTTCAATCTGTCCAATGCGGACTCCACCCTGCGCGAGGCAGGCTACTACCGCGATCCCGCCGACACCAGCCAGCCAGGCATCGTGACGGTTTCCACGCCCGGGACGGCCGCCGTCGACTTCGTCGTGGATTTCGCGCACATGCACGCCCCCTGCCACTACTATACCACGCCGTGCCCGTGAAGCGGCTTCTCTGCTGGGGATGGCTCGCGAGCGTGCCGCTCGCCGCCGCACGCGGTCAGGGAGCCGGCGTCCTGTTTGGCGTGGTCCGAGACACGCTCGGCCAGCCGGTGCGCGCCAACGTGCGCGAGGTGAAGGGCGGCCGCGAGACGACGGCGGACGGCAACGGCCGCTACCGCCTGGCGGTAATCGCGGGGACGGCCGTGGTGCGTGTCGGATACGTCGGCTTGCGATCGATCGTGGACACCGTCGTCCTGGCCGCGTGCGACTCCCTCGAGCGCGACTATCGTCTCGAGGCGGCCGTCGTCGAGCTCCAGCCCACGATCGTCACCGCCGCGAAGCACTCACAGCTCCTCGACCAATCCGTCACGAGCGTCGCGCTCGTGACCGACACCGACCTCGCCCGGCGGGCCGTGAGCACGGTGGACGAGGCGGTGAACAAGGCCCCAGGCGTGCTGTTCCTCAACGGACAAGTGAACATCCGCGGCTCGAGCGGCTTCGTTGAAGGCCTGGGGTCGCGCGTCCTGCTGCTCGTGGACGGCGTGCCGGCCAACCAGGGCGACCGCGGCGGCATCGACTGGGACATGGTTCCGGTCGCCGACGTGGATCACGTCGAGGTAGTGAAGGGCGCGGGATCCGCCCTGTACGGATCCGCCGCCCTGGGGGGCGTGGTGAATCTCATTACGCACGATATCCCCGTGGGCCTTCACGGACGATTCCGCGCGACGGGCGGTACGTACGCCAACCCGCCGTACGAGGCGTGGCAGTTCCGGGACTACACCGGTGGGCTGGCGGGCATTGACGCCACGGGCTCCTATGGGACCGAGACCCTGCGTGGCAGCCTCACGCTGGGCGGCCGCCATTCGGATGGCTATCGAGAGCAGGACCGGAGCAACCAATGGGAGACCTCGGGCCGGGCCGAGTGGCTACCGGAGCCTGGCACGCGCGTCACCGCCTCGGGCGCATGGACCAGCCACCAATACCAGAACTTTCCCACCTGGTGCGTCGCCGGAGCGTGCGACACGCGCGGGCAAGCATTTCAACCGTTCATGATCGACACCTCGGGGCGCGGCAGCTACACGCGGTCCAACAAGGGATACGTCGCGGCCACGCTCGATCGAACCTCGTCTCCCAGCTTCGCGTGGCAAGTGCGCGGGTCGTGGCTGCGCACGCACTTTACGGACGCGAACCCCGACGATTGGTCCGTGGCGAATCGCCTCGGCGCCGAAGTGCGCGGCGTACTCCATGTCGGGGGGGGCGATGACCGCGTATTCACGGTGGGGATGGAAGGCGCGCATAGCGGGATCACCAGCGACATCTTCGGCGACCACACGGAGATCGAGCTCGCGCCCTATGCCGAGGCGGAACAGCGGCTCGGCCGTCTGAGACTGACCGCGGGGGCGCGGCTGGACCACGTCATCGTCGATGACTCCGAGCGCACCACCGTCGTAAGCCCGCGAATCGGCGCTGTGCTTCCGAGCGCGCTTGGCACCTGGCGTGCCTCCGCCGGACGCGGCTTCCGCGCTCCGACCGTTGCCGAGCGGTATGTGACTACACAGGCTTTCGGCTTTCAGGTCGTCCCCAATCCTGACCTCGCACCAGAAACGGCGTGGTCGTTCGAGATCGGCAATACCGGTGCGTTTGCCGCCTGGGGACGACTCGACGCGGCGCTCTTCTGGACCGAGGCGCGCGACCTCATCGAGCCCGCGTTCATCCTCGTGGACTCCACGCCTGAGATCCAGATCCGGAACGTCTCACGCGCGCGGCTCAGAGGGCTCGACGCATCGATCGCGGTCACGCCCCTCCCCGCGCTGACCGCCACCCTTGCCTATCTGTATCTCGACAGCCGCGACCTGACTCGTGACACGGTCCTGTCGTTCCGGCCGAGGCACCTGATCACCTTGAGTGCCGATTATCGGTGGCGGTCGTGGTCCGCGGGCGCCGATTTCCGGTACACGAGCCGGATCGAGCGCATCGAGCTCGACCAGATCTTCGGGCAGGATCCCCGCGTGGCGGCGCGCGTGCTGGACCTGCGCGCGGGATGGGAGCGGGGCCCGGTGTCCGCACGGCTGCTCGTCACCAATGCCCTGAACTACATGTACAACTTCGTGCCCCGTACACTCGAGCCCGTACGCACGATGTCGGTCGTCGCGACCTGGACGTATTAGATTGGGGCGATGATCGACGCCGCCGGCGTGCTGCTCGCGATGACGCTCTCCTTTTCGGCCGCGCAAACCGGTCCGCTCGAGGGTACCTGGGAGCTCACGCGCATCTTTCGGTCTGGACGAGCAGCGTCGACGAGCGCCATCCCTGTTGACTCCACCGTCTATCTCCGGATCACCCTCGAGACGCACCCGGGCGACTGGATTTCGGGACGCCTGTACCGCCGCTATCACGGCGAGCCCGAGCGGAGCAAGGTCGAGGGTGGCCCCCTGGGCCATACCGGACGCTGGATCATCGGCGTCGAGCTCGACCGGCCCGCATCGACCAAGGCCCGAACCGCTGCCTGGCTGGTCGGGGGGGGCGGGGGGGGCGACACACTGCGCTTCGGGACGTCACTCGTCCCCGACGCCGACAGTCTCGAGCTGCGGCGCATCGCCGCGGACGCGCCGTACCCGGCCACCGTCACGGAAGTGGTGACCGTCCCATGATGCCCCGCGACTTGGCGTGCGTGGCCGCGATCGTCGCCGTGGCGTGCGGCGGCGACCGGACGCGCTCTCCCACCTGCGGGATGGCGCTCCTCATCTCACCCTCGCTCATCCAGGAACAGCTGAGGCACCTCCCGTTCGTGCTCACCGAGCCGCCGCGGGGGTTGCCGGCATCGCTGCCCGTGCGCGTCGCCGGCACGACACCGCAGACCACGGTGCAGGTGACCTACACCAAGGGTGCATTGACGATGGACTACCAGGGCTCGGGATTCCCCGCCACATCGGTGTCCGATACGACCGTCTATGCGCTCCTCGTGGTGGACGATTCCACGCAACGGGCGCAGGGTGTGCTCATCTACGAGTCGCTGCGGCCGCCCTCCGGGTATCCGAGCATCGGCCAGCTCGTCGCGGGCGACCGCACGATCCCCCTGTTCGGCGTGCGGGTGCAGTGGGCGAACGTGAGCAACCCACGGTGCCCGCTGTTCGGAGCGCCCCCCGCCCCCCCCGCCCCCCCCGCGTGACCAAGATCGTCGCCGTCAGCGCGACGCGCCGCACCGATGCCGGACGGGAGCGGGTCGCGTTGAACACCGCCTACGTCCACGCGCTCACCCGAGCAGGCATGGTGCCCGTGCTCGTTGCTCCCCTGCTCGATCCGGATGCGGCCTGCTCGGTGCTCGACCGAGTGCAGGGCCTCGTGCTCTCGGGCGGCGAGGACGTCGAGCCGGCCCGCTACGGGGCGAAGCCGCACCCGAAGCTGGGGGAGACCGACACCGCGCGCGACGCGGTGGAGCTCGCGCTCATCGCCGGCGCGGAGCGCCGAGGACTCCCGGTGTTGGCGATCTGTCGCGGCCTCCAGATATTGAACGTGGCGCTGGGCGGAACCCTGTACCAGGATCTCCCGAGCGAGCGCCCCGGACCCATCGATCACACGGATACGAGCGCGCGGCACGCCGTGCGGGTCGAGCCCCGTACGCGCGTGCACCGCGCGGTGGACGCCGAGACCGCGATGGTGAACACCCGACACCATCAGGCGATTCGCGACCTCGCCCCGGGCCTCCGCGCCACCGCCTGGGCCGCAGACGGCGTGATCGAGAGCGTCGAGCCGCGGGACGCGAACGCGCCCTGGACGCTCGCCGTTCAGTGGCACCCGGAAGAAGATCTGGACGCGGCGGTATTCGGCAGCTTTGCGGAGGCCCTGTCATGAGCCTGGCGTTTCCGTCGGCCGAGTGGGTCCAAGCGTACGAGGTGGCGATCAACGCGAGCGACGCGTACCGCGCCGCGTCGCTCGAGTGGACGCACGGTCCGGTCGCGCTCGTCGTGAACCGACAGCCCGAGATCGGGATCGCCGACCCGATCGGCATCTGGCTCGACCTCGACCGGGGCGCCTGCCGGGGCGCCCGGGTGGTCTCTCCGGGTGAAGCCGACACGGCATCCTTCGTGATCTCGGGCGATTACGCGCACTGGAAGCGCGTGATTCGCAAAGAGCTCGGACCGATCGCCGGGATCATGCAGCGGAAACTATCGCTGAAGGGCTCGTTGCCCATTGTCGTCCGGTTCGTGAAGTCCGCTGAGCAGCTGGTCGAAGCGGCGACGAGGGTGCCGACGAGGTTCTTAGACGAATGAAAGGGAGCGGGGAGCGGGGAGCGGTACCGGACGGTGCAACGGAGGGTACCGCTCCCTGCTCCCCGCTCCCTGCTCCCGGTATCGTTAGAGATTCCGCAGTATCTTCTCGGGAGTACTGACGTTCGGGAAGAACACCCGGTCACTCAGGCGATTGAACGCCACCCGGAGCGTCGGGAACCGGTCGGCGGCGGCGCGATAGATCGGAGCCACTCCGAAGCGCTCCGCGAGGCGGTGCGCCGCGGCGAGGCGATAGCCCTGGCGGCCCAGCTCGTCGTAATACGGGAGGTCGGGCCCACCCTTCCGCGACCGCCGGGCGGCGATGTAGTCGGGAAACAGACCAGCAAGCCAAAGGCTGTAGTTGCCGATGTGCACACGCAGCAGGAAGCCGCGTTCTCCAGCGTCGTCCAACCCCGCGAGGTCCTCCACCATGTCGACCAGATAGTGATAGGTCTCGTCGTCCGCCCCACTCCGCACGCGGGATCGCCGGTCGTGATCGCCGAACTCCAGCAGGAGCGCCGCCAGGTAGTCGGCGAGCGCCCGGTCGTCGACGCCGGCGGCCCGGAGCGTGTGACGGACCGCGACGTAGGCGAACAGCGCGGGCGATGGAACGGCGAGCGTGCGCACCGCGAGCAGGGCCTCGAGCAGACCCGGCTCGTCGAGGAGCTCGTCGGGCCCGTGCTCGAGCATCACGCGCTCGTACCGCGCGCGGCGGGCGGCGTCTCCGCGCGCCAGCGCGAGCGCCATGAGCCGCAGGTCCGGCCCTCGCAACCGACCTCGGACGTTGGCCAAGATCATGCCCAAGCCTCCCTCTAGCGCTCCTACCCCCGGCGGCGGCGCCGAGTTGCTGGCGCGCCTGACCACGCTGGCCCAGGAACTGGCCGGGGCGTACCGGCCGGCGACGGTGATCGAGCTCGTGGCGCGCGCCCTCGGCGAGACGCTCAAGCCTGACCGCCTGTCTGTCATCCTACTTGACGCCGAAACGAACCGGCTCGCGGTGACCTACGACACGCAACCTGTCCCCGCCAGCACCGACGACCCCCTGCTCCAGCTGGCGCTCCGGCGAGGTCCGCTGGCCTTTCTCAAGGACGTCCGCGAGGAAGCCCGCCGGCGCGGCACCGAGCTCTCCGAGGCCCCGGCGTCGTGGCTTGGGGCACCGCTGGTGGCCGGCGGCCGGACGATGGGCGCCGTGTCGCTCTCGAGCGAGCGCGCGGGCACCTTCGGCAGGACCGAGCTGACGCTTGTCGCCGCGGTCCTGGCCCAGGCCGCAATCGCGCTCGAGAACGCCCGCCTCGTGGAGCTGCTGTCGTCCGCCAAGCGCGAGTGGGAGAAGACCGTGGACGCCATCTCCCAGGCGATCTGCATCGTGGACGCGCACGGTACGGTCCGCCGAGCCAATCGCGTCTTCGCCGATCTGATTCAGACCGCCGTCACGGCCATCCCGGGCCGCCCCTGGCTCAGTTTGCTCCCGCCCCAGTGGTCGGATCCCGTCGCGCGCGCGATCGCCGAGCCGACCGCCAGCACTATCGAGATCCGGGCGGGGGACCGGACGCTCCTCCTCACCGCGATCCCGATGGCCGACCCTGGCGCAGCGGTGCTCGTGTTCGAGGATCAAACCGACCGGCGGCGCCTCCAGGAGCAGCTCATACAGTCTGAGAAAATGTCGGCGATCGGTCAACTCATCGCCGGCGTGGCGCACGACCTGAACAACCCCCTGGCCTCGGTCGTCGGGTTCAGCGACTTCCTCGCCGAAGCGGGCGGGATCCCGCCGTCGCTGCAGGAGCCGCTCCAGGTGATTCGCCAGGAGGCCGAGCGGGCGGCCACGATCGTCAAGAACCTCCTCTCCTTTGCCCGACGCCAGGAGGGCGAGCGCACGCCGCTGCCGGTCCGAGTGCTGCTCGACTCGACGCTCGCGCTGCTGCGCAACCAGCTGATGGCCCACAAAGTCGAGGCCACCCTCGACGTCGAACCGGGCCTTCCCGACATCGAGGTGAGCGCCAACCAGATCAAGCAGGTGTTCATCAACATCATCAATAACGCGTGCCAGGCGATCGCGAGCGATGCCCCGTCCGGCCGAATCTGGATCACCGCCAAACGCGTCCACGACCGCGTGGCGGTGAGCGTGACGGACTCGGGACCGGGCATGCCGGAAGAGATCGCATCCCGCGTATTCGAGCCCTTCTTTACCACCAAGCCTGAGGGCGCGGGAACCGGTCTCGGGCTCTCGATCTCCCAGGGGATCGTGAAAGAGCATGGCGGGCGGATCACGCTCGAGACTCCACCAGGCGGCGGAGCGACCTTCACCGTGGAGCTGCCGCTGCGCGCGGAGGCTGCGCGCGCGGAGACCGCACCCCGGCTGGCGACGGAGGCGCCCCAGCTCAGTATTCTCGTCGTCGACGACGAGCCCCACATCCTGCACTATATGCGTGCCACGCTCGAGAGCTGGGGCCATACCGTCGAGGTGGCGAGCGACGGCACCTATGCGCTGGAACGGGCCTTGGCGGGCACGTTCGACGTGATCATCTGCGATCTGCGGATGCCGCACCTGTCGGGACGGGAGATGTACTCCAAGCTGGCCCGGCAGGACCCGCGGGTCGCCGAGCGGATCATCTTCGCCACAGGCGACACGGTCCGCGGCGACACTCTCCAGTTCCTCGAACAGCTCGGCCGGCCGTACCTGCGGAAGCCGTTCACCCTGGCCGAGCTGCGCGCCGCCCTCGGCCACGCCGGGAAGCAGCCGGCCTGAGGAAAGAGGGAAGACGTGCGCGTCCTGCACGTTGACTCCGGCCGCGAGTACCGGGGCGGCCAGGATCAAGTGCGCCTGCTCGCGCGGGAGCTGGCCCGCGAGCCGGACGTGGAGCAGCGCCTCGTCACGCAGCGCGCGAGCGAGCTGGCCCGTCGCACGGCCGCCGACGGAGTCACGGTGCGGGAGGTCCCGTGGGCCATGGGGCTCGACCCGCGAGCGTCGTGGCGCATCGCCGTAGAAGCGCTCGCCTGGCCTCCCGACGTCATCCACGCCCACAACGCGCATGCGGTGACGCTCGCGGTCTGGGCACGCCGGTTTCTCGCGCTCGCGGGCCGCGCCCCTCGGGTCGTCGCGACACGCCGGGTGGTGTTCCCCGTGGGGCGGCGCAGCGCGTTGCGCCGCGCGGATGTCGTAATCGCCATCTCCCAGGCGGTCAATCACGTGCTGATCGCCGCCGGAGTCCCGCCCGGCGAGATCGTGACCGTCCCTGACGGCGTCGATCCGGATGAGATTCAGCGGGCCGCCACCCCCGCGCTCAAGGTGCGTACGACGCTGGGACTCACACCCGAGACACCGCTAGTGGTCAATGTGGCCGCGCTCGAGCGATCGAAAGACCAAGCGACCCTCATTCGCGCGGCCCACGCGGCGCGTGCGTTGCGCCCCGACCTACACTGGCTGATCGCAGGTGAGGGTCCGGAGCGAGACGCGCTCGCGGCCGAGGCCAGCCGCCTCCAGTTGATCGATCGTGTTCACCTGCTTGGACACGTCGTCCGGGCGGACGCCCTCATACGCGAGAGCGATGTGGTCGTGATGTCGTCGCGATCCGAGGGGCTGGGCAGCATCGTCCTGCACGCCCTCGCGCTCGGCAAGCCGGTCGTGGCGACCGCTGGCGGCGGCCTGCCCGAGATCGTTCCACCGGCATGGCTCGTCCCGGTCGGCGACGCGCACGCGCTGGCCCGGAAGGTCGTCGACGCGCTGACACACCCTGCCCCCACCCCTCTTCCCCAGCAGTTCACGGCTTCCGCGATGGCCGCGGGTGTCTTGGCTGTGTATCGGTCGCTCGTCTAGATTGCAAGGCCATGATCTACGTCTGCGTGCCGGTGCATAACGAAGCCCGCACGGCCGGGTTGGTGCTCTGGAAGGTGCGCCAGGTTTTCACGGCGTTTCCGCGCGAGTATCAGCTCCTGGTGCTCGACGACGCCTCGACGGACAACACCGCGGAGGTGCTCGCCTCCTATGCCAAGGTGCTGCCGATGACGATCGTCACGCACCCGGAGCGCCAGGGGTACGCGCGGAGCCTCGAGGCGCTCCTCCGCCTCGCGCTGCAACGGACCGACCGGCCCAAGCGGGATTGCGCGATTACCCTGCACGCCGATTTCGCCCATTCGCCGGAGGCAATGGAAGACCTCGTAAAGCGGCTCGAATCGGGCGCGGATCTCGTCGTGGCCGAGCTCTTGGAGGAGCAGGGGGGCGGGCGGGTTTCGCAGGCACTGCGTTTCGCCCGCCGCTGGGCCCCGCGCCTGCTGCGCGTCGCCAGGCTGCGGGACAGCGTCTCGGGATATCTCGCGCTACGGCTGATCGTCCTGCGACAGGCGCTGCGCGGCGATGCCGCGCCCTTCCTTCGGACGGACGGCTGGTGCGCGAGTGCGGAACTGGTCGCACGCCTTGCGCCGCACGCGCGTCGGCTCGACACCGTCCAGGCCGCGACGCGCTACGATCTGGTGCAGCGTCCCTCGCGGGTTCAGCCGTGGCGTCAGCTCCTCAGTGCCTGGCGCGCCCGCTCGGTGATCCGGGCCGCCCGCGCCGCGACGGCGCTCCTGCTCGTTGCCGTGACCTTGCAGGCGCAGTCGGACAGCGCGCGAGTGGACTCGACCCAGCCCCGGCCGTGCCAGTCTGATTCGAGTGCTGCCAGAGCGATTCCACCGACCCTCGCCGCCCCCGCTCCCGCCCCCGCTCCCGCTCCTCATCCCCTGGCGGTTCCGTTCCCGGTCGGAGAGCGCCTCGTCTATGGCGCCCGCTATGGACCCTTCAGCGTCGGCACTGCGACCATGCAGGTCGCGGGCATCGACACGGTCCGGGGTGTCGAATCGGTCCATTTCGTGTTCCTGATCGACGGGGGGGCGCTCTGGTATCACATTCATCAGAATCTCGAATCGTGGGTGGGGCGTCGCGATTTTCACTCTCGCCGGTTCTTGAATCAGACCGAAGAGAAAGGCAAGTCGTGGGAGCGAAGGTTCGAGATCTATCCGGACTCGGGGTTTTACCGCGAGGCGGGCCGTGACTCCACGCTCGCGACCGTCGCCGATCCGCTCGACGACGCCGCGTTTCTCTACTGGATTCGGACGGTGCCGCTCGAAGTCGGCAAGAAGTACGAGTACAACCGCTACTTTCGTACCGAGCGCAATCCGGTCATCGTCGAGGTGCTCAAGCGGGAGCGGGTCGGCGCGGCGGGACGAAAGTGGAACACGATCGTCGTGCGGCCGCGCATTCCCAACGGCGGCGGGATCTTCGCCGAGAAGGCCGATGCCCGAATGTGGCTCTCCGATGACAGCGTGCGCGTCATGGTCGCGTTGCAGTCCAACTTCTCCTTCGGCCAGGTGACGCTCAAGCTCAAGGAGTACTCCGACGCTCCTGCGGAGCACCCATGACCGACTACCGCGAGGCGGACGTGTCGCGGCTCAAGACGGTCCCCATCGCGAAACGCCCCAACAAAGTCGACGCTTCCCTCCTCGCGCACGCGCCCGGCCCCGACCGCAGCTTCGCGGCGTTCTGGGATGCCCTGCCGGACGTGCTCGCGGCGAAGGACCTGCGCGACGTCGCCCATCGGCTGGCTGCCGCCACCGGACGCCACGGCGTGGTCGTCATGCTCGGCGGACACGTCGTCAAGGTGGGCCTCGGACCCCTGCTCCGCGAGCTGATGCGGCGCGGCGTGATCACGCACCTCGCCTTGAATGGGAGTGCCTCGATTCATGACTTCGAGCTGGCGGCCTACGGCGGGACCAGCGAAGACGTCGCGGCCGGCCTCGCGGACGGCACGTTCGGCATGGCGGAGGAGACTGGGCGCGAAATGAATGCCGCCGTGGCGGCCGGCGCGAAGAGCGCCAAAGGGATGGGCGAAGCGCTCGTCGACTATCTCCGGGCGCGACCACGGCTCGCCGCTCCCGAGGTCTCCCTGCTGCTTGGCGCCGCTGAGCGAGGTGTGCCGGTGACCGTGCACGCCACCATCGGCGCCGACATCATTCATCAGCACCCGACCGCGGATGGTGCCGCGCTCGGGGCAACGAGCTACCGGGATTTCAAGCGCCTGGCGGCGTCACTCCCTTCGCTGCACGAGGGCGGCGTCGTGCTGAACGTCGGCAGCGCGGTCGTGATGCCCGAGGTGTTCCTCAAGGCGCTCACGGTGGCGCGCAACCTGAATGGGGGAAGGCCCGCGGGGTTCACGGCGTGCGACTGCGATATGCAGCGTCACTACCGGCCCCGAGTCAATGTCGTGG
>DASQIB010000071.1:0-5503 GCA_035631795.1 Gemmatimonadales bacterium | reverse complement strand
TGGGTGGTCGAGTCCCACAGCGCGACGTTGTCCTTGGTCTTGACCGAGATGCACACGAAGTCGTTGTTCGGGAGGATGAACCAGATCGGCGCTTCGCGCCGGTTGAGGATCGAGTACAGCACGATCGGGTTCACCCCGGTCTCCTGCCCGTTCGCATCGACCCAGCTGAAGCGGTTGGGGATCACGGACAGCGTGACGTCCGCATGCTGCGTCATCCCGCGGTCCATGGTGGCGTGACCGGTGCCCGGGGGCTCGACCTCTTTGGCCTTTTCGATCTCCATCGCGATCGGTGGATCACCGCGCTCGGGGATGCGCGTGACGCGTCCGGTCGCTTCGATGTAGCGGTTGACGTACCGGCTCCAGCGTTCCTGTTTCCCCACGATCGGTACGACGTAGGTGCGCGCGCCCAACGCGCGCAGGGGGAGAGGCACCACCATCGTCCACAGTCCCACTTGCTCGTCGTGCTGGAGAAAGCCCTGCGCCGTCACCGTCGTGTCGACCGCCTGGGCGGAGGCGAGGGTGGCGGACGCGACGAGCACGGCAAGTGCGGGGACGGTCCGCATGGTTCAATACTTCACCGTGGCACGCCCGTCCGCTAGGGCGCTTTTGCGGCACGAGCGGGTGGTGCGGGCACCTACGTCGTCTTGCAGCATCCGACTGCCCCGGCCTTGATGCGCTTCGGGCTGTCGGGCGGGGCCGGGCTCGAGCTGCGGTTCGAGGGGAAGTCGGCGCTGTTCCTCGAGGCCCGCTACCATGGGCTGATGAACGCCGCGGCGGACGCGCGGTGGCTCGTGCCCGTGATGGTGGGTATGCGATTCTAAAGGCCGGTGCCCGACGGAACCGGCCGCACGAAACGTCACTAGTCAAGACGACGCCCGACCTCTATGCTACGTGGCCGTGGAGGTGCCGTCGGCCATATGCGTCGCGTGATGTGGTCTATCCTCCTGCCCGTCGTCTGTAGCAGCGCCCTGTGTCCGGTCGCCGCTCAAACCTCATCGTACGACCACCTGGAAACGGCGCGCGTTCATTTCCGCGGCGGCAGGCTCGACAGCGCGGTGGTGCACCTGCGCTCCTCCCTCGACACGTCGGGTCACCCGACGCGCGACGATCAGGTCCAGGCGTGGCTCCTGCTGGGCGTGATCGCCTTTTACAAAGGGGACGATTCGGGAACGAGCGCCGATTTTCGGCGCGCGCTGGCCCTCGACCCGGTGCTCAAGGCGGACGGGCTGGCGCGCTACGATTCGGCGCTCGTCGTGTTGTTCAACGCGCAGCGGAGCACGGCGGTGGTGGACACGGGGCCGCGTACGTCGCGAAGCGACGCCGTCGTGGACTGCACGAAGACGTGTCCCAGCGACGTGGTGCTGCCGCGCCTCTACGACGTCTCGGTGTTCGGAGTCGGGCCGGATCGCTTCGAGGCGGAGCACGATCGCTGGGGCTTGATCACGTTTCAATTCATTGTGGACACCGCCGGTCAAGTGGCCCCCGCATCGGTGCGGCTGATCAACAGTACCCTACAGATGAAGATGTTTGAGCGCGACCTGCTTCTCGGACTCGAGCGGGCCCGGTTTCACCCTGGCCAAGAGAAGGGGCAGCGCGTTCCGATCCTCGTCGAGGGCAAGCTCCAATTTCGCAGCGGCGCTCTGCACGCGGAGGTCCCCGTGTCGCCGAGGCGGCGTCCCCCTTCATAGCGGTCGATGCCCGCTCCGGAGCGACCTGCGGCCGTCGACCGGAGTCCACTCATGCGCGCGGCTCTCGCGTTCGGTCTCCTCTGCGTCATGTGCCTGACCCGGCTCGCGGCCGGTCAGGAGATGACTGGCTTCGATCGCGAACGGGACCGCCTCATGCTGCGCGCGGTCGAGAAGGACCTGCATCAGTACTACTACGACACGACCTTCCACGGCCTCGACCTCAAGATGCTGTTCGACTCGGCCGATGCGAGGATCGGCGTCGCGAAGTCGAATAGCGAAGCGTTCCTGGCCATCGCCGTGACCGTCAGTGCCCTGCGCGACTCTCACACGCGTTTCTTCCCCCCGCGGCGTGCGGCCGACGTGCGCTACGGCTGGAACCTCGGGATTGTGGGCGATTCCTGCTACATCCTCGATGCAGATCCCCAGAGCGACGCGGCGAAGCAAGGGGTGAAGCGCGGCGACCGCGTGGTCGCCATCGACCGATTCGCCGCCAACCGCGGCGACCGGCGAGATCTGGAATACCTCTACTACGCGCTCGCCCCGCGGCCCGCGGTGAAGCTCACGCTCCAGAGCCCGGGCGACACGGAGCGCTCGGTGGTCGTGCAGGCCGTGGTCACCCCACATCCACTCGTCATGGACCTCACCCACGGCGACGACATCTGGCAACTCATTCGAGAGGAGCAGAACGTCGAACGCCATCTCCACAGCCGGTTCTGGGAGTTCGGCTCGGACGTGCTCGTCTGGAAGCTTCCCACGTTCAACGTGGACGAGCGCGAGATCGATCAGTCAGTACGGCGCGCCCAGGGCTTCAAGGCGCTCGTGATCGACCTGCGCGCCGACCACGGGGGCCTCGTGTCCACGCTGTTGCGCCTGGCTGGCGGTCTGGTCGGCGCTGACACGTTCGGCGTCCGGCGCACGCGCGACAAAACGGACCCCCTCCGCACTCGAACGGGCGGCCCGCAGTTCACGGGGACCGTGGTGGTGGTCGTCGACGCCCAATCGGCGTCGGCGTCCGAAGTGCTGGCGTACCTGCTGCAGATGCGCAAGCGCGGGACGGTCGTGGGGGACCGTACCATGGGCGCCGTGATGGAGTCCATAGGTCGAGAGCACCGCGTCGGCGTCGACGTCGTCGCGTTCTACTACACGTCGGTGACCCAGGCGGACTTGGTCTTCGCGGACGGAACCCGCCTCGAGGGTCGAGGCGTCATTCCGGACGAGATCGTATTGCCGAGCGGGGCGGATCTCGGCGCCCACCGCGATCCGGCGCTCGCTCGCGCGATCGCGCTCGCCGGGCGCAACGTCTCGCCGGAGGAAGCTGGGTCCCTCTTTCCGATCGAGCGGTGACGCGGGTGACGCTCATGCTCACGGCAACTCACGGCGCCTGCAGCTGCCAGTCGGGACTGGCCGCGCCGATGATCGCCCCAACCACCATGCCACCTCCCAGCACGAGTAGGCCGGTGATCGCACCGGTGAAATTCCTTATGTCACGGGCTTCGCCGTTCGGGCCTCCGGAGGTTACGAGGACCGCGCCAAGAAATGCGAGGCCGGGTACGGCGCCGATCAGAGCTCCCTTTCCCGCGTGAGTGCCGCGCCTGACCCAGAGCGAGTCCACGCTCGGGACAGGAATTTCGATCACCGACCTGTCGGTGCGCACCGTAACGAGACTCGGTGAGGTGGTCACGAGTGACCCTTCGATGAATTGATCTTCGCGTGTGATGATCCGCACCGGTTGGCCGGCCCCTAGGCGGGCGAGCGCCCGACCGGCTCGCTGTGCGGGACTGAGCGTATCGGGCTCTTGGGCAATGACCGCCGTGGCGAACGCCATCAAGCCCGCAACTACGATGGCGCCACAATGGAGTAACCGCATATCGGCACCTCGTGGGAACGTGTCTACGGGATGATGGAGGGGTGCCTCAAGCGGACTTCAAGCAGGAGCAGGGCGGCGGGGCCGAAGCTCAGACGTAAGGTCATAACGGAGGGCACAGGACTCGAACCTGTACGGGCTTGCGCCCAGCGGTTTTCAAGACCGCCGCCTTACCAGTTAGGTCTAGCCCTCCTCACCTCGAAGGCTAACCTAGCGGCGCCCCGGCGCGCCGGTCAACGCTCGGCGGGCGGATTGAACCCGTAGCTCGTGTTCTTGAAGACCGAGTCGGCGACCACCAAGGCCTTGCTCGCGAGGTCCGGCTGCTTGGCCCGCAATACCTGGCCGAGCGACTGATACAGCAGTCCGTAGGTCGCGAGAATCCCCTCTGAGGGCTTGTCCACCCAGCCGCGCGGGCGGTTGCGCGCCGCGCTCGCCATGTGGTACACGTTGAAGGCGAGGTTCTCGGTGCGCGGCACGTTCACGTAGCCGAACACCGAAATGATCTTGATGGTATCCGACTCCACCAGCGCCTCCGTGTGGAGCTTGCGCGCGAAACCTTGTCCCTCGAGGTCGGCGGTCAGACCGAACTGGTCCGCGTACGGGCCCACGGTACGGGAGAAATAGATCGGCCGGCGGCCCATCTGATCCTTGATCGCCTGGAGCACGATCACGTCCGCCCGCTCCAGGTACTGGCGTCCCAGCTGCTGCGGATCGAGCGTGATCGTCACGCCGCCGAGGTTCACGCCCTGCTTCTCCCCGAGCCAGTACACCGGCAGGAGAGAGTCGCGGACCCACCTGTCCGAATAACTGAGCAGCCGGCCCTCGGGCTTGGGCCACGAGCGTCCACGATACATCGCCGGCGCGTTCGTGGAATCGAACGTGGCGAGCGGGCGGCGCTGCAGCTGCCGGATATACCAGTCGGTGTTCGCGAGGGACAGGTTGACGACCGTCACGTCCTGGCGGATGTGCTCCACTTCCTGGGCGTACCACAGGGGGAAGGTGTCGTTGTCCCCCGCCGTCACGAGCACGCCGTATGGCTCGACGGACTGCAACAGGTCCGATGCGAAGTCACGCGCGAGCGTCTCGCCCTTGCGGGACGCCGTGAGATGGTTCCCGAAGAACGGGATGAGCGCGAGCAGTAACACGAGTGTCGCGAGCATCCAGCGTCGCTCCGCGTTGGGCTCGCGGTCCGCGAGGGCATCGTTCACCCATTCCATGAGCGTGGCGAGCCCCATCCCCACCCACAGTCCCCAGAGCGCGAACGACGCGATGAAGAAGTAGTCCCGCTCGCGTACCTCGCGCGCCAACTGCGGATTGTCGGGCGCCCAGGAGTAGCCGTACTTGAAGTTCAGGTAGAAGATCAGGAGCAACGTGAATGTCGCCATGAGGGACGTCATCGCGACCGCGGTACGGAAGTCGGCCTTGAAGTGCCGATACGCGCCGAGGCCGCCGATGATGAAGAACATCATGGCGAACCCCGCGCGCAACTGCGTGGGCCAGTCGCGTCCCCACTGCCACGAGAAGTATTGGACCCACATCCCGATCTGGGCCGTGAGGGACGCCTGGCGCTGCCACACCGGCGGCTTGCCATATTGCTGGCGCGTGAGCACGTCCCACAGCGCCGACCAGTTGGTCGGCTCGCCTTCGTTGATCGCCGGGAAGTGCGACGAGCGAATCGGCAGGAACAGGTACACCGAGATGCCGACGACCGCGACGAGCAGCACTGCGACCGCGAAATCCCAGTTCCCCGCCTGCAGGATCGCGTAGAGCAGCGCCAGGACGAACAACCCGGCGGCGAACGCCAGGGGCGTGGCGCTCTCGAGCCCGCTCGCCACGATCATCGCGTACACGCTGCAGAACACGAACCACTGCGACCACTCCACCCGCCGCGCGGCGGGATCGCTCGGCCGCTGCCTCTTGAGCTCCGGAAACAGCAGCACCACCACGACCG
>DASQIB010000070.1:0-11034 GCA_035631795.1 Gemmatimonadales bacterium | reverse complement strand
CAACATGATGGAGTCGAGCAGCGCCGCGCCCGTGATACCCACGAGCGGCGTCGAGATCGGCGCCCCGACCGTCGCCCGCGCGTTGTTCAAGTGCGTGAGCGCCAACGCGTCGTTCCCCGTCTGGTTATAGGCCTCGGCGAGAATCAGCTCGTTCTCGACGTAGGTGACGTACGGCACCCGTGCGTTGTCCGCGAAGCGCGGTGGCTGACACAGGAAGTTCGAGATCGAGTCTGGCGGGACGGCCGTGTTGAAGTCGTCGCCACCATAGCCGCCGCCCTTGTTGGGGCAGAAGTATTGCGCGCGTCGCGGATCGCTACGGGCATTCATGTAGTCCGCCAGCGCCTTCCCGGCTTCGAGATCGCCGCCAAAGCCGGAGCTGCTCTGGAACTGCCCCCACATGTTCCGCTCCGACGTGGCCGTGGTGTGGAACGAGCGGAAATCACTCGCCCCGCTCGCGTCACTGATCCCATTCGTCGCGGCGGTGATGGCGTTGTTGTACGCCGCCGCGCCGAGCGACTCCGCGGTTTCGATGTAGAAACGGGCCTTGAGGGTCCAGGCCACTTTGATCCACTTGGCCTTGTTCCCACCCATCACGAGATCCGCTACACCCGGTCCCGAGCCCGAGCCGTTGGTGAGCTCGGCGATCGCGTCCGTCAACACAGTCTGCAGGTTGCCCAGAATGACGAACCGGTTGTCGAGCGCTGGGGACGTATTACTGGAGATTGCCTGGCTGTATGGAATGTCGCCCCACATAGCCGACGCGGTCCCCATGGTGAAGGCTTCCCAGATCTTGGCGATCCCGAGCCAGCTCGAGTCGCCGGTGGCCGCGGCGTCGGCCTCGACTTGCTTGATGTCCACGAGACCGCCGCCGTCGTACACCGAAATCCAGTCGCCATTGTTGGCAGCGATATTCGAGTTTTCGCCGAAATTATACTGGGCCGCGTTCTGCACGAAACGCCCGTTGGTCGCCGAGCAGGCCTGCACCCACTCGCACATCATCATGGCGACCGTGCCCTCCTGGAAGGCAAACTGCCCCGCCTGCACGCCGACGAACAACTGCTGAATCGACGCCGCCGTGGGCAGGTTCGGGTTCGTGGACAGCTTGTCGCCCGTCAGGAATGTGTCACAGCCCGCTGTCCCGAGGACGAGCCCCAGACACGCGAGCGCGACGTATGTCTTGCGATACATAGGTCGGGTCTCCTCGGGGTTAGTGGTTCAAGGTGACCGAGAACACGAACGAACGTGTCTGCGGATTGTTGAAGTAGTCCACGCCACCGGCGCCGGCGTTACCAGAAATCGAGCCGCCGAGGTTGGTCTCGGGATCGTAGCCGGTGTAGTTCGTCCACGTCTTCAGATTGCGGCCGCTGACGCGGAGGTCGATGCTCGAGAAGCCGAGGGAGCGCTGCACCCAGGGCGCGTCGAGCGTGTAGCTGACCGAGACCTCGCGGAGCTTCACGAAGCCGGCGTCCTCGATGCACGGCTCGTCGATCCCGACGAACGGGCAAGCCGCCACGTTCCGGTACCAGTACTCACCGATCCCAACCGCGGTCCCCGCCCCTGGTCCGGCCACGGGGCCATCAAACCAGCCACCCTGTCCGAACGTCTTGGAATTGCCGGTGCAGGAAGCGGGGTTGTTGCGATTGGTGCAGACGGCCCGCTGCGCCGTCTCCCCGTGCGTCCCGTAGCTCCACAGAGCACCCTTCGGGCCGTTCCAGATCTGCCCGCCGTTCCGGATGTCGAGCAAGCCGGAAACCTGCAGCTTGCGGAACCGGAACGACGAGCGGACGCTGCCGGTCCAATTGTAGTTCGGGTCCTGCACGACACGCGGGACCTGATCGCCGATTGGGTATCCGTCGGGTCCGATATACAGCGCCCCCTTCGGAGCCTTGGCGGTGGCGCACACCTGTCCCAGCGTGGTGTCTGTCGCCGTCGTGCCTGCGACCGGTGTAGCGTCAGGCGAGATGCCGCAGCGGACGAACCCGGTGCCCAGATACACGCCGATCGGCTGGCCGACCATCGCGACCTGATTGTTGAAGTCGCCGATCGAGATGAACTGCTCACCGCCGAGTGAGAGCACCGTGTTCCGGTTCCGGGCCCACTGCAGCCCGACCTCCCACCCATAGTCGGCCTTCTGCAACGGCCGCACGTTGAACGACACTTCCCAGCCGCGGTTCCGCATGGTCGCCGCGTTGGCGCCTTGCTGGAAGTAACCACCAGAGGGGTTGAGCGGCTGCAGCAGGATGATGTCGGACGACTTCTTGTTGTACCAGGTAATGCTGGCGTCCGCCTTGTCCTTGAAGAACCCAAGGTCGACCCCCGCCTCGAACTCTTTCGAGCGCTCCGGCTTCAGCACCGACGCCGGCCGCAGTTCCGACCGCGTCACCAGACCGCCCAGGCCGTTCTGCGTCGGGGTGTTGCCGGTACCCTGCGAGATGCCGCCGACGATCGCGCTCGTGAACGTCTGAGACGTGAGGTAGGGCTGCGGCTCCTGACCTGCCTCGCCATAGGCTACCCGCGCCTTGCCGTACGACAGCCACGACTGCTCCCCGATGGCCTTGGTGAACTCCCAGGCCGCGCTCCCCTTGGGGAACCAGCTGCGCAAGTTCGACGCGCCGAACGTCGAGGAGCCGTCGTTGCGCAGCGCCGCGATCAGGTGCAGCTGGCTCTTGACGTCGAGCCCCGCCTGCCCGAACCACGACGCGTCGTGAATCACGGTCTCCTGGTCGATCGGAATATCCTGCGTCACGGTGTTCGACAGCTTGAACGGCTGCAGCGCGACCAGCGTATGCCCGACCGTCCCGAGCTGCCGCGTGTTCCGGGTGTCGAGGTTCTGCCCCAGCGTGATCGTTCCGCCGAGGTCCGGGTTGATGTTGTAGTTCGCGGTGGCGGTGAGGTTATGATCGATCGAGTAATTCACGATCTTCCCCTCGATCACCCGTCCGGCGACGCAGGGTGACGCCGAGCTCACCGGGCAACCCTCGAGGCGCTCATCCGTCCAGTAATCCGCGCCCAGGGTGTAGTTCACTTTCAGCCACGCCACCGGCAAGTACTCGGCGTTCACGTTGCCATACACCCGGCCTACAGCCGCCGTATTCTCCTGCATGAAGGCAGTCCAGTACGGATTGTCGAACGTGCGATCCTCGAGCAGCGTGGCGTCGTTAGGATGCTCGAACCGGTACGCGCGCTGCTGCGCCCCGGCATTGGTCTGCACGACATACGGCAGGTTGTTGAAGTCGGGCGGCGTGCGAAGGTCGCCCAACTGGACGCCGTTCGTGTTGTTGCCGCGCTGGATGTAGCTCGCGCGCGAATCCGCAAAGGACAGGTCCGCTCCGAGCTTGACGTTGTCAATCACCCGGTGCGACCCCTTGAACCGCACCGTCGCGCGCTCGAACCAGTTGTTCGGGCCCACGAACACACCCTGGTCGTGGTTGTAGTCGCCCGACAGATAGAACGTCGTGCGATCGTTGCCACCCGACACCGAGAAGCCGTTGTCGAGCGTGTGGCCGATCCGATAGATGTCGTTGGCGTGGTCGAAGATCGCGGCCCCCGCCGGAATCGCGGGACCCCAGGAGCGACCGCAGATACCCGCCGAAGCGACGTCGCACTGCCCGCCCAGCGAGGTATCGGCATGGACGCCCTGCGTGCCGAGCCCATAAGCGGTCTGCAACGGATAGGTGTGGTTGATGTCGTCGAAGGACGTCGACGACCGGAACGTGAAGTGCGTCGGCCCCGAGCGCCCGGACTTGGTCGTGATCAGCACCACACCGGCCGCGGCGCGCGAGCCGTAGATCGCGCTCGCCGACGGGCCTTTCAGAATCTCCACGGACTCGATGTCATTGGGATTGATGTCCGCCGCCCGGTTCGTCGAAACGGTGCCTTCGGTCTGGCCAAACTGGGCGAGCGTGCCCCCGCCATCGCCCGACGCGTTGAAGTTGGACGTCGAGTACGTCGAATTGTCCGTCGGCACGCCGTCGATCACGAACAGCGGCTGATTGTTGCCCATCAGCGTGCTGATGCCGCGGATGTTGATGAAGGAGCCCGCGCCGGGGTCCCCCGACTGCTGGAGCACGGTGACATTGGGCGCCTTCGCGGCGAGCGCCTCGACCACGTTGGTCTCGCTCGCCCTCTCGATCTGATCGGCGGCGACGTTGTTCCGGACGCTGCCGAGTGCGTTGGCCGCCGCGCTCGTCCCCGCGCCCGTCACGACCACCTCGCCCAGCTGCAGCGGGTTGGCCGCGAGCACGAAGTCGTGCGTGACGCCGCCCGACGCCAGGGTGACCTGGGCACTCTGCGACTTGTAGCCCAGGCGCCGCGCGACGAGCGTGACCGTCTGCCCCGAGACCCGCGCCCCGGGGACGACGACGGTGAAGCTGCCGTCATCCCGCGTGAGGCCGCCCAGGCCCATGGAGGGGATTGCGACTTCGACCTGCCCGAGGGGCTGGCCGGCATCGCTGGTCACCTTGCCCGTGATGGTTACCGGTTCCTGCGCGGCGAGCAGGGCCGGTAGCGCGAGAAACGCGCTGAGGATGATGGGAACTAACCGACCGCGTGTGAGTCGCATGTCGCCTCCGACGGAAAAGCGTGACGCACGACCGGAGCCGCCGGTCTGGCGGTCCGGTGACGACGTCCTGCGAACTACAACCAACTGACCGCGTCGCGCGCACGTCGCGATTGCGGTCGACAACATCGATTTTCGGTTCGACAAGAACACGCGCTCGCACAACGGCGGGGGGGCGCAAGACGCGTGGTGAACGGCCCTAGGTCTCCGGACGGCACGTAAACACCATCCGTTACTGCTTCTTATATCACCGTTTACCTGAGTACGCCAGAGTGACCTTTGAGGGCATATGTTGCACTACGAAACATCACGCCGTGGCGCCGATATTCCGGACCGGCTATGGTTGGCCCCAGAAAACCGCATGATCCGCCCGTTTTTCCTCGCCGTCGCGTGGGTCGTCACCGTGACGGGAGGCACCGCTCAGGGGCCCGACCCGATGGCCGCGCGCTCCAAAGGCCGGCCCGGCGCGCGGATCACGATCTATGAGATGTCGGATTTTCAGTGCCCCTATTGCCGGGCATTCACCCTGGAGACCATGCCGCAACTCGAGCGCGAGTACATCGCGACGGGCAAGGTCCGGCTGGTATACGTGAATCTGCCGCTCGAAAGCGTGCACAAGAACGCCACGGTCGCCGCCGAGGTGGCCATGTGCGCCGCCGGGCAGGGGCGGTTCTGGCGGATGCATGACCTGCTATTCCACAACCAGGAGCGTTGGGCGGAGCTGCCGGCGCCCCTGCCCTACCTCCGCGTGCTCGCGGACTCGGCCGGCCTGGACCGCGCGGCCCTCACGCGCTGCCTCGCCTCGCCCGCCACCGCGGGGCTGGTTCGAGCGGACGCCGAGCGCGCCCGCCGCTCGGGAGCACAAAGCACACCTACCTTTTACATCGAGGGGGGCCTCCTCGAAGGGGCGGCACCGATCACCGCCTTCCGGGCAGTGCTCGACTCGATCTACCAAAACAAGACGCGAAGCCGGGCGCCTTGATGAGGCGCCCTTCCTTCATATATAGGCTCGGCATGGGGCTCGCACACCGCGCACTCCCCCTGGCCGCGCGTTTCGATAAGAAGCTCGCGCGCGGCTTCGAGGCACGCCGGGGGGTGCAGGAGCGCCTCGCTGCCTGGGCTCAAGCGAACCGCGACTCGGCGCGGCCCCTCGTGTGGGTGCACGCGCCCTCCGTCGGTGAGGGCCTTCAGGCCAAGCCGGTGCTCGAGGCCTTGCGCGCGGAGGCGCCGCACTGGCAGCTCGCCTTCACGTTTTTCTCCCCTTCCGCCGAACGACTGGCGCGCACGCTCCCGGTCGACGTGGCCGACTACCTGCCACTCGACCGGGCGGGAGAAGTGACGGCGGCGCTCGGCGCGCTGAAGCCCACCGCACTCGTGTTCTCGAAGCTCGATGTCTGGCCGGAGCTGACGCTCGCGGCCGCGCGGGCGGGGGTGAAGCTCGGACTCATTTCGGCGACCGTGGCGCCGCACAGCTCGCGACTCCGCTGGCCTGCGCGCGGCTGGGCGGAGCCGGCCTATCGAGCGCTGGACCGCATCGGCACCATCAGCGCGGAGGACGGCCGGCGCTTGGAGCACCTGGGGGCACGGCCCGCGGTGATCGAAGTGACCGGCGACACCCGCTACGACAGCGTAGCCGAGCGCGCCGAGCGCTTCGATCGCACCCGCGACCCCTTCGCGCAGCTCTCCATCGTGCCGGCGGGCACGTTCACGATCGTGGCCGGGTCGACCTGGCCGTCCGACGAAGCGGTCGTGCTGCCCGCCTTCGCCGATCTCGTGGCACAGGTACCGGCCGCCCGGCTGATCTTGGCGCCGCACGAGCCCAACCCCGACCACCTGGCGGGCATCGTCCAGCGCGCGAGTGCCGTGGGCCTGCCGCGCCCGGTCCGTCTGTCGCAGATCGAGCACCAGCCGGCGGCGCCGGTCATCGTCGTCGACCGGGTCGGCATCCTCGCGGATCTCTACGCCCTCGGCGCCGTAGCGTTCGTCGGCGGGGGGTACCACCGCGCGGGACTGCATTCGGTGCTCGAGCCCGCGGTGTTCGGTGTACCGGTCACGTTCGGGCCGCATTGGCATATGAGCCGTGACGCGGGGCTCCTGGTGGAGCGCGGCGGCGCCGTGGCACTCGAGACGGATGGGCAGCACCCGTTACACTCGCAGTGGCTGGTCTGGTATCACGACCCGTCGGCGCGCGCCAAGGCGGGGGCGGCGGGCAAGCAGCTGGTAAAGGAAGGAAGGGGCGCGGCGGAGCGGACGACGGGGCTGGTCAGGAGGTTGGTGGAGGATGGTGGAAGGTAGCTACTTCGGTACGACAACACCTTCGAACGTCACCGACCTCGGCACCACGATCCCCAGCGTCAGCCCCGTGACTAGTAGATCGCTCCAGCGGCTCCGCACCTTCACGCGGAGCTTCGTGATGCGGGCTCCCGTGCCGACCTGACTCGCCAGCACGTCCTCGAGGTTTGGCTGCCCCACCTGCACGAGCCCCGCGAGCATATAGGTCGCGTGCTTGGTGACGCGGAACGCCGTGCCGGAATCCGTCTCCTGGGCAGAGCCAGCCATGGAGACCGGGACGCCGAGGTGGGCGGCATCGAGCGTGAGCGCACAGCCGCACAGGGCGAGGGCCAGCGCGAGGACCGACGCCCGCGTCACGAACGAACGGATCACACAGCTCCTGGAAACAGATAGGGCGCGCCGGGGATTGGCGCGCCCCAAAGGTAGCGGCTTCAGTTCAGGTTGTGAACCAGTCTCACATGCCGAGCGGCAGGTGGAGTCCCGCGTGGAGACCCACGCCGAATACGCCGGCGTTCCCACCGCTCTTCTTTTTCTCATTGTCGTACGCTACGTGCGCGCCGAGGACGCCGAAGCTCAAATTGGCGCCGAACACATAGCCGAACTCGGTCGAGTTTGTGCCCCCGCCCGTATTGCGATACCGGACGCCAGGAGAGAAGTACGGCTCGACACTGAACCCCGGAGTCGGCAGCGGAACGCTGATCCCGGCGGCGCCTATAAGGGTGGTCCCCTTGGCCGACACCCCACTCTGGCTGGTGCTGGCTCCGCCCAATTGCATGTTGATCGCGACCGGGAGCAGGCTGCCGCCGATCAGCCGAAACGCGACGTTTCCACCCACGGATGTGAGACTCTGCGTCGCGCCCTCCGGCTTCCAGCTCGCGACGCCGGCCGTGAGCGTGATCGTCGAGAGACCGAGCGACGCCCGCCCGCCCCAGGTGTTCCCTTTCCCTTGCCCATAATCAGCGTTCGGACGTCCGTAGTCGCCGCTGATGGTGACTCCGGTGCCGCCCTTGGGGCTGTTCCACACCGGCTCGCCGAGCCACTGCGCCGCAGCGGGTGCCGCCAGCAGCGCCGACAATCCCAACCAAATGACCGCACGCTTCATAACCCCTCCGATGAAATGCAAGTTGGTGGAGGCTGGTGGAGGTTGGTGGAAGCCGACGAAGGTTGTCGAGATCGGAGCAACCTCCCCCAACCTCCCCCAACCTCCTTAACCTCCTTTAGTCAGTGCACCCATACTGCGCCGACGGAGACGCCTTCGATGTCCCCGAGGGCGGCGCTCAGGCGAACGTCGAACACGCGGCTCAACCGGAAATCCGATCCGAGGCCGAGGTCGAACCGCACGTGATGCGCCACGTTGTTGCCCGCGATGAGGAACATCGTCGGCTGGGCGTACGGAATGATGCTGACCGTCGAGCCCGGGGGATCGATGCGCCGGCCGAGCGACAGACCCACGGGAAACAGCAGGGCCGAGTTGCCGCTCACGAAGTTCCCTCCCGCCCCGACGATGAGCGCGCCGTCGAGCGGGAAGTCCACGTTGTGCGTGATGACCCGCTCCCGTGCCTCCGCACCCACCAGCAAGACCGTGCTGCCCGCCCCGGACGGGTTGAAGAACCCGCCCTTGAATCCGATATCGAACTTGCCGCTCGCATACCGGTAGGCGCCCTCGATCGCGGTGCCGCCCCCGTCGGGAAAGCTGAGCAGCACGCCGATCTCGGACCGCTGAAAGGCGCGATACGGCGCGTTGAACGTGGTGGTGCCCGTCGCCTGTGCGTCCGCGACCCGCGCGCCGCCCGCGACCGTCATCACCAGCAGAAGCCAAGCGTAGCGTTGCATCCTGTCTCCTGTGTGATCCCGATTACCGCCCACAGGTACCCAGGGGAGGGTCCCTCGGTTCCGCGCGGACCGCGCGAAGTGAGGCGGCCCGTCCACACGGTGGGCGGGCCGCTCGAACCCCGGTGATACGGCTCACAGGCCTCAGAAGCGAACGCCACCCGTAAACACAACCTGGTTCGCGTTGCCCACTACGCCGCGGATCTCGAGAAATGGGATCAGCGAGCCTCGCACCTTGAACGTCGTACCGCCCAGGATATTCAAGTCGGCGTCCGTACTGGACGCGCTTATACCGCCTGCGGAGCCCGAGGAGTGCGCGATGTTCAAACCACCGCCCAGATATGGCCGGAACGAACTGCGAGCCGGCACGCGAAGCCGGTACGCGAGGTTCCCGTTGATCTCCCAGAAATGATTGGTCACTCCCGACGGTGCACTCGGAAAGTAGTAATCGAACGAGACGATACCGTCGAGTGGAGTCCCGGGGAACAGGGACTGGAGCGGGAACACCGCGCGGCCCCCGATACCGAAGTCCGTCGTCGTACCGACATCGAGCTCCAACCCGAACGAGGTTTTTTGCGCCGAACTGGCGGCGGGTCGGGCAGCCGCGCGTCGTTGCGCCGCGGCTTGCGTCGGGGCGAGTGCGACGACGGCAAGAAGCAGCGCACTGCCGAGCAGCTTCCGCATAACGAACCTCCGATGGAAAGGTGACGGGTGACTGGGACCGCTCGGGCGCCGCACATCGCTACACGCGGCGCCGGCTACAGTCAAGACACTTCTACCCGATCGGCCACGATCCGGACCGCGTCTCCGACCACCTGGAGGAATCCCCCGGACACCTGGAAGCGGCTGGAGGCGCTCCCCCCCCCGTGTCGCACCTGCAACACACCCGTCCCGAGCAACGTGAGGAACGGCGCGTGGTGCGGCAGCACACCGACCTGGCCGTCGTACGCCGGCGCGACCACCGCGTCGGCGACCCCATCGAATACCGCGCGCTCGGGGGAAACGACGGTGACGTGCATCACTCAGCTCGTGGCCAAGCGCTTGGCCTGCTCCAGCGCCTCGTCGATCCCGCCCACCATGTAGAACGCCTGCTCGGGGAGATGATCGAATTCTCCCGCCACCACGCGCTCGAAGGAGCTGATGGTGTCTTCCAACTTGACGTACTTCCCTTCGAGGCCGGTGAATTGCGTGGCCACGAAGAACGGCTGCGACAGGAACCGCTGGACGCGCCGCGCGCGCGCCACCAGCTGCTTGTCCTCCTCCGACAGCTCATCCATCCCGAGAATCGCGATGATGTCCTGGAGGTCCTTGTAGCGCTGCAGAATCCGCTGGACCTCGACCGCGACCTTGTAGTGCCGCTCGCCCAGGTACTGCGCGTCGAGGAGCCGCGACGACGAGGCCAGTGGGTGCATCGCCGGGTAGATGCCGAGCTCGAAGATCTGGCGCGACAGCACGACGGTGGCATCCAGATGGGAAAACGCGGTCGCGGGCGCCGGATCGGTGAGATCGTCGGCCGGCACGAAGATCGCCTGCACCGACGTGATCGACCCCTTCTTGGTGGACGTGATCCGCTCCTGCAGCTCGCCCATCTCCGTCCCCAGCGTGGGCTGGTACCCCACCGCGGACGGCATCCGGCCCAACAGCGCCGATACCTCCGAGCCCGCCTGGGTGAACCGGAAGATGTTGTCGATGAACACGAGCACGTCCTGTCCCTCGACATCGCGGAAATACTCGGCCACCGTCAGGCCCGAGAGCCCCACGCGGAGCCGCGCGCCGGGCGGCTCGTTCATCTGCCCGTAGATCAGCGCCGTGGACTTGAGAACCCCGCTCTCCTTCATCTCCAGGTAGAGGTCGTTTCCCTCGCGGGTGCGCTCCCCTACGCCACAGAACACCGACCGCCCGCCGTGGCCCAGGGCGACGTTGTGGATCAGCTCCATGATGATCACGGTCTTGCCCACGCCCGCGCCGCCGAACAGACCGATCTTACCTCCCTTGACGAACGGCGCGATCAGATCGATCACCTTGATGCCGGTCTCGAAGACCTCGGTCTTGGGCTCGAGGTCGACGAACTTCGGTGTCTCGCGATGGATCGGCCACCGCTCCGCGTCACGCGGAATCGGGTCCCCCTCGTCCACCGGCTCGCCCAGCACGTTGAGGATCCGCCCCAGGGCCGCCTGGCCGACGGGCACCGTGATCGGCTTGCCGGTATCCATGACGTCCATGCCGCGCACCACGCCGTCGGTCGAGCTCATCGCCACCGCGCGCACCTGGTTCCGTCCGATGTGCTGTTGCACCTCGGCGGTCAGGTGGATCGGCGGTCCCCCCGGCCCCCCCGCCCCGTTGCCCGGGGAGTC
>DASQIB010000069.1:0-6544 GCA_035631795.1 Gemmatimonadales bacterium | reverse complement strand
ACCGCGATGACGCGATCTCCCACCGCCACGATACCCGATCCTACACCCTGGCAATAAAACCCCCGCATTCCCCCATCCAGGAACTGCAGCGTCTGTTTCAACACGTCGCTCTCCACCATACCGCCAAGCGCCCAGCCGCTGAACGGGCGGCAGGGGTGGGCGACCTGAAGGACCTCGAGCCGGGCGACCTCCCGTCCGCCCTCGCCGAGCAACGCCACGCCGCGCTCCAGGTCCTCGAACGTGAAACGGCGGTCCGCCTCGACCACGATGTTCTCACCCGCGCAGCCGAGCGTGATCCGGTCGCCGAATCGGTCGCGCATCGCCGCATAATGAGACGTGAATCCGAGCGACACGCCGTGCGCGCCATCCTCGTTCTTGGTCTGGGGGTGCGCCCGGTGGTGCACGTCGACCAGCCAGGCGCCGTCCCCGGCCTGCCCCAGGACGCCGTCCGGCCCGATCGCCAGGTGACCGACCGTCAGCAGGCGGGCGGGGTCATAGACGCGGGTGGGCTTTTCTCCGGTCTTGAGCGACGAGCGCTGGATCTGCAGGCGGACGATCCGTCCCAGTTCACGCATAACGGAATTTAGCGAAACATGGTAAGATGTGGGCGCTTCCCATGCGCGTCACGCTCGGGTGGGCTCGGTGTGCGGACAACGTGGCGGACGTCCTCCGTCGCGGAGCCTGGTATCCCGTTGTCGAGGAGACCGGGGACGGGCACGTGGTCGTGGAAGTCCGTCGAGAGCGGGTGCGACTCCCCAAGAGCGACGTCACGATCCGGAGGGAGCCGCCGGACCATTGGAGCATCGTCGCTCGCACGGGGGTGCTCCGCCCCACGCTAGGCGCGCGCGGCAGCGAGGTCGTCACGACGTACGCCGTCTGCCCGCTCTGTCATTATCGCCAGGACTTCGCGGCGAAGCCGTCCGCCTTGAAGTGCGTGCGCTGCGGCGCGACCTCGCCGGTGGATTGGTCCGAGACGTGTTAGGCGGGGCAGGGGATTGCGCCACCCGTCGCAAGTAATTAACATGTTGATCGTCAACATATTAATTATTTTCCACTCTCGATGAGTGACCGCTCCGAGCTCGCCCTGCAGCTGACCGACGCGCTCGTCGCCGCCCGCGCGGCGGTGCAGCACGCCGGCGACCGCGCCTTTCGCGCGTATGGCTTGTCCCACCGTGCCCACGCGGCGCTCGTGGCCGTGGACCTCGGTGGGGCCGATGGAGCGCGACCCAAGGAGATCGCGGCCGAGCTGCGGGTATCCCGCGCCGCCGCCACGACCTTCATCCAGCGCCTCGAAACGAAGGGCCTAGTCGAGACCACGCCAGATGCCGAGGACGACCGCGGCGTGCGGGTGTCGCTCACGCGTCACGGCGTCGAGGTCCTTCTCCGAGCCGGCCAGCTCGAGCGGCGCCTCGCGGCCCGGGCCATCGAGGGGGTGCCCGCCTCGACCATCGCGCGCACCGTGCACCTCCTGGAGGAGTTCAAGCGACGCCTCGAGGAGAAGCAAATCGGCGTCGTGCGCTGAGCGCCGCCGATCGTCGTTTGGAGTCGCGGCGAGCAGGTTTTCCACAACCAGGCCGTCAGGGTGAAATGTTGAAAACTATGGATGCGAGGCGCTGATGCGCCGCACCAAGATCGTCGCCACTCTGGGGCCGGCGACCGGCACGCCGCAGGCGATCGCCGGCTTGATCGACGCGGGGACCAACGTGGTCCGCGTGAACGCGTCGCACGGCACGCCGGCGATGCGCGCGGGGTGGATCGCGGCGGTGCGGCGCGCGGCGCAGGCGGCCGACGCGGCGGTCGCGGTGCTCGTGGACCTGCAGGGCCCGCGCATCCGCGTCGGCGAGCTCGCCGAGCCGCGCATGCTCCGCCCGGGCGAGAAGGTCGTCTTCGCCCCCGAAGCCGTGGCTCGGGGCGAGGAGCTGCCGACGACGTACGACAATCTGGCGACCGACGTGCGCCCGGGCGCCCGCATTCTCCTCAACGACGGCTTGCTCTCCCTCGAGGTCACGCGCATCGCCCCGCCGCGCGTGGAGGGGCGCGTGGTGGACGGGGGGGAGCTGACTTCGCACAAAGGGATGAACCTTCCGGGACTGCACGTCTCAGCCCCCGCGCTCACCGAGAAGGACCGCGAGGACGTGGCGGGCGCGGTCGCGGCGGGCGCCGACTTCCTCGCCCTCTCGTTCGTGCGCCGGGCCGAAGACCTGGCGGAGCTGCGGACGCTCGTGCCGCCCGAGATGAAGCTCGTGGCCAAGATCGAGAAGGCGACTGCCCTGGACGACCTCCCGCGCATCCTCGACGCCTGTGACGCGGTGATGGTCGCGCGCGGGGACCTGGGCGTCGAGCTGCCGTTCGAGGAAGTGCCGGCCGTCCAGAAGCGGCTGATCCGCGAGGCGAACCGTCACGGCAAGCCGGTGATCACGGCGACCCAGATGCTCGAGTCGATGGTTCACAATCCGCGCCCCACACGCGCGGAAGCGTCGGATGTGGCCAACGCGATCCTCGACGGGACCGATGCGGTGATGCTCTCGGCGGAGACTGCGGTGGGGGAGTATCCCTTCGAGGCGGTGCGCGCCATGGACCGGATCATCCGCGAGATGGAGCGCCCGGGTGTCGCGGCGGGCATCGGTCTCGGCCGCGACGAGCGCCGGCCGATGCAGGGCGAGACGGTGTCGGTCGAAGACGCGATCGCGCTCGGCACGAGCGCCGTGGCACGCATGCTCCAGACGCCATTGATCGTGACGCTCACGAAAGGCGGGTTCACCGCCCGCAAGGTCGCCGCGCTCCGTACGCCAGTGCCGACCCTCGCCGTCACGACGGAGGCCACGACGTACCGCCAGCTCGCGCTGGTCTGGGGGGTTACGCCGGTCCTGGTGGACCGCGTACCGGGGTACGACGCGATGCTCGCCGTCGTGCGCGATCTCATTCTGAAGCGGGGATACGCTCGCGCCGGGGACCGCATCGTGATGACGGCGGGCGTCCCGTGGGAGGTCTCGGGGGCCACGAACCTGCTCAAGGTCGAGGTCGTGTGACGTGAGGCTCGTGTTCCTGGGGACGGGCACGTCCTACGGCGTGCCACAAATCGGGTGCAGCTGCCGCACGTGCACGTCCACCGATCCCCGCGACCGGCGGACGCGCACCGCCGCCTTGATCGAGTCCCAGGGCCGGCGCCTGCTGATCGATACGCCCCCGGAGCTGCGGCTGCAGCTCGTCGCGGCGGGCGTGGCTGCGGTGGATGCGGTCCTGTTCACGCACGCGCACGCCGATCATGTTCACGGCATCGACGACTTGCGCGCGATCTCGGCCCGGCAGCGGACGCCCCTCGATGTGTACGGCGCGCGGAGCACGCTCGCCGAGCTGGAGCGGCGCTTCGCCTACATCTTCGACGGGTCGCCTCCCCTCCCCGGGACCAACAAGCCCGAGCTCGCCGCGCATTCCCTCGAGCCCGATTGCGAAACGGAGATCGCGGGGTTGCGCGTCCGCGCGCTCGCGTTGCCGCATGGGGATCGCACCGTGCTCGGCTACCGGGTGGGACCGGTGGCGTACGTGACGGATGCCAAGGCGATCCCCCCGGCGGCGGCGGCGCGGCTCACCGGACTCGAGGTCCTGGTGATCAACGCGCTGCTCCCGCGTCCGCATCCACTCCACCTGTCCGTCCCCGAGGCCGTCGCCGCCGCACAACAGATCGGAGCACGGCGAACGTTTCTGACGCACCTCACGCACGATGCGACGCACGCCGAGCTGGCGGCGCGTCTTCCCTCCGGTATCGCGCCGGCCTACGACGGTCTGGTCATCGACCTGGGCGCGGTCTAGATTCGTCGCGGAGGAGGAGACGAGATGGCCAACCCGCCCCCGCCGGACGCGACCCTGCAGCGGTTCCAAAGCCCCGCCGTGCGCCAGAGCGCGGAGCTCGACGAGCTCGTACGCCAGGCGGTGTTCGGGCGCCCGGAAGAGCGCGAGCAGGCCCGCTGGCTGATCTGGGAGATCGGGCAGCGGGCCGGCGTACGACCGGCGTCGATCCATGAGCTGTACCTCGCGCGGGGGCGCGGGGATGTGCGGCCGTTCACCACGCCCGCGATGAACATCCGGGTCCTGGCCTACGACTCCGCGCGAGCGGTGTTTCGCGCTGCCAAGCGGCTCGACGTGGGCGCCCTCATCTGCGAGATCGCGCGCTCGGAAATCGGGTATACGGAGCAGCGCCCGGCGGAGTACGTCGCCGTGATGACGGCCGCGGCGCTGCGCGAAGGGTTCACGGGCCCCTTGTTCATCCAGGGCGACCATGTGCAGGTGAATGCCAAGAAGTACGCGGCCGACGCGGAGACGGAGCTCCAGGCGATCCGCACGCTCGTCGAGGAGGAGCTGCACGCTGGCTTCTACAACATCGATGTGGACACGTCGACCCTCGTGGACCTGTCCCAGCCGACGCTGGACCAGCAACAGCGCGTCAACTACGAGCGGGCGGCGGAGCTGACCAAGTTCATCCGCGAGCGTGAGCCCAAAGGCGTGACCGTGTCCGTCGGGGCGGAGATCGGCGAGGTCGGCGGCAAGAACTCGGACGTCCACGAGCTGAAAGCGTTCATGGACGGCTACCTCCGGACGCTCGCGCGCCTCGGACGGTTGACCGGGATCAGCAAGATCTCCGTGCAGACTGGGACGAGCCATGGTGGCGTGGTACTCCCCGACGGGTCCATCGCGAAAGTGCAGCTCGACCTCGACGCGTTGAGGGCCCTGTCGGCCGACGCCCGCGCGCAGTACGGGTTGGGTGGGGCGGTGCAGCACGGGGCTTCCACCCTTCCGCCGGATGCATTCGGTCACTTCCCGAAGTGCGAGGCGATCGAGATTCACCTGGCCACGAACTTTCAGAACATCGTCTTCGACCATCCCAGGCTGCCGGCCGACATCCGCCGCGAGGTGAACGAGTGGGTCAAGGCCGAGTGCAAGGACGAATGGAAGAAGGGGGACACCGAGGAGCAGTTTATCTACAAGAGCCGCAAGAAGGCCATCGGGCCGTTCAAGCAGCGGCTCTGGGACATGCCCGCCGACGTACGCGGCGCCATCGGGGCGGACCTGGAGAAGACCTTCGCCTTCCTGTTCGAGCAGCTGCGCGTGACCGACACGCGCGCGCTGACCGATCGATTCGTGAAACCGCCCTTGCAGTCGCATGCGCGTCCGCGTGCGATGGTGACGGCGGCGCCCGACGATCTCGAGGCGGGCGAATGAGCGAGCACGAAGCGGGCGGCGGAGGGGGGAGGGAAGGGTCGGCGTTCGGACCGTTCTTGCTCGGGCTGAGTCTCGGCGCGGTCGTCGGTTTTCTGTTCGCGCCCGAGCCGGGTGACGTCGCCCGCGGTCGGTTAGGCCGGCGACTCCGCAGCCTCCGCGACCTCGCGGCGGAGAAAGCGGGCGAGATCGGCGACCTGCTTCACACGGTCGAGGACGCCGAGGAAGACGAGCCATCAGCCACGACGCGGGCTTCGCTCGAGCGGCGCTTGGGTGACGCCAAGCGCCGGCGGCGCGGTCGGGGCGGCGCGGGAAGGGAGGGGGCGTCAGGTCGCGGCGCGGCGCTGCCCCGTCCCGATGAGGGGGACGAGCCGGTCGCGTGAAGCCCGAGGGCGGCTGGCACCAGTCGCTGACCGGGATCGCCCGCCGCACCTTCGAGGCGGCCTTCGAAGACAACATTCCCTTCCTCGCCAGCGCGCTGTCGTTCGACCTGCTGCTCACCATCATTCCCTTCGTGGCCCTGCTGCTCGCCACCGTGGGCTACCTCGTGCAGCACCAGGTCACGGCGCACCAGGTGGATCTCCACGAGCTCCTGGCCCGCCTCCTGCCCACCACGGTGGGCGGCACGACGGACAATGCGTTCGAGCAGGTGGAACGCGCGCTCGCGACCATCGTGCGCCAGCGCGTTCGATTGACCGCCGTGGGCTTGCCCTTGTTTCTCTGGTTCTCGACGCGCCTGTTCGGCGGCCTGCGAGCGGCGTTGAACGAGGTGTTCGACACTGACGAACGGCGCCCCTGGCCGGTCGCGAAACTGCTCGATCTCACGATGGTGCTCTGCACCGGCGCGCTGCTCGTCCTCGGCGCCCTCGTGGCGGCCTGGGAGGCGCGCAACGCGGGCGGCGTGGCGCGGAGCTTCTTCCTCGACTGGCTGTGGCGGTTCGGGCTCGAGACGATGTCCTTCGCGCTGGGCGTGGCGCTCTTCTACATCATCTTCAAGCTCCTGCCGAGTCGCCGCATTCACTGGCGCACCGCGCTCGTGGCGGCGGTGTTCTGCTCCCTCGGCTTCGAGGTGGCCAAGCGTCTCTACGCCCTCTACGTCACCCGGTTCGCGACGCTCGATCGCGTGGCCTCCGACGCCAACATCGTCGCGCTGTTCCTGTTTCTGCTCTGGGTGTACTACACGGCTTATCTGTTCCTGCTGGGAGGGGAGGTGGCGGAGATGTACGACCTGATCCGCATGCGCCGCTCCCAACGGGTCCGGCTGGGATGACCGGCCGCCCGATCGATCTGCGGAGCGATACCGTCACGCGGCCGTCGGCGGCGATGCGCC
>DASQIB010000068.1:0-6014 GCA_035631795.1 Gemmatimonadales bacterium | reverse complement strand
TGCCTGCTTCGCCGTTACGCCGCCCGCCCCTTCTTCCACGCGAAATACGCCCGCCACCCGTAGTACGCCGGTAAACCGGTGGCGACGATCCCGAGCCCGATCAAGGCCTGCACCGGCCGTGCAATGACCGTATTGACAACGACCGCGCCCGCGGCCGCGATGAACAGTGCGGGAGTAAAGGGATACCCGGGCACGCGGTAGGGACGCGGCAAGTCCGGCCGCCGTCGCCGCAGCACGAACAGGCTCGCCGCCGCGAGCGCCGCGAAGATCCAGCTCGCGCACACCACATACGTAAACAGCTGCTCGAACGTCCCGCTCAGGGCGAGCACCGCCGCCCATACCGCGCTCGTCGCGACGGCGAGTGCTGGAGTGCCGAAGCGAGGATGCACCTCCGCGAGCGACTGGAAGAACACTTCATCCCTCGCCATCGCGAAGTACATCCGCGGTCCGGTGAGCGCGAGCCCGTTCGCCGCGCTGAAGATCGAAATCAGGATCACGAGGGTGACGAGCTTCGCCGCCCCGGCGCCGAACAGCGCGTGGACGACATCCGCGGCGATGCGGTCGGACGCCGCTACGCCCGAGGCGCCGACCGCCGCGACGTAGCCGGCGTTGGCCGTCAGATAGATCACGACCAGCGCCGCCGTCCCGAGCCAGATCCCGCGCGCGAACGTGCGCTGAGGGTCCGCCGCTTCACCCGCAGAATTGGTCACGTTCTGCCAGCCTTCGTAGGCCCAGAGCACGCCCAGAAGGCCAACCCCGGCCGCGGAGAGCACCGGGACCGTGAGCGGCGTGGTAAACACGTGCGTGTCGGGACGGTGAAACCCGTCGCCCAGCGTGAATCCGGCGACCGCGAGAGCGAAAATCGCTCCGACCTTGAGCCCCGTGCTCCAGTTCTGGACCGTGGCCGCCTGACGCACGCCGCGGACGTTCACGGCTGTGACCGCAGCGATCATCGCCACCGACGCGAGCTTGTGGGTGGTGGCCGTGAGGGGCAGCAGCTCGCCGAAATAGTTCGCGAAGGCCACGGCGAGTGTCGCCGTCGAACCCGTGTTGATCGCGAGGAACAACGTCCAACCGAGGAGGAACGCGGGCAGCCGCCCGAATCCCTCGCGCACGTACACGTAGCTCCCCCCCGCGTCGGGGAGCATGGCGCCGAGCTCACCGAAGGTGAGCGCGCCGAGCAGCGCGAGCACGCTCCCGACGAGCCACACGACGAGCGCCACGCCAAGGTCCCCGCCCGACTGGCGCAGCACCGCCCCGGGCACGGTGAAGATGCCCGAGCCGATCGTGGTGCCGACGACGATGAGGACGAGATCGCGGAGGGTGAGGACGCGGGCCAGGTCTCGACTCAAAAAAGCCGCCCAAAATTGGTCGTGACGCCCAGGAACACCTGGTCGGGCGTGCCGCTCGTGGTCCGCGCCACGCCGCCCGCGTCCACGACGACCCACTCGACGGGCCGCAGCGTTACGGCGCCGAGCACGCCCGCGAGGCGTGAGCCCGCGCCGCCGGGAGTGAACTGAAACACCTCGACCGTGACGCCCGCGCGGCCGAACGAGCGCGAGCCAGCGACCGACAGGAACCACTGCGGCGCACCCGCCCCGATCCCTTGTGGCCCGACGTTCGCGTCCACATGGAAGGCGCTGGGCAGGTCGGCGCTCAAGACGGCCGTCAGGGCGCCCAGGGCACGCCCGGCGCCGAGCCCGCGGGCGGCGCTCCCTGTCGGAGCCGTCACCGAGGTGACAACGGCGGCGGCGGCGCGGGGCGAGAGGGCGGTGCGCAGCTTCACAGCGACGCCCAGGTCGCGAATGCCGTTGCCGCCGGCCGTGCGCGCGTACAAGGGCCCGAAGATCGCCACCTGCGCGTGGCGCGAGACGCCGAATTTCAGGTTCACGTCCCAGCTCGTCTCTTCGCGCAGAGACGCCACACCCCGCGCCGACAGTCCCTGCTCGAGCTCGGCGTACCCAGGCGCAACCGCATACGCATGCGTGGCGAACGTCGGACGCTCCGGGTTGGCCTCGTGGGGGGATTGGGCGACCGCAGCTGGAGTTTCGGCGCCAGCGAGGGCGACCGCTGCGGCCAGTGAGCGAAGCAGTGCCCGGGGTGCCTCAGAGCTCGCGGGCAATGGCCTTCGCCACCTGGCTGGTGGTCGCCTTCCCGCCGATATCGGGCGTGCGCACACCCGCGGCAAGAGTCTGCGTCACGGCGCCCTCGAGGTCGCGGGCCGCCTCGGGGTGGCCCAGCTGCTCGAACATCAGCGCGCCGGTGAGCACCGCCGCCATCGGATTCGCGACGCCCTTGCCCGCGAGCGGCGGCGCGGAGCCATGCACCGGCTCGAACAGGCCGGCCCGACCGGGGTGCAGGTTGGCGCTGGCGGCGAGCCCCAGACCACCGACCAGACCGGCCCCGAGGTCCGACAGGATATCGCCAAAGAGGTTGTTGGTGACGATCACTTGAAACCGCTCGGGCTCGCGCACCATCTCCATGGCGAGCGCATCGACGTATCGGTGCTCCGCTTCGATCCCGGCGAACTCGGCGGCGACGCGCTTGAACGTCTCTTGCCAGATCCGGTGCGCCGGCACCGCGTTCGACTTGTCGCTCATCGTCACGCGAGTCTTGTTGTGCGACTTCGCCCATTGAAAAGCAGCGCGGATGATGCGGTCGACGCCCTTCGCCGTGTTGACGTCCTCGGCGATGTACTCGTCGCCACTGATCCGCCCTCTGCCGAGGTACACCCCTTCAGTGTTCTCGCGAAAGATCACGAAATCGATCCCGCCTCCACCGACCTCCCGTAGGGGCGTCAGGTCCGGATGCCACAACTTCACCGGCCTGAAGTTGATGTACAAATCGAGCCGGAATCGCAGGCCCAGCAGGATGTCACGCGCGTGCTCGTTTCCGGGGACTCTGGGGTCGCCGATCGCGCCCAAGAGAATCGCGTCGACGTCATCCCGGAGATGTTCGAGCGTCGCTTGGGGGAGCGTTTCCTTCGTGCTGAGGTAGTGATCGGCGCCGTAGGGGAGCCGCTCGAAGTCGAGCGTGAACCCGTGCTTCGCCGCTGTCCGCTCGAGGATGGGGATCGCGGCCTCGATGACCTCGGGTCCGATCCCGTCGCCGGCGATGACGGCGATCTTGTGGTCGTGCTTCACTCGAAGCCGGTCGCTCGCCCGCAGCTCACGCAGTAGCGCCAACCCACGTCCACCTCGCCGCCGCAGGCGGGGCAGCGCAGCTCGCCGGAGGGCGGTTGCCCGCATTGGGGACAAAAATTGACCTTGCGGCTCCCCGGCAAGGTCTCACCGCAGTACGGACACTGGCGTGGGGACTCACTTTGCTCGGCGAGCTCGAAGGCCGCCCCGGAGAGCGGCGGCTTCTCGTCGGGCTCCCGGTCGTCCAGGTCCTCCAGATCGCTCTCGTCCGATGCGTCGGACGCCGAAAGTGGCGGCGGCGGCGGTGGTGCGAACGCCCGCTCGCCGCGCAGAAAGCGCTCGGCGGCAAGCCGGTTGAGACTCAGAATCGCGTCCGGGAACTGGCGGAACAACGCCGTGTCGGGATTCGGCTCGCCCGTCTCCCGCTGGAGCACGTCGCGGACTTCGGCGGGCTCGAGCGCGGCATAGCCCCGCTCGCCGGCGAGCAGGCGGAGCACGGCCATTTCGTAGTCCTGATGCGTCGCGACCTTCAGGATCGAGCGGTTCGATCGGTACGGGACCAGCCGCTCGTAGACCTCGGACGCAGGGAACGGCACGGCGAGCCGGCCGGGGGCATCATCGGCCAGCACGCTCACCAAACGCTCGAACAGCCGATCCAAGTCGTCTGGCATTACCCCTTCCTGTTTCCCGTTGCCCGGCCTCTGACGCTTCCCCGGCCGCTCACCGGACGATGACGACTCCCGTCATGAACGGATGTGGTGTGCAGTGATACGGATACGTGCCCGGCGTGTCGAACCGGTGGATGTACGAAGCGTTGGGCGGAATGATCGGCGAGCCCGGCTCGCCACTGAAGGTCACCGTGTGCTCCACCGGGTCGCTGTTCACCCAGCGCACGGACTGCCCGGCGGCGATCCTCACGGTATCGGTCGCGAACTTCAGGCTCGAGATTCGGATCTCCGCCGCGACCGGCGTCCCGGCCGGTGCCCCGAGCGTGACCGGTTTGGGCCGACCATGGAACCACGGTGCGAACCGCTTGAGATGGATTGGAATAGTGAACTCGAAGCCGTAAAGCACCTTCGAGAGGACGAGAGGAGGTGAAACGCCCTCAGAGGCGCCCTGGATCGTCGCACTGGTGGCGTTGCTCGCCTGGAGAGAGAAGGTGTGCGGCGATCCCGGAATCAAGACGTCGATCGCGGCGCTCCAAGCTGCGCGCACGCTGGGACTCGTGAACGAGCCAACGTCGGCGCTCACACCGATGTACTGATTCAAGCGTGCGTTGAACCCCCCGGCGAACGCCGCAGCTGAATTACCCGACTGCCCAAGGCGGCGCGACATCGCGCGCGCCGCGCCGTGCAACGTGAGCGGGCCTTGCGTCCAATCGACTCCGACCTCGCCATCTACACTCTTCGCGAGAAAGTTGTACGCTGGTGTCACCGCGACGGCGAAACCAGGCTGGCCTTCCGCGCCGTAGACACGCCAGCGGGCATAAAGCTCGGTCTCATTGGTCGACTGAGAGCCACTGGTTGCAGCGACGAGATTCGACCTGGTCGCGAATAGGGCGCCGAAGGCGACCTGGTGGCCGAGTCCCGCCGCGAGTGTGAAGGTCGGATAGTTCACGACAAAGTGCTGCGGCCCAGGGCTCACGTAGAAGCGATGCAGGAAGTTGAACTGCACGACCCCGGCCTCCGCGACCCAGGTGCCTCCCAGGTTGGGCGGGCGGTACAGGAGTGACTGGGCGCCGAGCGGCGATCCGGTGGCTGCGGCTGCGATGACGAACCAGGTCAACGACGAACGCCTCATGCTGGACTCCTCTCGGATCAGGAGATTCGAATCGATGCTGGTATTCGATTCCGCATTCCGCACTCCGCGTTCCGCAATTGCTTCACCGCCACTCGCGAACCCACTTGTCGTAGAGGACCGGCATGACCCCTCCCTGTTGCAGGACCTCAATTCCCGACGGGTCGCGATAGGCTTTGCGATAGAACACATGCGTCACCCAGGAGTTGATGATCAGCTTGGCGCACATCACACAGGGCGACGCGCTGATGAAGACGACCTTGTCACGCGCGTTCCCCGGCGCCTTCACGAGCGCGTTCATCTCCGAGTGAATGCATCCACAGCTGCCGGGAACGGCCGAATCACAGCGGTTCGGCAACCCGCGTGCGTTGCCGTTGTATCCGATCGCGAGGACGTTCTCGAGCGTCTGGTCGGTCACGACCGTGCCCACCTGGAGACGCGCGCAGGTCGAGCGCTTCGCGAGCTCTTCGGCCATCCGCATGTACACTTCGTACAAGGGGATCCGCTCGACGGGCGGTGGAGTCGCGCCGTCGGCGAGGACGTTCAGGAAGTGCGTATTGGCCGGCACGCCGTCCTTAACGAGGCTCATGGATCTCCCGGTCGGGATCGTAGTCGGCATAGTGACCGCGCGCGCGCTGATGCTCGAGCCAGGTATCGAACCCGGAAGGCACCAGCCCGTTGGATCGCTCCTGGCGCTCCGCGGCCCGGATCGCGAGATCGTTGGCGTATTCGTTCTTGGCGTGGCCCGCGTGCCCCTCGATCCAGCGCCACGTGACCCGGTGCGCGGCGGCCGCCTGCACGAGCTTCTGCCAGAGCTCCAGGTTCTCGAGCGCTCCGCCCTTCCGTTTCCATCCTCGCGCCTCCCAGCCCGCCACCCATTCGGTCATGCCCTTGATCAGGTACTGCGAGTCCGAGACGTACTCCACCAGCGCATGGTGCCACTGCCGGCGGATCCACTCGAGCGCGGCGATCGCGCCCGCGAGGGCCATCTTGTTGTTGGTCGTTTGGGGAGAGTACTCGTAGAAGTCCCACCGCGCCACGCTGTCGCCCGCGGGCGCCTCGATCAGCGCGGCATTG
>DASQIB010000067.1:0-3146 GCA_035631795.1 Gemmatimonadales bacterium | reverse complement strand
CCTCGTCGCGTCGACGTCCTTGACCTGCGTGAACGTCTCCAACTCGGGCCAGCAGTTCCTCGTCATCACGCCGGTCCTCGACTCCATGTTCGTGGGCGACACCCTCGCGCCGCGGACCGTGTACATCCTCGACACGGACGGGAGCCAGCATCCTCCCGGCCACGTCCACTGGACGGTCAGCCCGTCGAGTGTCGCGACCATCGACTCATCGGGACGCGTGGCGGGCATCGGAAAGGGCACGGCGGTAGTGGTGGCGACCGTCGGCACGGCGTCGAGTGGGGCAGTCGTCGCCGTGTCCCGACCGCTGGACCTGACCCTCCTCCTGGACACGGTGTTCGTGATGCCGGGGGATACGATCACGATCCCGCGGTCGATCAAGCAGAAGACGCCAGGACCGACCACGCTCGCCTTCGACAGCTCCACGGCGCCGAGCGTGATCACGATTGACACGCTGACGGGCCTCGTGACCGCGCACGGGACCGGAGGCCCGATCAAGTACCGGGCGCGCCTGTCGAACGGCACCACGTCCACCGCCGAGTCGAGCTATGTCGCCGTGCTCACGCTGACCGACACGACGGAGACGGGCCGCTTCTTCATGACGGCGTTCGGCTCGGCGGTTCGGCATCAAGGCGGCGGGGCGATCGCCCGCAACTATATGCGGTTGAACGGCAAACAGGCGTTCCAACTGCGAGATACGCTGGCGGATAGCCTCCGCACGATCGACGAAAAGGTCGTGATCACGTTACCGGACTCGGTGATCGCGACCGGTACCTATGAGATCGACTCCATCAGCCCCGGCCAGGCGACGACCACGATCAGCCAGCAAAGTCCCTTTTGCCAGCCGCATTTTCCCTGGGCGTTGTGGTTCAGCGCCTTGCCCACGCCGGGCATCCAGACGTACTCCCACGGGACACCGACGAGTCAGGTGGCAGGACAGCTGATCGTCACACAGTACGCGCCCGCGGTGGGCGGCGGGTCGATCATCAGCGGCCGCTATCAATTCACCGCGCAACGGACGGATCTCTACGACGATCCGCTGGGCTCGGAAACCATCCGGGGGACGTTCGTGGCGCCGTTGCTCACGGACCAGTCCTCCTGCGGCGGGTGACGTTCGAGCACGTCTTCGCCGACCTCGGAGGTATCCCGGCGACCCGCCTCACCGACGCGCAGGGGCTCGCCGGGGTCCTGGTGGCCGCCGCCAATGCAGCGGGTTTGAATCCGGCGCACCCGCCGATCGTGAAGGTCGGCCCGCGCGGCATCGCCGCGGCGCTCGTGTGCCACGGCGGGCACGTCGTCCTGCACGGCCTGCCGGAAACGGGGCTGTGCTTCGTCGACGTCGCGGGGTTGGGCGGCGCGCTGCCACAGCGCGGCCTGGATGTGATCATCAAGCGGTTTGGAGCGCGAGAAGTGCGCACCGACGCGCGTCGCAGGGGTCCCGTGACCCAGGCCATCCACCCGGAGGGTTCATGAACCGACTCACCCCCTACGCGGCCTTCTTCATGCGCCTCGCAGTGGGCGGCGTGTTCCTGCTCCACGGCATTGCGAAGTTTCAGCGCGGCGTCCCGGCGACCACGACGTTTCTGCACGACATCGGGTTCCCATTCGCGGTCGTGTTCGCCGTCATCCTGATCGCCATCGAAACGGTGGGCGCGGCGTGCGTCATTCTCGGGATTTTCACGCGCCTGTGGGCGCTGTGCATGGCCGTGGAGATGGTCATCGTCATCCTGGCGTTGAAGCTGCCACACCGTGGGAATTTCGAGCTCGAGGGGTTGTTGTTCGCGGGGGCGATCACGCTCGTCGCGCTGGGGGATGGACCGCTCTCCGTTGCGGTGAAACTGAAGCACGGAACGTAGACGCGGGTTGGGGAGGTTGGGGAGGTTGGTGGAGGACGGAGGAGGTTGCTCCAGCGTCGGTGCAACCTCCTCTAACCTTCCCAACCTCCCCTACCCTCCCCCAACCTCCTCTAGTGCAGTATCCGGAGTAGTCCCGCGTCCGCGCTGCCCCGGATGAAGCTCTCCGGATCCGTCGCCGGGATCGCCACACCGGTCTCCTTCCGCCGGCGACTCGCCACGGCCGCCATGTACTGCTCGAGCGAGCCGCGCGCCCATTCGGCCGCGTCGTCCTTCATTTGTCGCACGATCTCTTCCCACGTGCCGACGTACGTCGCGCCGTTGAGCGTGCTGACGCGATGCACGTCGCCCGGGCCTGAGCGCGCCTTCATCCCCTGCAGCTCGGTGAGGAGTGTGCCGAACAGCTCGAGCTGGCGCGGGTCGCGGACCTGGCCGTCCGGGCCCATCGCTTCGATTTCGGCCAGGAGTAGATCCTCGGGGCCGGCATCGGCGGCGAGCTCGTCGAGGCGATGGTGCCAGGGCACGAGCTCGGGGTCGTCATCGGTGAGGCGGTAGACGCTCTTCTTGAGCTCGATCAACCGCCAGATGGCGAGTCCGTCGAAATGGTCGCTCGGCTCGCTGCGCTCCAGATGGAACAGCGCGGCCTCGTATTCCCCGCGGTCATACAGGAGATTGGCGAGGTAAATCCGCGCTTCCGCGTGCTCGAGGTCGAGCTCGAGCGCGCGGCGCAGCCAGTAGAGCGCGCCGCCCTCGTCGGCGAGGCGATGCGCGGCATACCCCACGCACGCCGCGGCCTCCGCCGAGTCTGGATGCCCCGTGATCGCCACCTCGAAGAAGCGGCGGGCCTGATCCAGTACGCCTTCACGAAACAGCGCGCGTCCCACTTGCAGCATGAGGTCGTGGTCGTCCCGAAAGCCGAGCGCGAGGATCCGATCGAAGCACGCGACGGCGCCGGACCGATCGCCGAATTTGAGGAGGACCTCGCCGAGGCCGGCGAGCGCGTCCTCGTGCTCGGGGTCGAGACCCACCGCTTCCTCGAACGCGCGGCGCGCCCACAAGAACTCCTCGCGGGCGAGGCGTGCGTAGGCCATACCGACATGCAGCTCGACGGCGTGGGGATAGAGCCCCAAGCCGGCTTTCAGGGTGTCGATGGCCTCGTCGTATCGTGCTTCGTTGTAGAGCTGATGTGCGCGTTCGTCGTAATCGTCGGAGCTCAAGAACGGTTCCGACATCGAACGGGCCTCCCGGGAAGGTTGTGCTATGATACGAGACGCCGGGCGGTTACACAAGCGATAG
>DASQIB010000066.1:0-4299 GCA_035631795.1 Gemmatimonadales bacterium | reverse complement strand
CTGGGTGATATTGAACCGGGCGAGCCGAATGGCCGCCGCCATCACGTAGAAGTAGCAGAAGATCCATTCCGCCTGCCCGCCGATCGCGAACTCCAGCTGGTAGATGAGGAAGGCGGGGGCCACGCCGAAGCTCACCACATCCACGAGGCTGTCGAGCTCGGCGCCGAAGCGGGTGCCGGTCTTCGAGAGCCGAGCCACGCGGCCGTCGAGGGCATCGAGCACACCGGCGAAGAAGATGTACCAGCCCGCCCGGTAGAACTCCCCGCGCGACGCCAGCACCATCGACCAGATGCCGAAAAACAGATTGAAGAGCGTGAACAAGCTCGGCACCACGATCACGACCCGGCGAATGCCGGGACCCCGGAACGGTCTCATCCGCCGTACTCCGCGAGCACGGTGGCCCCGGCACGCACCCGGTCGCCGATCGCGACGCGGAGCGACAGGCGGGCCGCGGCCGGTAGGAACACGTCCACGCGTGAACCGAAACGAATCATCCCCATGCGCGCGCCTTGGGTCACGCGGTCCCCCGGCTTCCCGTCGGTGACGATGCGTCGGGCGATGAGGCCGGCGATTTGGCGCACGAGCAGCGGCCCCCGAGCTCCACGCACGCCGACCGAGGCTTGCTCGTTGTCGAGGCTCGCCTTGTCCGATGCCGCATGCAGGAACCGGCCCGGACTATAGCGCACGAGCTCGTTCGTGCCGGACACCGGATACCGGTTCACGTGCACGTCGAACACGCTCATGAAGATCGAGATCCGCGTGGTGCGCGTCTTCACGTACATCGGTTCATCCGCCTCCCGGATATCGACGATCTTGCCATCGGCCGGAGCGATGACGTATTGGTCGCCGCGTGGGCCTATACGGACCGGATCGCGGAAGAACACGAGCAGCCACACCGCGATCAGCGTCCACGGGACGAGCGCGGCCCACACCCACGCACCCCACGCACCGACCCCCCAGGCCCCCACGGCGACCAAGGCCCACCCCGGAACGATGAAGGGCCAGCCCTCGGGCGCGATGCGCATCAGGCGATCGCAAGGGGCTTGCCCGTGATGCGCCGATACGCTTCCAGATAGCGGTCGCTCGTGGCCTGAACCACGGTGGCGGGCAGCGCCGGTGGCGGGGCGTTGCCATCCCACTGCCCCTCCTGCTTCAGGCCCGCGAGGTAATCCCGCAGCGGCTGTTTGTCGAAGCTCGGTTGACCGCGGCCCGGTGCATAGCGATCGGCGGGCCAGAAGCGCGAGGAATCCGGCGTCAGGATCTCATCGATGACGAGGAGGCGATCGTCGGGCGTCGTGCCGAACTCGAACTTCGTGTCGGCGATGATGATGCCGCGCGGCGCCGCATAGGAACGCCCGGCCTCGTACAGGCCCAGGCTCGCTTTCTTGAGCTGCTCCGCGAGCGCCTGGCCCAACGCCTCGGTGACGTGACGGAACGTGACGTTCTCATCGTGGCCGACGTCCGCCTTGGTGGCCGGCGAGAAGATCGGGGGGTCGAGGCGCGCGCTTTCGACGAGCCCCTTCGCGAGCGGCTCGCCCGCCAGGGTCCCCGCGCGCTGGTACTCGGCCCAGGCCGACCCGGTGATGTACCCCCGCACCACGCACTCGAACGGCACGGGCGTCGTGCGCCGCACGAGCATCGCGCGGCCGGTCAACGTCGTCCGGAACGGCTCGAGGGCGGGCAGGCGCGTGACGATCTCGTCGGCGTCGGCGGAGAGAAAATGACTCGAGATCACCGACGCGAGCCGCTCGAACCAGAAAGCGCTGAGCTGCGTGAGGACCGCGCCTTTGTGCGGCACCGGTTCCCGCAACACCACGTCGAACGCGCTCACGCGGTCGCTCGCGACCAGCAGCAGGGTCCGGGCATCCACTTCGTACACCTCGCGGACCTTCCCCCGCCGTACGAGCGGAAGGGGCAGGGCGCTCGCGATCAATGTCGCCGTCATACGGTGACCTCCGCGGAATTGGCGGCCGGTGCCGCGGTTTCGATGCGTCGCAGCACGGCGGGCAGCACGTGCTCGAGAAACTCGTCGACCTGCCGGGCGGCGCGGCCCGTGTAGGCCGCGGCGTCGAGCTCATCGGCCTGGATGGCGACCTGGAGCGACCTGAACGCCGGATCGCGGGCCAAGCGCTCGAGCAGATCGTTCGCCGCGCCGCGCTCCGCCACGGCCTGCGCGACCGCGAGGCTGTGCGCGCGGATGACCTCGTGGAGTCGCTGCCGGTCACCGCCCGCTTTCACCCCTCGGACGAGCAGCCGTTCGGTCGCGAGGAACGGGAGCTGGTCCGCTACGTGGCGCGCGATCACGGGCTCGCGCACCTCGAGGCCGGCCGCGACGTTCGTGGCGAGCACCAGGATCGCATCGGTGGCGAGGAAGGCCTCGGGCAGGACGAGCCGCCGGTTGGCGCTGTCGTCGAGCGTGCGCTCGAGCCATTGCTCCGCCGCCGTATGCCAGGCGTTCCCTTCGAGCTCGATCGTGAATCGCGCCAGGCTCGTCATCCGCTCGGCTCGCATGGGATTGCGTTTGTACGCCATCGCCGACGAGCCCACCTGGTCGCTCTCGAACGGCTCCAGCATTTCCCCTTCGTGCTGGAGCAGCCGCAGGTCGGTCGCGAACTTCGCCGCGGATTGCGCGATGCCCGCCAGGGCCGCGAGCACCTGGGCGTCGATCTTCCGCGGATACGTCTGCCCGGTGACCGGAAAGACGCGCGTGAAGCCCATCTTCCGCGTCACGCGCGCATCGAGCTCGCGGACCTTCTCGTCGTCTCCGTCGAAGAGCTCGAGGAAGCTGGCCTGGGTGCCGGTCGTCCCCTTCACGCCTCGGAACTGCAGCGTCTCGAGGCGATGCAACAACTCCTCCGCGTCCAGGAGGAATTCCTGCATCCACAGCGTGACCCGCTTGCCCACGGTCGTGAGTTGCGCCGGCTGGAAGTGCGTGTACGCGAGGCACGGCAGGTCGCGGTAGCGACGGGCGAGCTTGGAGAGGACGACGAGCACGGCGGCCAGCCGCCCGAGGAGCAGCTCGAGACCTTCGCGCATGAGGAGCAGGTCGGCGTTATCCGTGACGTAGGCGCTGGTCGCGCCGAGATGAATGAAGGGGCGCGCCGCCGGGGCCTGCTCGCCGAGGTGGTGGATGTGTGCCATCACGTCGTGGCGCAACCGTTTCTCGTGCTCCGCCGCCCGCTCCAGATCCGCGTCATCGAGATGGCTCCTGAGCTCCGCGAGCGCGCGCTCCGGCACGTCGACGCCCAGCTCCCGTTGGGCCTCCATGAGCCCCAGCCACAAGCGGCGCCACAGGCTGATGCGGCGCCGTTCCCCCCACAGCGCCTGCATGGCCGGGGACGCATAGCGCCGGGACAAGGGCGAGCTGTAGGTCACACCGCGGCCTTCGCGCGCGCGGACACCTTGCCCCAGTCCATGAGGAACTGCTCGAGCCCGCGGTCGGTGAGGGGATGTTGCAGCAACTTGCGCAGGACGTCGGGCGGGAGCGTCGCCACGTCGGCGCCGATCATCGCCGCTTCGACCACGTGGCGGGGGTGCCGAATGGACGCGGCCAGGATCTCGGTGGCGAGCTGATAGTTGTCGAAGATCACCCGCGCCTCGCGGATCACGTCCATTCCCTCCTGCCCGACGTCGTCGAGCCGGCCGATGAACGGGCTCACGTAGGACGCTCCCGCCTTGGCCGCGATGAGACACTGAACGCTCGAGAAGCACAGCGTGACGTTCGTCTTGATCCCGGCCTCAGCGAGCCGGCGGACCGCCACCATACCTGCCTCGAGCATCGGGATCTTCACGACGATGTTGTCGGCGATCTTGGCGAGCTCCTTGCCTTCGCTGACCATCCCATCCGCCTCGATCGCGACCACCTCGGCCGACACGGGGCCGTCCACCAGCGAGCAAATCTCCTTGAGCACGTCACGGGGATCGAGATCGCCGGCCTGCTTCGCCAGCAGCGAGGGGTTGGTCGTGATACCGTCGATCAGACCCGCCTGTGCGGCCCAGCTGATGTCTTTGAGGCTCGCGGTATCGAGAAAGAACTTCATGACTCAGTCCTCGGCATAGAGGGCAGCGGGATAACGCACCGCCACGAGATACAGGCCCTGCGGCGGAGCGGGCGGGCTGGCCGCCTGGTTATCGGTCGCGACGAGTAGGTGAGAAAAATCCTCGAGGGGACGCCGGTCGAGCGCGATGTCCACCATCGCGCCTACCAGGAAGCGCACCATCCGATGCAGGAACCGGTCGGCCTCGATCGTGAACGTCACTCCCACTCCGTCGGTCCGCGGCGCCCACTCGGCGAGCGCC
>DASQIB010000065.1:0-5630 GCA_035631795.1 Gemmatimonadales bacterium | reverse complement strand
GCAGCCGGCGGAAACCGCGACGCGCCTGGCGGAGGCGATCCGGAGCGTGCGCGAGCGGGTGATCGCGTGTGGGGTGTGCGGGACCCTCACCGACGAGGACCCGTGCGCGATTTGCCGGGACCCGCGGCGCGATGCGAGCCTCTTGTGCGTCGTGGAAGAGGCCGCCGACGTCACCGCCATCGAGCGAGCGGGACGGTTTCGCGGCCGCTATCACGTCCTGGGCGGGCGCCTGTCCCCACTCGAGGGAATCGGACCCGAAGCGCTGCGGCTCGATCGCCTGATGGACCGCGTCGGGAATGGCGCCGGCGTGCGCGAGGTGATCATCGCGACCAACCCCTCGATGGAGGGCGAAGTCACGGCCACGTTCCTCCAGCAGCTGCTGCGCCCGACCGGCGTTCGGGTGACCCGCATCGCGCGGGGACTTCCGGTCGGCGGGGATCTCGAGTATGCCGACGGCGTGACCATCGCGCAGGCGCTTCTGGCGCGACGGGACATGATGGAGTCCGATAGACCCGAGGGCACCTAATGGCGGGTGCGGCGAGCTGGTCGTTCTCCGAGAGCGACTTCAAGCAGATTCAGCAGCACCTGCAGGCGTTCTTGCGAGACTCGAACGCCCGCTGCGCCCTGCTCGTCGATCGGACCGGGCAGCTCGTGGCGACCGTGGGCGAGCCGCCGCAGTTCGATCCTACCGCCTTCGCCTCCCTCACCGCGGCCGACTTCAGCGCCAACGACCAGCTCGCGAAAATGATCGGCGAGCACGAGTTCGCGTCTCTGGTCCATCAAGGCGAGAAGGAATCCATGTTCCTCGCCGACGTGGCCAAGCGCGTGATCCTGGTCGTCCTGTTCGACCAGCGCACCACCCTCGGCCTCGTCAAGCTCAAGGGCAAGGGCGCGGTCGAGAAGCTCAACAAAGTGTTCGAAGAGATGTTCAATCGCGTGGGCGCGGGGGGCGGGTCGGCGACGCCGCAGAAGGGGTTGCTCGAAGGCGCGGAAGACGAAATTGACAAACTCTTCGGTTGAGAGGACGCGCGCCCCATGTCGATGATCAACTACGCGTCCCGGGAAATCAACTGCAAGCTCGTCTATTACGGTCCGGGGCTGGGCGGGAAGACGACGAACCTCGAGCATATTTACGGGAAGGTCTCACCCAACACGCGCGGGAAAATGATCTCGCTCGCGACCGAGACCGAGCGCACGCTCTTCTTCGACTTCCTGCCGGTGGACCTGGGGACCATCCGCGGCTTCAAGACGCGGTTTCACCTCTACACCGTGCCGGGCCAGGTGTATTACAACGCGAGCCGCAAGCTGATTCTCAAGGGCGTGGACGGCATCGTGTTCGTGGCCGACAGCCAGATCGAGCGTATGGAAGCCAACGTCGAGTCGATGCAGAACCTGTACGACAACATGTCGGAATACGGGTACGACCTGACCAAGATCCCGTTCGTGATCCAGTACAACAAACGCGATCTGCCGAACGCGGCGCCCGTCCGGGATCTCCAGGCGTCGCTCAACCCCGGCTGGCCCATCGAAGACGGCGCGCAGCAGAAGGTCACATCCGACCCGTCGCATCCGGGCGAGAACCTGATCGAGCGGGTCGACAACCAGTGGGTGGGCCGGGCGTCGTACCTCGAGGCGGTGGCGATCCGCGGGGATGGTGTGTTCGATACCCTGAAGGCGGTCAGCAAACTGGTGCTGAAGACGCTCAGCTGAGGGGAGGCTCCGTGCGCTGGACCCTGCCCAACATTCTCACTCTCGCGCGCATCTGCCTCACGCCCGTCATCGCGCTGCTGCCGTTCATCCAGGGGTACTGGCCCAAGGTCATCGCGTTCCTGATCTTCCTCGCCGCCGGGGCGTCCGACGTGGTCGACGGATACCTCGCGCGCCGGCGCAATGAGGTGAGCGAGCTGGGCCAGCTGCTCGATCCCATCGCCGACAAGCTGCTCCTGTTCGCCACGCTCATCCCGATCTTTTGGCTCACGCGCCACCCCACCATCGTGGTCGACTATCGGATCCCCTGGTGGGGCAGCTTCCCGGTGTGGGTCGCGTTGCTGCTCGTGGGGCGCGAGCTCCTCATCACTGCGTTTCGCTTCTTTGCAAAGCGGCGCGGCGTCGTGATACCGGCCATGGGGGCGGGCAAAGCGAAGGCCGTCGTGCAGAACGTCTTCATCGGCGCGACACTCTTCTGGTTCGCGTGGAAGGACGCGCTGGCCACGCACCCGTGGGCAGGGTGGTTCCGCAATTTCTGGGACCAGTTCCACGGCGCGGTCGTCGCGCTGACCCTCGCGGGCGCCATCCTTCTCACCGTCTACTCGTTGATCGTGTACCTGTACCGCTATCGCGCCCTGCTGAAGGGCGGCGGGTGAAGCTCGAAGTCCTCACCATCGGCACGGAGCTGCTGCTCGGCCACACCGTGGATACGAACGCCGCCGAGCTGGGCCGGGCGCTGGCCGCCGCGGGTGCCGAGATCGTGCGCCGCACCACGGTGCCCGACCGGCCCGAGGCGATTCGTGCCGCGGTGGCCGAGGCCCTCGAGCGCACCGGATTCGTCATGACGACGGGTGGGTTGGGACCGACGCACGACGACATGACCAAGACCGTGGTCGCGGAGCTCATGGACAAGCGACTCGTCCTCGACGAGCCGTTGCTCGCGAGCATCGCGGAGCGGTTCAAGCGGATGGGCCGGCCCATGCCCGCCATCAACCGCACGCAGGCCGAGGTGCCCGAGGGCGCCGCCGTCCTCCCCAACCCCCGCGGCACGGCGCCCGGGCTATGGGTGGAGGACACTCAGGGGCGCGTCGTGGTCCTGCTTCCCGGGGTCCCGCGCGAGATGCGCGGGCTGCTGGTCGAGCACGTGCTGCCGCGGCTGGTCGAGCGCCAGGGAGGGAGCCCGGACGCGCGCCGGGTCGTGCAATCGCGAACGGTGCGAACCACGGGCGTTTCTGAATCGGCGCTCGCGGAGCGCGTGGGCGACATCGAAGGGGAAATTGCGCCCCTCACGCTCGCGTATCTGCCGTCCGTCGAGGGTGTGGACCTGCGGGTCACGGCCTGGGCACTCGAGCCCGCGGAAGCGGAGCGGCGCATCGCGGCGGCGGTGGAACGGCTCCGGGCCGCCGCGAACGGGCACGCCTACGGCACCGACGACACGGATCTGGCGGCCGCCGTCCTCGAGACCTTGCGGCGCGGACGCCATCGGCTCGCTGTCGCCGAGTCGTGCACCGGCGGCATGATCGCCGAGCGGATCACGGCCATTCCCGGCGCGTCGGACACGTTCATCGGCGGCGTCGTGGCGTACGCCGACGTGATCAAGACGGCCGCGCTCAAGGTCCCGCTCGAGACGCTCGAGGCGCACGGGGCGGTTTCCGAAGAGACGGTGCGCGCCATGGCAGAAGGTGCTCAGCGTCTCTTCGCGGTCGACTGCACGATCGCCGTCACGGGCATCGCGGGTCCGGGTGGCGGCTCACCCGAGAAGCCCGTCGGCACCGTGTGGCTCGCGGCGCGCGTGCATACGACCACGCGGGCGCTGAAGCGGGTGTTCCCGGGCGATCGCGAGGAGATTCGGCGCCGTGCCGCGCAGGCGGGCCTGGACCTGCTACGTCGTTTGCTCGTGGAGTCGTGAATGCCGACACTCACCGCCCCTGACGGCACGCAGCTCGTGTACGACTCGTACGAGGCCACGGCCCCGCGCGCGGCCGTCCTCATCCTGCACGGCTGGTCCGATCATGCGGGCCGCTGGCGCGAGACGGGCGAGCGCCTGCGCGATGCGGGCTATTCGGCCTACGCGCTCGACCTCCGCGGTCACGGCCGCTCGGGCGGGCGGCGCGGCCATCTGTCGCGCTTCAGTCAGCTCCTGGGTGACCTCCAGGCGTTCCGCCGTGTCGTGCGGCTGCGCACCGAGCGCCCGCAAGTGCTGCTCGGCATTTCCTTCGGAGGCCTGGTGGCGTTGCGGTACCTGGAGACTCAGCCGAGCGACCCGATCTCGGGCGCGGTCGTCGCCTCGCCGTGGATGGGCGTCGCGTCCCGGCCCCCGCTCTGGAAGCTCCTGGCGGCGCGCCTGCTCGCGGACCTGTGGCCCACCCTGCCGATCCGGGCCCGCATCGATGCCGATGTCGTGAGCCGTGACCCCGCCGTCAACCAGGCGTACGCCGCCGACCCCGCCGTCCACGACGTGATGACGCCCGGTGCGTGGCGCGAGATCCAGTGGGCTCAGCGCGCCGTGGCCGCCGATGGCTACCGGATCGAGTCGCCGCTTTTGTTCGTGCTCCCGGGAGAGGACCGGCTGGTGGACGCCCATCTGGCGCGTGCGTTCGCCGACAGCCTGAAGGGTGCGGTCAAGGTGCGCTGGTACCCGGAGATGTATCACGAAATCTTCCACGACCCGCAGCGAGAAGAGGCCTTCGGGGACGTTCTCGCGTTCCTCGCGGGGAAGAGGTAACCGACTATCTTTTTGTCTGATATTCGGTTCCGAACCTCACTCGCGCCGGCCAAAACGGCGTAGCCAGGCGGCACACCGATTGCCCAAGAAGCGCTCCACTATGGACGATAAACCCGAAGAGCCTACCCGCCCCGACGCCGAGGGTCCCGCGGCGGCCGAATCCGGTGCGCTCATCGAGCTGCCGGACGAGGCGGTGACGCGGCTCGAGGGCGAGCTCGCGGACTTGAAGGACAAGCATCTGCGACTGGCTGCCGAGTACGACAATTTCCGCAAACGGGCTACCAAGGAGCGCACCGACGTGTGGTCGCGGGCCCAGGCCGACCTCATCGGGCGGCTCGTGGATGCTCTCGACGACCTGGCGCGCTTCGCGCACGTCGATCCCGCCCAGACCGATGCGAAGACGATCCACGACGGCGTCGACATGGTCGAGCGGAAGGTGTGGAAGACACTCGACGCGGCGGGCATCACCCGCATCGATCAGGTCGGGGTGCCCTTCGACCCAAATTTGCACGAGGCCGTGACCACGCGGCCGGCGGATCACCCGAGCAAGGACCACACCGTCGGGGCGATCCTGCAGCCGGGCTACCAGATGGGGGGCGCGCTGATCCGGCCCGCGCGCGTCGTGGTGTTGACCTGGTCGGGTGAGGCAGGTTGATGGCGTCTCCGAAGGACTACTACCAGACCCTGGGGGTTTCCGAGACGGCGAGCACCGACGAGATCAAGAAGGCGTTTCGGCGGCTGGCCAAGCAATACCATCCCGACCGCAACCCCAACAATCCGCAAGCCGCCGACCGGTTCAAGGAGATCAACGAGGCGCACGACGTGCTGAGCGACGCCGAGAAGCGCAAGAAGTACGATCAGCTACGGCGTTACGGGGCGCTTGCCGGCGCCGGAGGCGGGCGCGGCGGCTTCGGCGCTGGAGGACCGGGAGCCGGGTCACCAGGGGATGTGGACTTCGACATGTCCGATCTGGGCTCGTTCGGCGGGCTCGGGGACCTGTTCTCGTCGATCTTCGGGCGGCGCGGCTCGGGTGCGCCGACGCAAGAAGAGGAAGAGGTCGAGACGATGGTCTCGATTCCCTTCCGCGTGGCGGCGCTCGGCGGAAAGGTTCCGGTCGTGCTGACGTTGCCGGAGGAGTGCCCGACGTGCCGCGGGTCGGGCGGCGCGCCCGGCGCGACATTCTCGACCTGTCCCGAGT
>DASQIB010000064.1:0-3734 GCA_035631795.1 Gemmatimonadales bacterium | reverse complement strand
GCTTTCGGCCTCCTCGACGCAGGATCCCTTAGCGCAGGGTCCCGAAGTTGTCCGTTAAAAGGTGGGGGCAAGGCATGCCTTGCCCGTAGCTACCACCGGTAATGCGCGAAGGCCCGATTCGCCTCCGCCATCCGGTGCGTGTCTTCCTTTTTCTTAATCGTCTCGCCCTCGCCCTTCGAAGCGAGGATCAGCTCCGCCGCGAGTCGTTCGGCCATATTCTTTTCGCGGCGCGCCCGGCTGTACGAGATCAACCACCGCATGCCGAGCGCGGTGCGCCGCTCGGGCCGAACTTCCACCGGCACCTGATACGTGGCGCCGCCGACCCTCCGGGACTTCACTTCCAGTGCGGGCTTGACGTTCGACAGCGCCTGCTTGAACACGTTCACGCCCGGCTGCCCGGTGCGCTGCTCGATCAGGTCCATGGCCTGGTAGAACACGCGCTCGGCGAGCGACTTCTTGCCCCGCTCCATCAGGTTATTCAAGAACTTCGAAACCGTCTGGCTGTCGTAGCGCGGATCGGCCGGTACCGGCCGCCGCACCGCCTTCTTTCTCCTGCTCATGCCGTCGCCGCCTTGGGCCGCTTGGCGCCGTACTTGGAGCGCGACTGCTTGCGCTCGTTCACACCCGCGGCGTCGAGGGTGCCGCGGATGATGTGGTACCGCACCCCCGGCAGATCCTTCACGCGGCCGCCGCGGATCATCACGATCGAGTGCTCCTGCAGGTTATGTCCCTCGCCCGGGATGTAGGCCGTCACCTCGAACCCGTTGGTCAGCCGGACGCGCGCCACCTTGCGGAGCGCCGAGTTCGGTTTCTTGGGCGTCGTGGTGTAGACGCGGGTGCAGACGCCGCGCTTCTGCGGATTCCCGCGCAGTGCCGGCGCCTTCTCTTTTCCTTCGACGGCGCGCCGGCCGTGCCGGACGAGCTGATTGATGGTCGGCATAACCCCAAGGCAAAAGTTGCCAAATAGACTTCCAAGATAGAGGGGGGATTGGGGTTAGGGCAACCCCTCTCAGACCGTCCGACTGTCCGAGCGGCTACCCCACGGCCGAATGCACCCCGGAGGCACCGGCCGGTCGGGCCTGCATCGCCGTCACGACGCCCTCCAGACAGGCTCGCGCGACGGACTCGCTCGGCGCACACACTAGGATCGATCGCTCGGCGAGCGCTAGCGAGCCGGCCGGCAGAGTCGCGATCCAGGCGGTACAGTCGAGGCGCTGCTCGGAACGACCGACAGGCTGCATCAAGCGCAGCCGCACCATCAACCATGGTATAAAAATGTAGGGGCGCAGCATGCCGCGCCCCTACACAAACCTGTCCTACTGTCCGACTGTCAGTCTGCTTCGACTTCCTCCGGGAACGGACTCGGTACGGTCCCCGGTGTCGGCTCGGGCGGCGGCGGCGGCGGCTGGAAGCCCTCCGGCGGCTCGATCTCGATCTCGTGGTAGCGGTAGATGCCCGTTCCCGCCGGGATGAGATGCCCGATGATGATGTTCTCCTTCAAGCCGAGGAGGTCGTCCCGCGCCCCGCGGATCGCCGCGTCGGTCAGCACCCGGGTGGTCTCCTGGAACGACGCCGCCGAAATGAACGACTGCGTCGTGAGGCTGGCCTTCGTGATGCCCAAGAGGAGCGGCTCCCGCGTCGACGGCTTGCCGCCCTTCTTGACGGCACGCTCGTTGATATCGCTGAACGTCTGCTTGTCGATGTTCTCACCCTCCAGGAACTCCGTGTCTCCCGGCTCCACCACCTTCACCTTCTGCAGCATCTGGCGCACGATGACGCCGATGTGCTTGTCGTTGATCTTCACCCCCTGCAGCCGGTACACCTCCTGGACCTCGTTCAGCAGGTACTCCTGCACCGCCCGCGGGCCCTTGATCCGCAGAATGTCGTGCGGATTCACGGGACCCTCCGTCAGCCGGTCGCCGGCGCGCACGCGGTCACCCTCGTGCACGCGCAAGTGCTTCCCGGCCGGCACCTCGTACAGCTGCGGCTCGCCCTCCTCGGGATGCACGTAGATCTCGCGCTTGCCGCGCTTGATCTCGCCGAACCGCACGGTGCCGTCGATCTCGGAGATCGTGGCCGGATCCTTCGGCCGGCGGGCCTCGAACAGCTCGGCCACACGCGGCAGACCGCCCGTGATGTCCCGCGTCTTGTACGCCTCGCGCGACACTTTGGCGAGCACGAGTCCGGCGTACACCTCCTGGCCGTCCTCCACCGTCAACTGGGCGCCTTCCGGAATCACGAAGTCGCGCAGCCGCTTTTCCTTCTCGCCCTTCTTCTGGATGATCTCGATGTGCGGGTGCAGCTTCTTGTCCCGGTCTTCGATGATCACCCGCTGGCGCCGCCCGGTGAGCTCGTCCAGCTCCTCGCGTACCGTCTCCTCTTCGACGATGTCCACGAAGCGCACCACACCCGCCACATCCGTCATGATCGGGTTGGTGTACGGGTCCCACGTAAACAGCACCGAGTCGCGCGCCACCTTGGCACCGTCCGCCACCATCAGCGTGGCGCCGAGCGGCACATGAAAGCGCGAGTGCACGGCGAGCTTCCCGCCCTCGCCGTGGGACTGCGCCTTGAGGATCAGCTCGCCCTCGTAGCTCGTCACCACCTTCTGCTTCTCGGGCGTTTCGACGAACGTGAGCCGGTCGCCGTACTCGATCACGCCCTCCACCTTGGTCTTCCGCACCGTCTGCTCGGCGATCCGCGCCGCCGTGCCGCCGATGTGGAAGGTCCGGAGCGTGAGCTGCGTGCCCGGCTCGCCGATCGACTGCGCGGCGAGAATACCGACCGCCTCGCCCAGGTCCACCATGTCCATCGTCGCGAGGTTCCGGCCGTAGCACATCCGGCACACACCACGCTTGGCCTCGCAGGTGAGCACGGACCGGATGCGCACCGACTCGATCCCCGCGTCCTCGATCGCCTGCGCGGTCTCCTCGTCGATCAGCTTTCCGGCCTCGACCAGCACCTTGGGCCGCTCGTCTTCGTCCAGCTCGTGCGGATCCGTGACCTCATCGAGCGCCACGCACCCCACCAGGCGCTCGCGCAGCGGCTCGATGATGTCCTCCCCCTCTTTCAGGGCCGACATCTCGAGACCCAGGATCGTGCCGCAGTCCTCCTCGGTGATCGTGACGTCCTGCGCCACGTCCACGAGGCGCCGCGTCAGGTAGCCGGCGTCCGCGGTCTTCAACGCCGTGTCCGCGAGACCCTTCCGCGCGCCGTGCGTCGAGATGAAGTACTCGAGCACCGACAGCCCCTCACGGAAATTCGACTTGATGGGACTCTCGATGATCTCGCCGATGCCGCCCGTGAGCTTCTTCTGCGGCTTCGCCATCAGGCCGCGCATCCCCGCCAGCTGGCGGATCTGGTCGCGCGAGCCACGGCTTCCGGAGTCGAACATCATGAACACCGGGTTGAAACCGCCCTTGGAGCGCTGCATGGTCTTCACCATGGCGTCCGCGATGTCGTTGTTCGCGTGCGTCCAGGCGTCGATCACCTTGTTGTAGCGCTCGCCGAACGTGATCTGTCCGGTGGCGTACGCCCGCTGGAACCGCTCCACGCGCCCTTCGGCGTCGTGCAGCAGGTTCGACTTCTCGCCCGGAATCTCCAGGTCCTCGACGCCGATCGACACGCCGCCCATCGTCGCGTAGCGGAAGCCGAACTCCTTCAGGTTGTCGAGGAACTGCACGGTGCTCGCGAGCCCGGCCCGCCGGTAGCTCTCGAACACGAGCTCCGACAGG
>DASQIB010000063.1:0-15282 GCA_035631795.1 Gemmatimonadales bacterium | reverse complement strand
ACCTTTTCACGTACGCCGTGAGCTCGACCCGGTGACCGACACCGCTCTCCGGCTGCGGCAGCTCGGCTCGCCGCACGCGCGCGCCCGCGCCGGAGCAGTCTTGCTCACGAGCGCGGGCGTCGTGCTTGCGCTCGCCGCCGCGGGTCTCGCCTCGGCGCCGCACGTCGCGCCGGTCGTGGGCGCGTGGGTTTTGATCGTGGGCGTCGCGGGCGCTGCGGTGTGGCTGGCGCGGTGGGCGAGCCGCCTGGTCGCGCCGGCCGTGGTGGGGCGCCTGGTGGAGACGGCGGTGGGAGAAGCCACGCGTGCGGGCAGTGTGGTCGGGCTGCTCGCGCCGGGACGGACGGCGGGCGCGAGCCCCGAGCTGTGGCGACTGGCGGATCAGCGTGCCGTCCTCGTCGTCTCGCGCGCCGGCCCGGCGGTGCGGCGGATCCTGGCGCACGACACGAGGGGCTGGGTGATCGGAGGCGCGGTCGTGGCGGCGCTCGGCGCCGCGCTGTTCGTCGCCGCATCGCCGGCCGCGGGGCGCGCGGCCGCGTTCTGGCATCCGTTCCACACGCTCGCCGACGCGCGCGCGCCCGTGCGCCTCGACGTCGATCGCACGACCGTGCGGCGCGGCGACAGTGTGACCGTCACGCTCGAGGTCCCCGCGGCGACCCGGGCCACGCTGTGGACTCGCCGGCCGGGTGAGGCGTGGGCGCCGGCAAGGATCGCCCTCGATTCGCTTGGTCGCGCCACCCGCCGGGTGGGGCCGCTCGAATCCGATCTCTATCTCCGGGCGTCGAGCGGCACTCGCCGCAGCGACGAGCGCAGAGTCACCGTCCAGATTCCCGCCTTCCTCGCCGGCTTGCAGCTCACGGCGCGGTACCCCACCTACCTCGGCCATGCCGACGAGCCGCTCGTACCCGGTCCGGACACCATCGCGATTCCGGAGGGCAGCGCGATCCTGACGAGTGGCGCGACGAGCGTGCCCCTGACGACGGCAGCATGGCGGCACGGCGGCAGGAGCACCGGTCTCGAGGTCGACGGTGTGAAGTTCGCCGGGCGGCTTGAGCCGACCGCGTCCGGCGTGTGGGTGCTCGAGCTCGGCCCGCGGGATGGGACACCGGTAGAGGGTGAGGCGCCCGAGCTGCGGCTTCGGGTGATCCCGGATTCCGCGCCGGTTGTCACACTCCCCGTGCCCGGGCGCGACACGATGCTGCCTCTATCGCTCAAGCAACCGCTCGTCGTCGACGCGCGCGACGATCACGGGCTGTCGCGGCTCGAGGTCGTCAGCTGGCGCGTGAGCCAGACCGGGAAGGTGGGACAGCCGGTCCGCGACTCGCTGGACGTCTCGGGCGCGGGCGAGCGCGCGATCGTGCAGAGCGAGATCGACGCGGAGCGTCGCGGTCTGCTTCCGGGCGACACGCTGCGGATCAGAGCCGAGGCGTGGGACAATGCGCCCGTTCCACACGTGGGGCGGAGCGCCGAGATCGCCTTGCGCCTGCCGAGTCTCGAGGAGCTGCGGGCGGCGACCCGCGCGGCGACGCGCAACGTGGCGTCCGCGGCGGATTCGATCGCCGCAGCCGAGCGCGACTTGGGCACGCGCACCGGTGATCTCGCACAACAGCGGCCGCGCGACGTCACGGGGGGCGGCTCCCGGCGCCCGGGAGACGCCGGGCGGGGGGCGGAGGGTACCGTCCCGTTCCAGGCCACGGAGCGGGCTCAGGCGGTCGCGCGCGAGCAGGAGGCGCTCCAAGAGCGGGTGCGGGAGTTGTCGCGCGCGGTGGGAGACATCGCCCGCGCGGCGCAGGCGGCGGGGCTCGACGACACGGCGTTTCAGGCGCGGTTGCGCGAGGTCCAGGAGCTGCTGCAGCGCGCCGTCACGCCCGAGCTGGCGGCGCGGTTGCGCGAGCTGCAGGAGGCGCTGCTCCGGCTCGATCCGGAGGCGATGCGCCGCGCGCTGGAGCGCCTCGCGGAAGCGCAGCAGCAGCTTCGGGCCGAGCTCGAGCGCAGCCAGGAGCTGTTCCGCAGGGCGGCGGTCGAAGGAGCGCTCGCGACCCTCGCGGCGGACGCCGAAGACCTGAAGCGCCGGCAGGCGGAGTGGAATCAGGGCGACGCGCCCCGGCCCGACAGCGCTGCGGCGGAGCGCCAGCGCGCGCTCGCCGACCGCACCGACTCCCTCACACGCGGTATCGAGCGGGTCGCGACCGACCTCGGCGCCGCTCCCGCGACGGCGCTCGCGTCGCCCCGGCAGGCGGCCCACGACGCGGGCGCGGCCATGCAGCGCGCGGCACAGTCCGCGGATCAGGGGCAGGCCGACGCGGCGGAACAGGCGGGCACCGAGGCCGAACGCCAGCTCGCCACCGTGCCGGACGCACTGCGCGGCCGGCGCGACTCGCTCGCCCGCGAATGGCGGCAGGAGACGCTCGCGGCGCTCGATCGGGCGCTTTCGGAGACGGCGGCGCTCGCCGATCGGCAGCAACAGGTGGCGGAGGCGCTGCGACGGGGCGAGGCGGGGGCCGCGACGCGCGCCCAGCAAGCCTCGGTCGAAGAAGGGGCCGATGCCGTCGCGCGGCAGATCCGCGAGGCCGCGGGCAAGCACGCGCTCGTCTCGCCCCAGCTCGACGCGGCGCTCGGGTACGCCAAGCGTCAGATGGCGGAGGCGCGGGGCCAGCTCGAAGAAGCCGATCCCAATCCGTCCGAAGCGGCCGGGCCCGCGGAAGAAGCCGTCGATGCCCTCAACGCCACGGCGCTGGCGTTGGCCCGGAGCCGGAATCGCGTGGCCGGGGCGCAGTCGGGCACCGGCTTCGCGGAGGCGGTCGAACAGCTCGCGCGCCTCGCGCGCGACCAGCAAGGCTTGAACGCTCAGGCCCAGGGACTCCTGCCGATGATGGGCGCGAGCGGAGAGGTCATAGCACAACAGCTCCGGGCCCTCGCCGCGCGCCAGCGCGCGCTGGCCGAGCAGCTCGAGCGCGTCCAGGCGGGCGGGGCGAGCTCGGCGGCGGGGCCGCTCGCGCAGGAGGCGAAGGAGCTGGCGCGCCAGCTCGAGGCCGGACGCCTCGACCGCGCCACCATCGAACGTCAGCAGCGACTGTATCACCGGCTGCTCGATGCCGGGCGGACGCTTTCGAACGACGAGCCGGACGAGAACAAAGAGCGCGTCAGCCGCGCGGCGACGGGCGACAGCATTCATCTGCCCGCGGCATTGAAGCCGGGCGCCACGGGCGCGGGCCCGCGACTCCGCTATCCCACGTGGGAAGAGCTGCAGGGCCTGAGTCCGGAGCAGCGGAGACTCGTGCTCGAGTATTTCCGAAGGATCAATGCGCCGCGGCCTTGAAGTCGCGCTGGTCGTGCTCGTCTCACCGCTCTCCGCCCAGGCCATCGGCCAAGGGTTCGAGCTCGAGCGCGCGGGCCACTACGACCAGGCCGCGAGTATCTACTTCGCGACGCTGCGCGCCGAGCCCGCGAACGTGTCCGCCCTGCTCGGCCTCGAGCGCGTGTTGCCGCCGCTCAATCGGTTGTCAGAGCTCTTGCCCGCGGCCCGCCGGGCAACGGCCGCGAGTCCGGCGAACGTAGCGCTGCGCGGCATCCTGCTGCGGACGTACGTGGCCCTCAATGAGCCCGACAGCGCCCGGGCGGTCGCGCTCCGCTGGGCCGCGGCGTCTCCACGAGACGAGGCGCCGTACCGCGAATGGGCCATTGCGCTCGAAGACGCGCATCGGCACGCGGACGCGCGCGCGGTGTTGCTCTCGGGACGCCAGGCCATCGGCCGTCCCGGGGCGTTCGGCATCGAGCTGGCCGAGCTGGACCGGCTTACGGGCGACTGGCAGGGCGCGGCCCGCGAATGGGCGGCGGCCCTTCCCGACGCGCCCGCGCAGCTCACCAATGCCGTGAGCGAGCTCGCGGAGGCACCCGAGGCCGAGCGGGAGCGCATCGCGCGCGTGCTTACGGGGGAAGGCGCCGCGGGCGAATCGGCGATGCTCACGCGGCGCCTCGCCGCCGAGCTGCTCCTCGGCTGGGGCCAGGCCGCGCGGGCGTGGACCGTGTTCGCTCCGACCGTCGCCAACCCGTCGTCCGATGCGCTGTTCGCCCTCAAGCGATTCGCCGACATGGCGGGCGCGCGCGGCACGCCCGAGGCCCGTCGCGTGCGGGGGCTCGCGCTGGCGCGCTACGGCGAGATGGCGCCCGAGCCCGAGGCGGCCCGCGCGTGGGCGGATGCGGCTCGTGCGTTCGTCGAGGCGGGTGATCGCGCCGCCGCGCGCGCAGTGCTCGAGCGCGTGGCCCGGGACTCGAGCGCGCCCCCCGACGTCCAGCAGCTCGCGCAAAGCGCCGTGGTCGAGGCGTTGATCGACGGGGGCCAGCTCGAGGAGGCCGCCCGCCAGCTCGCGAGCGACCGGCGGCTGTCCGCGGACGATCGCGTGGGTCTGTCGCGCCGGCTGGCGCGGGCGCGCATCGCCGCGGGGGATGTAGACGGCGCCGAAGTGGCGTTGGCAAACGACTCGAGCATCGAAGGCCTGGCGGTCGCCGGGTGGATCGCCCTCTATCGGGGAAGACTCAAGCGGGCGCAGGAGCTGTTTCAGGCCGCCGGGCCTTATGCGGGCGACCGGCGCGACGCCACGGAGCGCTCGGAGGCGCTGGCGCTGCTCCAACAGGTACCGCGCGACTCGTTTCCGGAGCTCGGGAGCGCCCTGCTGCTCGTGGCGCGAGGAGACTCGACGGGCGCGGTCGCCGCGCTGTCTCGCGCGGCGGACCGGCTCGACGCGAGCGCGGGAGGAGGACGGCCGGACATCCTGCTCGTCGCGGGCCGGATCGCCGCGCGGCCGGGCGGAGGTCTCGAGCAGCAGCGCACCGCGCTCGCGCTCTTCGATCAGGTGGTGCGCACCGGCGGTCAGGGAGCGGCAGCGCCCGCGGCCGAGCTCGAATGGGCGCGGCTCCTCGTGCGGCAGGGGCAGAGCGCCGATGCGATTCAGCATCTCGAGCACTTGATCCTGTCGTATCCGGCAAGCGCCGTTGTCCCCGAGGCGCGGCGGGAGCTCGAGCGCGCGAAAGGGGCGATACCGCAGTCGTGAAGCGGAGAGATTTTCTTCAGGCGGTAGGGCGGCAAGGCGGCATGATCGTCGGAGCGCACCTGCTGAGACTCCGTCTTCCGTTCCGCCCTGCCGCCCTGCCGTCTTTGCTCATCCCCATGGACGACGGGCAGACGGACCACTTGAAGGCCTACGGCGTCACCTACCGCGTGGTCCAGGCCGGCATCACCGCCGAGTGGCTGCTCAACTACCGCGGCGGGTCGTTCCTCATGCCCGATGGTCCGGCGATCCGTCGCGACGCGAACCTCGCGGGCGTGCGCTTTGAGCCCGTGGACGACGCGCAGGTCACGTCCATCCGCGGTGAGATCGAGGCGAGCAACATGGACGCGGTCCCGCTCGAGAAAGCGCCCAAGGTCGCGGTGTACGTGCCTCCCAACGCCCCTCCGTGGGACGATGCCGTCACCATGGCGCTGCAGTACGCGGGGATCCCCTTCGACAAGGTGTGGGACTTCGAGGTCTCGGCGGGGAAGCTCTCGACCTACGACTGGCTCCACCTGCATCATGAGGACTTCACCGGGCAGTACTCGAAGTTCTACCTCATTTACGCCGGCGCGCCGTGGCTCGCCGAGATGGTGCGGTTCAATACGGACGCGGCGAAACGATTGGGCTTCACCACGGTGCCGGATCTGAAAAAAGCGATCGCGCGGCGGATCCGCGACTACGTGGGCAGCGGCGGCTTCCTGTTCGCGATGTGCACCGCCACCGAGACCCTCGACCTGGCGCTCGCGGCGGAGCGCGTGGACATCGCGGCTGCCTTCGCCGACGGGACGCCGATGGACCCGGATGCCGATCGCAAGCTCGACTGGTCGAAGGCCCTCGCGTTCACCGGGGCACACGTCGAGCCCAACCCGCAGATCGCGAGCTTCTCCGACATCGATGGGCATCAGGTGAACGCCGGTCCGCGTCGCCAGCCGCTCGGCGCGTTCAAGCTCTTCAACTTCAGCGCCAAGATCGACCCCGTGCCCACCATCCTGGTGCAGAATCACCGCCAGGTGATCTCCGATTTCTACGGACTCACGACGTCGTTCTTGCGCTCCCGCTTGAAGCCCAGCGACGTGGTGCTGGCAGACGAAGAGGGGGCGCCGTGGGTGAAATACATCAATGGGGATCACGGCAAAGGGACCTGGACGTTCTTCGGCGGGCACGACCCGGAGGACCAGCAGCACCAGATCGGTGACCCGCCCACCGACCTGTCGCTCCACCCGCATTCTCCGGGCTACCGCCTCATTCTCAACAACGTGCTCTTTCCCGCGGCCAAGAAGAAGGAGCTCAAGACGTGAGCGCGGAGCGCCTCGCGCCGGCGGTGCGCGAGCTGCTGCGCGCGGAAATCGCCGCCGCGCACGGGCGCGAGGTCTCGTTCGTGGCGCGACCAGATGCCAACGGCCTGATCGTCGAAGCGCGGGTCGTCGCCCGCGGCACGGTCGATGCCGTCCTCGCCCTGCCCGGGGTCGCCATGCGCGGCGAGCTCCTGCTCCACAACCATCCGAGCGGTGTGCTCGAGCCCTCGGGCGCCGATCTCACCGTGGCGGCCCGGCTGCACGACGGCGGCGTGGGGTTCGGAATCGTCGACAACGACGTGACGGACTGCTATGTGGTCGTGGAATGCGCGCGGCCGCGCGCGACCACCCGCATCGATCCGATCGATGTCGCGGCACTGCTCGCGTCTGGTGGATCGGTGGCGCGCGCGCTCGGGACGTTCGAGGACCGGCCCAGCCAGCGCGACATGGCGGCCTACGTCGCCGACCTGTACAACGACGGCGGCGTGGGGATGCTCGAGGCGGGGACCGGGGTGGGGAAGTCCTTCGCCTACCTCGTCCCCGCGCTCGTCTGGGCGCGTGAAAACGGCGAGCGGACCGTCGTCTCGACCAACACGATCAACCTGCAGGAGCAGCTGGTCGGGAAGGACCTTCCGATCCTCGCGCGCGCGCTCGGCTCTGGTGACCACTCGCCGAGCTTCGCGCTCCTCAAGGGCTGGCGGAACTACGTGTGCCTCTCGCGGCTCGGGCAGGCGCGCGAGCAGGAGGACTCGCTGTTCGAGGACGAACGGCGCGCCGAGCTCGACGCGCTCGCGGGGTGGGCGGCCCGCACCAGCGACGGCTCCCTCGCCGACCTGGCGGACGAGCCGAGCGGCGACGTGTGGGACGCCGGGTCGGCCGAGTCGGACCTGTGCACGCGCCTCAAGTGCCCGCACTTCGACCGCTGTTTTCTCTTTCAGGCGCGACGCCGCGCGGCGGAGGCGGATGTCGTCGTCGTGAACCACCACCTGCTCGCGTCGGACTTGGCCGTGCGCATGGCGTCGGACAACTGGCAGGAGGCCGCGGTGCTCCCGCCGTATCGCCGGCTCGTGCTCGACGAAGCCCACCACCTCGAGGATGTGGCGGCCATGCACCTCGGCGCCCAGGTGAGCCGGCTCGGCGTGGATCGGCTGCTCTCGCGGCTCGAGAAGAACGGGCGCGGCCTCCTGCCCACGCTCCGCTCGCTGCTGTTCGGTCGCGACGACCTCCTCTCGGCGGCGAGCCGCGACCTCGTGCAGCAGAGCCTCGTGGAAGCGCTCGCGGCTGCCCGGCGCGCCGCGGAAGACGTCTTCACCCGACTCACGCGGCGGCTCGACACCGAGCCCGGGCCGGCGCCGGTGCTGCGGTTGGGCGACGCATTCCTCCAGGATTCCGTGTGGGACGAGGGGCTCGGGGTGGCCCTCGACAATCTCCTGCTCGCGTTCGCGCGCCTCTCGGAGGGCACGGCGATGATCGCCGACCGGCTCGCGCTCGACGATCCGTCGGAGCGCCGCGCCCAGCTGTTGGGCGAGCTGCGCGGCGTGGTGCGCCGGCTCGACGCGGCCGCCGCGGGACTGACCGCGACGCTGCGCCCGCCGGCCGGCGGGCCCGCCGCCGTCCGCTGGGTGGAGCGGCGCGGGCGGAAGGTCCCGAACCTTTCGCTCGCGGCCGTTCCGCTCGACCTTGCACCGATTCTCAAAGACAACCTGTTCGACCGGATCGAGACGGTCGTGTTGACGAGTGCGACGCTCGCCGCCGGGGGCGACTTCAGCTACCTCGAGGAACGCCTCGGCCTCGACCTGCCGCCGAGCCGCATGAAAGTGCGCGAGATCCACGCGTCGCCGTTCGATTTCGCCGAGCAATGCCTGTTCGGGATACCGACGGACTTCCCGGAGCCCCGCGACGACGAGTCTGGTCATGGCGCGGCCGTGGCGCGCGTCCTGGTCGAGCTGGCGCACGCGTCGGACGGCGGCATGTTCGGGCTGTTTACGAGCCACGCCGCCTTGCGGCGCGCGGCGGATGCGGTCCGGAACTCGATCGCGGGCCGCTGGCCCCTGTTCATCCAGGGTGAAGGACAGCGCGATCACCTGCTGCGGCGGTTCCGGGAGGCCGGTTCCGGGATCCTGCTCGGCACCGACTCGTTCTGGGAAGGGGTGGACGTCCCCGGTCGCGCGCTCCGCGTGCTCATCCTCGCGAAGCTCCCGTTCAAGGTTCCGAGCGAGCCGCTCACCGCCGCGCGCCTCGAGCGGCTCGAGGCGCGCGGACTGAACGGATTCGCCCACTACCTCGTGCCGAACGCGGCGCTCAAGCTGAAACAGGGGTTCGGTCGCCTGATTCGCAGCCGGAGCGATGTGGGCGCCGTGGTCCTGCTCGACCGGCGGGTGGTGACCAAGCAGTACGGAGCCCTCATTCTTCAGGGGCTCCCGCGCGCGAGTCGGGTGGTGGGGCAGTGGGCAGACGTGCTCGGTGCCTGCGAGGAATTCTTTGCGCGACATGGGATTGGAGCGGAAGAAAGGGCGGTGGAGGGCGCTAGAGGGCGGTAGAGGGCGGTAGAGGTCGTAGAGGTCGGTAGAAGTCGGTAGAGGTCGGTAGAGGGATAAAGCGACCGTAACGGGATGCACTGTCGAATAGTAAATTCCTGGGGTATCTCGCGCGTATCTGTGGAGAGGACCAGGATGTGACCCAATTCAGCAGGCGGCTGGCGGCGTTGCCCACCTATCCGATGGCCGAGATCCCGACGATCAAGCGTCGGCTCGTCCAGCAGGGGGTCGACGTGATCGACGTGGGTGCCGGGGACGCCGACTTCGCGCCGCCCGAGGTCGCGGTCGACGCGCTCACCCGGTCCCTCCGCGATCCTGCGATGAGTCGCTACGCGTTCCAGATCGGCCTCCCCGCGTTCCGCGAAGCCGCGGCCGCGTACATGAAGCGCCGATTCGGCGCGCGCTTCGATCCGTTCACGGAGCTCCACCCCCTCATCGGCTCGAAAGAGGGCATCGCGCACCTGGCCGTCGCGATGCTCGACCCAGGTGATGTCGCGATCGTGCCCGAGCCGGGGTACGCCGTGTACGAGGGCGGCACCGTCCTCGCCGGGGGAGAGCCGTATCGGTTCGCGCTGACGCCGCGAACCAACTTCCTGCTGGAGCTGGACGAGCTCCCGCCGGACGTCGCCCGCCGCGCCAAACTCGTGTACTTGAACTACCCCAACAATCCCACTGCCGCGATCGCTCCCAAGGACTACCTCGAGCGCACCGTGGCGTATTGTCGCCAGCACGGGATCGTGATCGCATACGACAACCCGTACTGCGAGATCACATTCGACGACTACGTCGCGCCGAGCATCTTCGAGATCCCCGGGGCGCGCGAGGTCGCGGTCGAGTTTCACTCGCTGTCGAAGAGCTTCTGCATGACGGGGTGGCGGCTCGCGTGGGCCGTCGGGCGGCCCGAGCTCATCGCGGCGCTGGCGCGTGTGAAGAATTACGTCGATACGGGCGCGTTCCTCGCGGTGCAGGCGGCCGGGGCGGCGGTGTTGCCGCAGGCGGAAGCGCTCTCGCGCGGCTACGTGGAGCGATTCAAAGAACGCCGCGACGGCGTCCTCCCGGTGCTTCGCGCCCAGGGCTTCGAGCCCGAGACGCCCGTGGCCACGATGTATCTGTGGGTCCCGCTCCCCGAGGGTGTCGAGTCCGCCACGTTTGCGCGCCGCGCGCTCACCGAAGAGGGCGTGGTGACGTTGCCGGGAACCGGGTTCGGCGCCGGTGGAGAGGGGTTCTTCCGGATCGCATTGACGGTCGGCACGCCGCGGCTGGTCGAGGCCGCCGAGCGGTTGGGAAAGGTGCTCACCGTTGTTTGAGCTGCGGCGGAGCTCGCGCGAGGTACGGCGATTCACCTGGATCGCCAGCGCCGTGTTCCACGGCGGGCTCATCGTGTGGGCGATCACGTCGTCATGGCAGATCGACCGGCACCAGCGGCTCATCACCATTATCCCGCCGCGCAGCCCGCAGTTCATCGAGCTGCCTCCGTTCGGCGGGACGCGTCGGGGCATCGGCCCGAGCGGTGGCCTGGGGCGGCCGCTTCCGAACGCCGCCGTGCCGGACACGACGCCGCCCGTGCCGGCGCCCGTGGGGCGACCGGACACGAACCTCGCCACGAGCTCTGAGGCGGTCGGCCCGCATATCATCTCGCCACCCCAGGTCGGCGACGGGCGGCTGTGGGTGACGCCCCGTCCCGCGCTGCCGTCCGACGTGGCGGATGCCCTGTATCAGCCGCAATCCGACCGCGACACGGCGGTCGTGCACCGGCTGCACGCGATGGTGGACTCGCTCAACGTGATCATCGACCAGGACCAGCGGGCCCGCCAACGGCCGACCTGGACCACGGAAGTCGCGGGCCAGGTGTTCGGCATCGACTCACAGTTCATTCACGTGGCGGGGATCAAGATTCCCACTGCCGCCCTCGCGCTGCTCCCGATCACTTTGCCGCAGGGGAACTACGACGAGCAAATGCGCGCGCGCCAGCTGGACGAGATGCGGCAGGATCTGATGCAGGCGGCGCGGCGTACCGAGACGCTGCATCTGTTCCGGCAGTACGTGCGCGAGCTGCGGGAGCGCAAGCAGGAGGAGCGCGACGCGGCGCGGCGGGCCAAGTCGGATACGACGAAGGCAAAGGCGGATACGGTCAGCTCGGTGCCGTAGTCGGATCCCCGCCTCATCGCATTGCTCGACCCCTCGAGTCCCATTGTCGTGGTATTCGCGCCCTGAGAGGGCGCGCTCGGCTCGGAGGGCGTCCTTAAGGACGCACCCAACGCCGAGCCCGGGCTCTCAGCCCGGGATACTCATCGATGCGGCATCCCGTAGTCGCTTCAGCGCCGCGTCCCTTCCCACGACATAGAGTAGCTCGTTCACGGGCTCGGACACGGTGCCGCCGCTGAGCGCGATGCGGATGGGCTGAAAGACCTTGCTTGCGGCGACCCCGCGCTCTTCGGCCAGCGCGCGGAGCCGCTGCTCGAGCGCCGTGGTGGTCCACTCGGTGCCCGCGAGCGCGGCGAGGCTTGCCTCGAGCGCTGCCTTGTAGCCCGCGGGATCCTTGGCGATCTCCTTTTTGGCCTTCTCATCGAGCCGCAGGTGCGTCGCGTCGAGGCGGACCGCCACCTGGCGCGCCACGTCGAGCGTCGTGCGGGAGCGGGTCTTCACGGCGGCGATCGCCCTGAGGATCGCCTCCCGGTCGCCCCGCACGCCGTACGGCGCGAGGTGCGGCGACACGAGGGGGTAGAGTGCCTCGGCGGGGGTGGCGGAGAGGTACTGACCGTTCATCCACTCGAGCTTGGTCATGTCGAAGATGGCGGCCTTCTGCTGGATGCCCCCGAACGAGAAGAGCTGGATCATCTCGTCCAGCGTCATGATCTCGCGGTCGCCGCCCGGGCTCCAGCCGAGGAGCGCCAGGAAGTTGCGCATGGCGGCGGGCAAGATTCCCATGTGCTGGTAGTCTCCCACGGCGGTCGCGCCGTGTCGCTTGGAGAGCTTCTTGCCGTCGGAGCCGTTGATCATCGGTACGTGGCCGAACACCGGCAGCGGCGCGCCGAGCGCGCGGTACAGCGCGATCTGCTTGGGCGTGTTCGAAATGTGGTCGTCGCCCCGTAGCACGTGCGTGATCTGCATGTCGATGTCGTCCACCACGACCGCGAAGTTGTAGATGGGGGTGCGGTCGGACCGCAGGATCACGAAGTCCTTGATGTCCTCGCCCTGAAACGAAATGCCCCCGTGGACCGCGTCGTCCCAGGCGATCTCGCCGGAGGGCAACCGGAACCGAATCGCGCCTTCCTCGACATGGGCCTTTCCTTCGGCCAGGAGACGGTCCGCCACCTCCTGATGCCGCGCGAGCCGGGCGCCCTGGAAGACGGGCTCCCCGTCCCAATCGAGCCCCAGCCACGTGAGGCCATCGAGGATCACGCGGGTATGCTCGTCGGTCGAGCGGGCCTTGTCGGTGTCCTCGATGCGGAGCAGCATCTTGCCGCCTACGTGGCGGGCGTACAGCCAGTTGAACAGGGCCGTGCGCGCACCGCCGACATGCAAATAGCCGGTGGGAGAGGGAGCGAAGCGGACGCGAGCGGAGGTGTCTATGGGAGGAGAGGGATCAATGTTGAATGATCAATGTCCAATGTCCAATGTCCAAATGAGCATTGATCATTCTGCGTTCTACATTGGACATTCTTCAGCACGGAGAGGGGGGGATTCGAACCCCCGATAGAGGTATTAGCCCCTATAACGGTTTAGCAAACCGCCGCCTTCAGCCACTCGGCCACCTCTCCCTTTGAGCGAACTAACTTAGCGTCACTCCGGGCGCAGCGGCACCCCGGATCAGAGATGCAGGCGCATGTTCGTGACGGGAACGAGAACGTCGCCGGGCAGCGTGAGGTCGAACCGTTCGATCACGCTGAAGCCGGTCGCCACGTACAGCGGCTCGCCGGGCAGGGTGGAGACGAGCTCGAGTGCGCCAAAGCCTGCGGCACGCGCCTCCTTGATGCACTCGCTCATGAGTCGCCGCCCCAACCCACGACGCGCCATCCGCGGATCGACGAAGAACGCGCGTATGCGCGCTGGCTCGGTGGCGGGGTCGAGCAGCGGGTCGGGACCGGACTTCGCATGGTCCCCCCCAAACAGTGTTCTCCTGCGGCTCCATCCGCCGCACGCAACCACTTGCCCGTCGCTTTCGATCACGAAGTAGGTTCGATCCGCGATGAGCTGACTGTCCACCCCGAACACATACCGGACGGCTGCCTCGGTCTGAGCGGGCGTATAGTATCCGACGCTGAGCCCGCGTGCGGAACGGGCGATCAAGGCTTCGAGAGACGGAACGTCCCCGGGTTGGGCGAGGCGAAGTAGCGCGGGTGCCACGGTAATCAGTCTCCCCCCTCAGCGGCCGAAATCTGCCTCACTCGAACTCACCGCGCTGTGAATCACGTGCCGCAAGTGTAAGTCTTTCCCCTGCACTATATAACTCCTTGATGTTATACCAAATATATAGTATACTATCTATAGTTGTTATAACCGTTCAGGAGTGATACCATGGCGCAATACCGGGGTCAAAAGATTCGCTTTCGCCAGCGGGGGGCGGTGCGGTTGCGCGTGCGGCAGCTCCTCGAGTCGCGCGGCTTGTCGCCCTACGCCCTGGCCAAGTTCACCGGCCTGAGCCTGAACAGCATCTACCGGCTCACCAGCGCGAGCGGCCGCTTCCGCCTCATTCGGGCGGACACGATCGAGCGGCTGTGCGGGGCCCTCAGGGTAACCCCGAGCGAGCTGTTCGACTACGAAAAGCGGGCGTAGCGTGCTCATCTTCGCCGCACACCTGTCAGGGCTCGGCCACAAGAGTGACGCTCGCGCCCTCCACCCTCGGACGGATCAGGTGGCACCGGCTTTGCCCCCGAGTGGGGGTATGGCCCGGATCCTTGTGGTGCTGCTCGCCGCGGCGGCGCTGACCGGCATGGCCGTCCCCGCGACCGCCCAGGAGGCCCTCAAAGGGGTCCGTTTTGGAGAATGGGCGCACCTCGACCGTCGGCCGAACCCATTCATGGGATCCCTGGCGGGCGGCAGCCGCGTGTCTACGGGCCTCCGTGTGAACAACGACGCGATGCGCATGGTCGCCGTCACTCAGCCCGCGCGACTGTCATTGAGCACGTCGACGTTCACCGACATCCCCGGGCGCGTGTCCTGGAACCAGACGCACACCGTGCTCGCGAGCGCGTTCGTGGTCACGCTGCTGATGGATGCGGGGCAGACGCGCGAGCTCGCGCGTCACGGCTGGTCCGGCTTCCGTGAGGCGAACCCGCTGCTGGGCGACCGGCCCAGCGTGGGTCAGGTGAACACGTACACGGCCATTGCCGGCCTCACGGTCCTCGGCGCCGCCGCTGCTCTCCCGCCGAAAGTCCGGCCGTGGTTGCTCGGCGCCGCGATCGCGGTGCAGGCGTTCACCGTCGCCGGCAGCGTGCAGAACGGCCTCCCGATCCGGTTTCCCTGACGCGTCTCGCAGGTCCGTCGCACCGTAAATTCCTGGCATGTCTCCCGGCGCCTTCGCCACCGTCGCGGGCGTCAATCGCGCCGTCGTGTCGTGCGCCCGCTGCCCCCGGCTCCGGTCGTACTGTCGCCGTATCGCCCGCGAAAAGAAGCGCGAATTCAGGGACTGGACCTACTGGGGAAAGCCCGTGCCCGGATTCGGCGACTCGCGCGCGCGGGTCCTGATCGTCGGGCTCGCGCCCGCGGCGCACGGGGCCAACCGGACGGGTCGCATGTTCACCGGCGATTCGAGCGGGCGCGCTGTGCGCCGCCCGGGAACAAGCCGCTCCCGGTCGAGCTCGCCCGCTGTCGACCCTTTCTTACGGCCGACGCGCGCTTGCTGTCACGTGTGCAGACGGTGGTCACGCTGGGCCGCGTCGCGCACGAGAGCTGGCTCAAGGCGACCGGCTGGTGGGATCGGCTCACGCCGCGCGCCCGGCCGCCGTTTCGTCACGGGGCGGCGAGCGTCTTGCCGGACGGCACCATCGTCATCGCGTCATATCACCCGAGTCGGCAGAATACCAACACGGGGAAGCTGACGCGGGCGATGTGGTACGAGGTGTTTCGGCGGGCGCGGCAGTCGCTCGACGCTACTGAATCTCGAACTCCGCTTTGACGTCGTATTCGTCCACGGCGCAGATCCCCACCGAGGCGACGTAGTGACCGGGGCGCGATGCCGCCTCCCGGGGCAATCGGATCTGGTCGCGAAAGATGCCGGCGCGTTGCACGGCGAAGCGGCGCGCGTCGGGATTCGGGACGTGGGTGGTCGAGTCCCACAGCGCGACGTTGTCCTTGGTCTTGACCGAGATGCACACGAAGTCGTTGTTCGGGAGGATGAACCAGATCGGCGCTTCGCGCCGGTTGAGGATCGAGTACAGCACGATCGGGTTCACCCCGGTC
>DASQIB010000062.1:0-3874 GCA_035631795.1 Gemmatimonadales bacterium | reverse complement strand
GTAGTCGCACTCGGGGTAGCGCAGGCATCCGAAGAAGTTGCGACCCTTCCTGGTACGCCGCTCCGCGAGATCGCCCACGCCGCACTTCGGGCACTTCACGCCGAGCGGGACGGGCCGCGTGTGCTTGCAGGCCGGGAAGCGTGTGCATGCCAGGAACTCGCCGTAGCGCCCGGTCTTGATGACCATCGGCGCGCCGCACTCCTGGCAGATCTCGTCGGTCGGCTTGTCGGGTACCTTGTCGCGCCGCAGCGGCCGCGTGTATCGGCACTCGGCGGGGTAGCGGGCGCAGGCGATGAACGGCCCGAACCGGCCGCTCCGCACTTGGAGCGCGCTGCCGCACGTGGGACACTTCTCCTTGTGCAGCTCGGAGAGGTCGTGCACGTCGTGAATCAGCTTTTGCACGTCGACCGCGTCCAGCGCCTTGGAGAAGGGGCCCCAGAAATCGCCGAGTACGCGCTGCCAGGCGAGATCGCCCTCTTCTACCTTGTCGAGCTCGTCCTCCATCTGCGCCGTGAACCCGACGTCGAACACCGCGGGGAACGAGCGCTTCATCACCTGCCACACCGTCTCGCCCAGCGGCGTGGGTGCGAACCGCCGCTCCTTCGCCGTCGCGTACCAGCGGGTCTTCAGGGTCGAGATGATCGTCGCGTAGGTCGACGGCCGCCCGATCCCCAGGCGCTCGAGCTCCTTCACGAGGCTGGCCTCGCTATAGCGCGGCGGCGGCTCCGTGAAGTGCTGGCTCGGCGTGATCTGCTTCACGGTCACCACGTCGCCCTCGGCGAGCGGCGGGATCGGGGGCAGATCTTCCAGCGTTTTCCCCTCTTCCGGCTCGTGCGCCTCGTGGTACAGCACGTGGTAGCCGTCGAACAGCACCCGGGACCCCGTCGCCCGGAATACGAACCGGCCGAGATCGAAGTCCACCTTCGTCGTCTCGAACACGGCGGGCGTCATCTGGGAAGCGACGAAGCGCCGCCAGATCAGCTGATACAGCTTGAACTGCCGCGAGTCGAGGTACTTCTTGAGGTCGTCGGGGCGGCGGAGCACGTCGGTGGGCCGGATCGCCTCGTGGGCATCCTGCACGCGCGCGTTGCCCTTCCCGCCTTTGTGGACCACCGGCTCGCTCGGCAGATAGCGCTTGCCGTACTCCTTCGTGATGTAGTCACGGGCCTGCGCGATGGCCGAGTCCGCCACGCGGACGGAGTCCGTGCGCATGTAGGTGATCAGGCCGACCGGGCCTTCCTCCGCGACCTCGATACCCTCGTAGAGCTGTTGGGCGAGCCGCATCGTGACCGCCGCCGAAAACCCCAGCTGTTTCGCGGCTTCCTGCTGCAGCGTGCTGGTGCGGAAGGGCGGCGGGGCCGCGCGGCGGCGCTCGCCCGTCTCGACCGCCGTGACCTTGAACGGGATTTTCGCGGCCTCGTCGACGATGGCCCGGGCGCTCGTCTCGTCCTTGATCTCGGGCTTCTTGCCGTCGAGCTTGTGCAGCCGCGCCTGGAAGCCCTGGCCGTCCTTTTCCAGGTCGGCCTCGATGGTCCAGTACTCCTGCGGCACGAACTTGCGGATCTCCTCCTCGCGCTCGCAGATCAGCCGCAGGGCCACGGTCTGCACCCGGCCCGCGGAGAGCCCGGTCTTGATGCTCTTCCAGAGGAGCGGGGAGGTCTTGTAGCCGACCAGGCGGTCCAGCACGCGACGCGCCTGCTGTGCGTCTACTTTGCGCTGGTCGATGTCCAGGGGATGGGCGAGCGCGTGGGCGACCGCGTCCTTGGTGATCTCGTGGAATAGGACGCGCCGCACCTTGCCGCCGTTCGAGAGCTGGCTCGCGACGTGCCATGCGATCGCCTCGCCCTCACGATCGGGGTCGGTAGCGAGCAGCACCCGGTCCGACGCCTTGGCGGCCTTTTTGATCTCCGCCAGCGTCTTCGCTTTCTCCTTGATGGTCACGTATTCCGGCGTGAAGCCGTTCTCCACGTCCACGCCGAGCTTGCGCTGCGGCAGATCCCGCAGGTGCCCCACCGTGGCCTTCACGGTGTAGCCCGAGCCCAGATACTTGCCGATCGTCTTCGCTTTGGTGGGCGACTCGACGATGACGAGCGCACCCTTCCCTTCCGCCGGTGAGGGCGCACTCGTCTTCGAGCGGCGGCGCTTCGGCTTGGCGACCGTCACGCCTTCCTCAACCTCCTCAACTTTCACAGCAGCTTTCTTAGCAGTCACTCGTCAATCCTTCGTCAAACGACACGAGAGCGCATCTTTACCATCCCGCGCTCGATTGCGCAAGCCTGACGACCTCAATCACCACCTGCGGCGTCGATTTCCGATCTGCGTCCACCTCAGCATTGGACGTGCGATAAAATGGCTCGCGCTCCTTCAGCAGCTCCCGCATCCGCGCCACGGGATCTCCTCCCATCAACACCGGGCGGTTTCCTTCCGGCCCGGCGCGCTGCGCCGCGGTCTCGGGGCGCGTGCGCAGATACACGACGAGTGCGTGTCCCTTCGCGCTCTCGATCGCGCCCGGCTGCGCCGCCCATCCGCCGCCCGGCGCGATTACGGCGGGATCGCCGGCGAGCGCGGTCTCCATTTCCTTGCGCTCCATGTCGCGGAACGCCGCTTCGCCCTTCTCCGCGAAGATCATCGTGATCGGCTTCCCTTCGCGGCGCGCGATGATCGCGTCGATGTCCACGAATCCCGCCTGCAGCCGCTCCGCCAGAAGCCGGCCCACGGTGGTCTTTCCGCACCCTGGCAGGCCGACGAGCACAATGTGGCGCTTCACGACGCCGCCCCCTTCGGGGTGCGCGCGCGGACCTGAGCGAGATACCCCTCGAAGTTTCGCTTGGTCTCACTCAACGCGTCGCCCCCGAATTTCTCGAGCAGCGCCTGAGCGAGGACCAGGGCCAGCATCGCTTCCGCGATCACGCCCATCGCGGGTACCGCCGTCACGTCGGACCGCTCGGATTGCGCCTCTGCGGGCCCGCCCGTTTTCAGATCCACCGTGCGCAGCGGGGACATCAGCGTCGAGATCGGCTTCATCGCCACTCGGGCCACCAGCGGCTCGCCGGTGGTCATGCCCCCTTCGGTGCCGCCGGCCCGGTTGGTGGCGCGGGCCAGGCCCGGGAGGATCTCGTCGTGCACCTCGGAGCCCTTGCGGCGCGCGGCCTCGAAGCCGAGGCCGAGCTCCACCCCCTTCACGGCGGGGATGGACATCAGCGCCTGCGCCAGCCGGCCGTCGAGCTTCGTGTCCCAGGAGACGTGCGAGCCGAGGCCCACCGGTAGACCGAGCGCCACGACCTCGACCACGCCGCCCAGCGTGTCGCCCGCGGCTTTCGCGGCGTCGATGCGAGAGATCATCTCCTGCTCGGCGTCGGGATCGAGGCACCGAACGGGGCTGGCGTCGGAGGCCTCATTGAGGGGAGCAGGGAGCGGGGAGCGGTACCTGGCGGTTACCCCGCCCAGCTCCGCCACGTGGGAGCCGATCTCGATCCCAAACTGATCCAGGAGCACCTTACACACCGCACCGCAGGCGACACGCGCCACTGTCTCTCGGGCGCTCGCGCGCTCCAGGATGTCCCGGGCGTCCTGGCGGTCGTACTTGAGCGATCCCGCGAGGTCCGCGTGGCCGGGCCGGGGTCGGGTGACCTGACGGCGCCGTTCTCCGCCCCCTCCCGGGGCGTCCGCTTCCGGAGCCATCACGTCCTGCCAGTGCTCCCAGTCGCGGTTCCACACCAGCATCGCGATCGGGGAGCCGAGCGTCTCGCCCGCGCGGACGCCGGCGAGCCATTCGATCTGGTCCGCTTCGATCTTCATGCGCGCGCCGCGGCCGTAGCCGCCCATGCGCCGCTTCAGCTCCGCGTTGACGCGATCGGCCGCGAGCGGCAGCCCC
>DASQIB010000061.1:0-9108 GCA_035631795.1 Gemmatimonadales bacterium | reverse complement strand
GACCGCCGTCGCTCGTGTCGTGGAAGTCATCGGGCCTCCGCGCGACGGAGCACGTGCTCGACGATCGTTCCGGCGATGTCGTTCGACGTCGCTTCCTGGAGCCCGCGCCATCCGGGGATTCCGTTCACCTCGACGACATACACCGTTCCGTCGCGCGCCGGGAGGAGATCCACGCCGGCGTACTCGGCGGCCACCGCGTGAGCGGCGGCGAGTGCGAGCTCGGTGCGTTGCGGGTTGAGGGTGGTGCTGCGCGCTCGCCCGCCGCGCGCCAGATTGGTCTTCCAACCGGGCGCGCTGCGCTCGATCGCTCCCACCACGCGGCCGCCGACCACGAACACTCGCAAATCGCAGCCGGCATGATCGATCGCGCGCTGCAGGTAATACACGCCGCGCAGCGTCTCGACCGTTCGAAACACGCGGAACGCCATGTCCTCGTCGCTTACCCGCACCATCCCGAGGCCCATCGAGCCGAACAGAGGCTTCACGATCACATCGCCCCCCAGCGACCGGAACGCGTCCAGCGCGTCCTCAGGGCGCTCGCACACAATCGTCGCGGGAACCGTCAATCCGGCGCCCGCGAGCAGGGCGGTGGTCCAGAGCTTGTCCACCGTCCGCTCGATGGTGCGCGGGGAATTGATGACGAGCATGCCTCGCTCCTCGAGCGCATGCAGCACGTCAACCCGGAAGACGATCTGCTCGAGGGAGCCGGCCGGGATGATGCGCGCGAGCACCGCCGCGCAGGACGCCAGGTCCTCGCCCCCTCCCGTGAAGCTCGTGGCCCGATCCCCGAATCGGCCGGCGAGCGTGTCGTAGGGCAGCACGCGTCCCTCGTGCCCCCGCTCGGTCAGCGCGCGGCAGAGCTGGTCCGTGTGCCAACCCTGCCGCGCCGAGAGGATCGCGACCCGCACAGTACCTAGTTCGTCTTCGTCCCGAGGAGTACAGTGAATCCGCCGGTGGCGAACACCGGGATATCCCCCGCGACGGCCTTGAACCCCGGTGTGGCCATGCCCCGATCGCGGGCCTCCTTGGAGTCCCAGCGGAGGTCGGCCTCCCGATAGATGGCCGCCGGTTTGCCGTCCGCACCCGGGGAGAACCTGAGGAGCTCGGCGCGCGTGACTCCGATCTCCTGGGCATGAGCGACGAACAGCGGCACGTGCTTCTCGGCGTAATACTTTTCGAACGCGGCCGTATCCTTCGGCTGGTTGTACAGCACCACGACCGTCCACTGGACCCCGGCCGGCGCGGGCGCCGCCTGTTGTTGCTGAGGGGGGGCCGGCTTCGAGCAGGCGGCCACCAAGGCGAGCGCCGCGAGGGTCTGCAACGAACGCTGCATGGATTGCTCCTTCGGGTTGAGGATGTGAGGGCGCGAGGTCTCAGCTTTCCTCTAGCGACGCTCGCAGCACCTCGGGGTTGAGCTGTCCCGCGTGATACGTCTTTCCGCTCTGCACACTCGTGAGCCACACCTCCGCGGGGCTGAAGAGCAACGGATCGATCTTGTAGAAGTCCCCGTCGTACCGTTTGAAAATCTCGTAGAAGGGCGTGCCGTAGTCCTTCGACGCCGAGGCAGGGATCCTGGGCACGAGCTCGGCGAGTTCCGCGTCGCCGGCATTCACCGTGTAGCGCGCCCGTCCACCATACAGGATGCAGTCGTTGGTGCGGCCGATCGCCCGCAGATCGTTCTTCGCCACCGGAGGCAGGGGGGCCACGCCGATCCCGCTCACGATCTTGGTCACGTCGAACCCGAGCGTGTCGATCTTGTGAAGCCCGGTCTCGAGGATGCGCGCCGCGATCTGCACGCCCCCGGCGAGACTGGCCGTGGGCGCGGCGACGAAGGTGATCTCCGACGGAGCGAGCCCAGCCTTCTGACCGACCCAGGCGGCCACCTCGTCCGTTGGGCTCGCGCGGGTCTCGAGCACCAGCACGCCGCGCCCCGCGGATTCCGCGTAGCCCAGCTTGTGGTACAGCTCCTGCTCGACGCGCGCGTGCGCGCGCAACGGCCCCGACCCCATCGCGAAGTATTTGCCGACCTGTATCGCCCAGCCCGCATATTGCGAGGCCATGCAGCTCACGGCGGGATGGTCGGTCCACACGCGCACGCCGGGCCACACATCGGGCCCGACGGCGGTGGGCACGTAATCGATGTGGCCGAGTCCTCCCATGCAGATCCCCGCGAGCGCGAGTCCCGCGCCATAGCCACCGGGCGCGTCGATCCCCGCGTCGATCACGCGGGACCCGGCCGCCAGCGCACGCACGGTGACACGCAACGCGTCCGCGTTGGCCGCCATCTCGTCGGCGATCCGCCAGGCCCGCTCGTTCAGCCGCAGATCGGGGCCGCTCACTCCCCCGCCCATTGGAGGATCTCCCCTTTGCCGAGTTCCGCGAGGTCTCCGGAATACCGCTCATAACGCCCGATGACGTGGCGATCCGAGACGGGCACGCCTGAGCGCGCCCGTAGGTACCGCAGCAGAACGCCGACGTGCGGCGGGCGGTACGTGCACGCGTAGCGATACGTGACGGGCCGCTCCATCGCTGCGAGCGCCACGATCGTCCCCCGCTTGAGGAACCGTCCGGCCCCCGGCCCCGTCTTCCCGAACAGCACGATCGTGCCCGCGATCATCGCGCGACCGGTCCCTCGCCCGACGTCTCCCAGGATGACCAGGAGACCGCGGCGCATACGGACACCCGCATCGTCGCCAGCGCTTCCCCGGATGACGATCTCGCCACCGGTCATTCCCTTGGCGGCCCCGGGGCGCGCACCCCCGACATTGTCGCCAGTGCTGCCTCGGACCTCGATTCGCCCGCCTGCCATCGCGACGCCGAGGTCTCGCCCGGAAGGCCCGTCGATGACCATGGCGCCTCCGGTCATCCCCGTGCCGATGCCCCGAACGCGGCCGAGATCGCCTTCGAGACGCAGGTTGGGGGATCGCTCGCCCGTCACCTTGAAAAAGTCCCCTAGGCGTGCGGCGCGTCCGCCGTGGAACACGCCGAGCGAAGCGATCTCCTTGGCGGCGAGCGCTGCGAACCGATCGGGCGCGATGCAATCCGCCACGAGGGCATGTTCCGGCGCCTGCGTGAGCGACAGGACAATCGTCTCGCTCATGCCAGGATCTTTCGGAGATGGAAGTGGTGCGGGCCGAGTTTGCCACCGTAGTTCCCGGCGCTGATCGCCCGCACGCCGGGGCGGCAGGCAGCTCGGATGCCGACCCGCATCGCGGCCTCGATGGACGGTCCATCGGTGCCGTCGAGCACGATCTCGAGCACGCTGTTGACGCCCTCGGGTACCTGCGAAGCGGTAACGGCTCGGAGCGTGGGACTGAACGCGTCGTTCGTGGTGGCGATCATGCTCTTGTAGCGCTTCGAGCCCACTTTGCTCCCGCTCCGGACCACGCCGCCGGGGAACGGGAGGATGACACCAGGCTGGTTCGTCATCGCATCCACGGCGGCCTCGGCCGCCTCGAGCCCGTGATCCGCGTCCTCCGCAAGAATGAGAAAATTCCCGCCCCCCACACCCTTCTGCATCCCGAAGGTCTCTTCGATCAGGAATTCGCCCTCCATGACGGGTATGCGCCAGTAGCGCTTTCCGCCGATCACCTTGCTCGCCTGGAATCCGTCACCGAACACGCGCAACGCCTTTCCGACCGCCAGCCGGTCCGGAACGCTCGGCAGCCCGTCGAAGCAGGCGGTGGTAGGGCAGGTGAGCACGGTCTGGCCCAGCCGCACGACGAGCTGCCGGGGGAGGCTCTCTTTGTCCATCGTCAGGAACAGCACGCTCACGCCCGGCCGGCCGTCGGGCGTCTCGGCGGCGGGAAGCTCGCGTTCGATCCCGGCCTCGCACTTGCAGCCGATGACCGAGGTGGCGAACCCGGTCATCTTCACGGCCGCCTCGCGTGCCCACTTCGGGTTACGCCCCGTGATCACGATCCGCGCCACGCGCATCGTGAACGCTTCCGCGAACGTATCGTCGATGGCCACGCCATTGATGTTCACGTGACCGGCTCCGCGCCGTAATTGTCGAACGAAACCGTGGCGTGTGCGTCGAAGAAGCGGCGCAGGTCCTTGGTCACGGCCGTGTCGTATTCGGGGTGGACGGCCAGTCGCCGCCCTGCGGGCGCGCGGCGCAGCTGCCCCTCTTCGACCACGAGTGTGCCGGCTTTGAAGACGTAGCGCGGCGTCGCGAAGATCTTGGCCCGATCACCGTCGCTCGAGTAGATCGTGACGTCCGCGTCGGCGCCCGGCCCCAGGTGTCCCTTGTTCCCGAGACCCAACAGGCGGGCCGGTCCCGCGCGCGTCACGATGGCGATCTCGCCGAGCGTGTACTCACGCGACAGGCCGTCGAGCAGCGCGCTCCCCGCGAGCAGCTTCTGGTTCACCCGCTTCAGGCGCTCGTCGCGGTACGTTCGATCCATCAGCAGGCGGATCAGCTCCGGATAGGACAGGAACGTGCCGCCGTTGGGATGGTCGGTGGAGAGCACGACGCGCCACGGATCCGCGGACAACAAGAACAGCTCGAGTCCTACGGCCCACTGCAGCGCCGCAACGGCGGCCTGCTCCTTGTACGTGTAAGGCACGATCCCGCAGCCGGACTCGAGCTCGATGTCCACGTTCACCCACTTTCGCCCCCCTCCCGCGCTCGTGGCCAGGAGGTACTCGACGGGGCTGTCGGCCGTGACGGTCGTCGCGGGTCCGAACATCACCTGCCCCACATCGACGCTGGTCTCGGGGTGCGCGTTCACGTATTCGATCACGTCACGTGCCGCCGACTGCCACGCCTTACCGCGCTCACCTCCGTAACTGTGAAATTGGAGATGCGTGAAATGCGCGCGCTGCCCTGCGAGCGCCTTCATGCTCTCGAGCGTGGTCGCATAGTTCCCGGGCTGGCCGAGGTTGTTGCAGTGGACGTGCACCGGATGGGGCAGGCGGAGCTGGTTCGCTGCGGCGCACAGCGTCTCGAGGATCTTGCGGGGCGTGACGGCGCTCGACCCGACGGCGTCGTCCAGCCCGGTCACATTGCGTCGGCCCGGGTCGCCGCTGTTCTTCCAGAGCGACACCCCACCCGGGTTCACGATCTTGATCGCATAGGCTCGCGTGACGCCGAGCAGCCAGGCCGCGTAGTCGCGCGCCCGCGCGCTCTCACCGGCCGCGATCTGGCGGAGCAGGTAGTCGTCGTTCCCGAGCAGGACAAAGAATCCGGCATCGAGGATGGGGGTATCGTCGAGCTCGGCGTGCGCGTGGCGCGCGCCCAGGGGCGCCACGGCGGCTTCCATGGCCGTCGTATACCCGAGGCCCGCGTAACGGTACCCGGTGGCGAACGTGCTCGGCACGGTGCCGCCGGTCCCGGTGCGGGCCAGTGTCCCGTCCTCGAGCCGTGGGGCGGGGACCGGATCGATCGCACGCTCCTCCGGCAGCAGCCGGCGCGCCTGGTTCACGCTCGGCCCGGCGACATGCGAGTGGATGTCCACGCCGCCGGGCATCACGATCATGCCCGCGGCGTCGAGCCGCGGGGCGTTGCGCGGGAGCTCGGCCACGATGCGGTCGCCTTCGATGCAGACGTCCCGCACCGCGCCGTCGATACCGTTCGCGGGGTCGTACACCGCGCCACCGCTGATGCGGAGCCGGTCGGGATTACTCATCGGGCTCCGTGGACCAGTCTGTCTCGCAACGCACGCACCACTTCCCGGGCGGCGCGCGGCCCGTCGAGCGACGCCCGCAGCGGCAACGGGACGTCGTCCATCCGGAACGCCGTCCCCCCCTCGTGGATACCCGCGACGCCCGTATCGATCGCGATCGCGGGCCGAACCGCCGACATGCTGGCCCGCGGGCCGATGACGATGACCGGGATGCCCTCGAGCCCGCCCGCCACGGGTCCAGGGATTGTCGCGGGCGCGCCGATGACCAACGCGGCGTCGACCTCGTGGTCTGCGAGGAGCCCCTCCGCGTTGCCCCCCTCACCGGCTGGACGGTACCGTGGAGGGCCCCCTGCGAAGTCCACGGCGAAGGGGAAACCGGTCTGCCACGTAAGCGCGGCGTCGGCGCCCGAGCGGTTCCCGCCGGCGCGCAAGGTGCAAAAGGCGCACCGCGCCGGCCCGTTCAGGGCCTGCCCGAGCGCCACAAGCGCCTCTGCGCGATCGGGATCGATTGCTTCGGCGCCCGGCTCTCCGTCGGCTACGATGGCGGTGTACCGCGCCCCCATCATCCGGCGAGCGAGGTCCACGGCTGAGCCGAGCCGGGGCGCCGACGCGTCTCGCCCCGCGACCGCGGCGCGCATCGCGCCAAGGGCATCCACCTCATCGGAGGGCGCGATGGCCACCCGGAGGTCCGCGTCTTTCGGTCCGCGGCTCGCGCCCACATCCACCGCCACGACCGTGCGAGTCTTGCCAAGGTCGCGCGGCGCCGTGGTGTAACGCGCGACGAACCTCGGATAGCGTTCACCCGGATCCACTCCCCAGAAGACGACAAGATCGGCGCGCTCGCGAATTTCCCCGAGCGTCGCCGCCGCCCGGCCGCGGCGCTGGCCCGCGAGCACGGCGCCCGCCGCGGTGGCGGCCAGGCTATCTACCGCTGCGTGCAGACGATCCCCGATCGCGATCGCCTCGCGCTGCGCTTCGCACGACACATCTCCCGCGATGTAGACGAGGGGGCGCGCCGCGCCGGTCAACATTTCCGCCGCCTTGCCGATCGCCCGGTCGAGCCTCGCGGCGCGGCCGTCCACCCGAATCTCCGCGGGCACCACGCCGTCGCCGAACCACGCGGCACCGAGCGTGCACGTGTTGCCCGCTTCAGCGATACGACCACGCTTCACGACGATGGCGATGTCGTCGCAGGCGCACCCGCAGCCGAGGCAGGTGACGTGTGCCACGCTGCGATCGCTCATGCGATGCGCGCCTCGCGGGGTGCAAGCTCGTGGTACAGCCGGGCGGCGCGGCGCGACAGGCCTGCGAAACAGGCCCGCGCGGTGCGGCCTCGGGCAAAGATCGTGCAGATCGGGTCCGGGGGCGTGAATTGCGTACCGGGTGGCGAGATGTCCCGGATGTCCTGGTCGGCGAGCCAGGATCGCGTGGCGCCCTGCACGACCGGGCGGCGCGCATAGACGATCGCCTTCCCTACCGCCTCGCGGGCGTGGCGGCGCGCGGCCGCAAGATCGAATGCCGGGAGGTCGCCTCGGCACGCTCGGGCGTGCACGTCGAAGGTGGAGAACCCGTACGCCCGCTCGACGAGCTCCATCGCCGCGGTATAGCGGGGGTTCACCTCGATGGCGTACGGCAAGCCGCGACGCGCGATGAAATCCACGCCGTTCACTCCGACCAGCCCGAACGCCGCCGTTACGGCGCGCGCCAGCCGCGTGATCCCGTCGAGCAGCCGGTCGTCCGCCGGGAACTGCGCGTCTCCCGCCGGGGCGAGGATGTTCCCGCAGTAGCGGAAACCGGCCGCGCCGAACCGCGTCTCACCGGCGAGAATGCGGGACAGGCCGAGCGGCACGGCGTCGCGGCCGTCCGCGGCGAACACGATCGATCCCGCCACGCCGTCGACCCGCTCCTGGAAGTAGCTCCCTCGCGGCACGGCTGCGCCCCGCCGCCATACGGAGACGCGCTCGCCGCCTCCCGAGCGCCGCGGCTTGACCATCCACCCGCGTCGCGCCGCCGCCGGCGGACGCGTCTGGCGGACCCGCGGTCCGGGCAGACCGGCGTCGCGGACGACGCGGGCGAGGCGGCGGGGGTCGCGCGCCCGCGCGAGGACGGCGGGCGTATTCCCCCACAAGACGCGGCCGGCGGCGAGCGCGCGCACGGCGTCCGGATGGTTCTCGAAGCTCGCTTCGTACATCGTCGCGTCACAGCGGATGTCCCGCCCCGCGGCCGCGGCGGCGGGCGCGCTGAAGCGGCCTTCCACGCGGACGACGCGCACCTCGGCCGCGCACGCCCGGAGGTCGAGGTCGCCGAACCCGTCGAGCGCCACGACCTCGTATCCCGCGCGCGCAGCCGATTCGGCGACGTCGCGGGTCGACAGGCCGGCCAGGAGCACGCGCGTCATGCAAGCCCCAGCCGGTGGCGCGCCTGCTCCCGCGAGATGACATAGAGATGGTCCAGCACCGTGCCCCGGGCCTCGCGGATCGCGAGCCGCTCCACCAGCTCGCGATTGGGGCCGCCGGCGAGCCCGTCGGCAATGAGCGCCGCTCCCTGCGCTCCTTCTTTCGCCGTGCCCGCGAAGCCTTCGAGCAGCCGCGTGGGTGCGAACAAGCCCAGCCGTTGGCGGACCGCGTGGCCGACCGCCTCGACCCGCGCCAGCCGGCCCGAGAGCACGAATTCTTTGGGGGAGGGGACCGACGCGGCGAGCGCCAGCGCCGCCTTCACGGCGCTCTCGACCAGCGCCTCCCGCGCGACATCGGCCTCCGGTGTCGTGGAGTGCGCGAATCGGTCGGGCGAGGCGTCCGCTTCCTCCCATCCGGCGACCGCGACCGCGCCGCCCCGGAATAACTGGGCCTTCGGGACTGCACCCGCGAGATACGCCACCTCCCCGTCCAGGGCGCCGGCCGCACGGAAGCCGAGTGGCCCGCTCGTGCCTCCCACACCGTCCACGATTCGCCCGTCGGCCACAGCGACCGCTGCCGTGAAAGCGCCTCCCAGCTCCACCAGGACGAGCGACACCTTGGCGAGCGGCCGCCCGAATCGACGAGCGTGTTCGGTGATCGCCAGAGCGGTGGCGCACACCTTGTCGGCGGTGCCCATGTCGACGCGATTCACTTTGCGGTGCGCGGGCACGGTTTGGAGGTGCACGACGCCGGGCGTGAGTACGACGGGGAGCGCTGACGTCGCGAGGGCTCGAACGAGCGCGCGTAGCCCACCGATGCCTCCGGTCTCGCCGGGTGCCGCGAGGAACGCCAGGATGAGATCTTCCTCGCTCGCGTCCCGGGCCCGGGTCAGGGGCAGCCCGTACCCCGAGGGCCCGGCCACGAGGTCGAGCGGGCCCGCCGCGTCGAGCCGCGCGATGAATCGCGCCGGATCGGCGAGGGCCTCTGCGGTTGGCCAGGAGTGGTCGAGAAACACGCGGCCATCGTCCAGGCCGCAGAGATCGATGCTCACCGTCCCCGGATCGATGCCGACGACGCGGGGCATC
>DASQIB010000060.1:0-1658 GCA_035631795.1 Gemmatimonadales bacterium | reverse complement strand
TCGTCGTATCGTGCTTCGTTGTAGAGCTGATGTGCGCGTTCGTCGTAATCGTCGGAGCTCAAGAACGGTTCCGACATCGAACGGGCCTCCCGGGAAGGTTGTGCTATGATACGAGACGCCGGGCGGTTACACAAGCGATAGGCGACCGCTATCTTCCCCGCCGATGCCCGCGGCTTTCGTCGAGATTCCCGACGGCTCCGTCACCACACCACGCGGCTTCACCGCCGCCGCCGCGCACGCCGGTCTGAAGAGCGACGGCGCAGTCGACGTCGCGCTGCTCGTGAGCACCACGAGCTGCGCCACGGCGGGCGTGTTCACCAGGAACGTGCTCCGCGCGGCGCCAGTGGTCTACGACGCCGACCTCCTGGCCGAGCGTCCCGGACGGATCCGCGCCGTGGCGATGAACGCGCGCGTCGCGAACGCGTGCACCGGCGCGCCCGGCCTCGCCGCCGCGCGGGCGATGGCCCAGGCAGCCGAGCAGGCCGCCGGGCTTCCCGCGCGCACCGCGCTCGTGCTCTCGACCGGCGTCATCGGGATTCCACTCCCCCTCGAGCAGATCGCGGCCGGCCTGCGGCAGGCGGCGGGGCACCTGGCCGCCGAGGGCGGCCCCCAGGCCGCGCGCGCGATCATGACGACGGACACACGGCCCAAACACTGCGCCGTCCGCTTCGAGACGCCCAGCGGCTTGATCACCGTGGGCGGCATCGCCAAAGGCGCGGGCATGATTCACCCGGACATGGCCACCCTGCTCGGCGTGCTGACGACGGACGCCGCGGGCGAGCCCGCGACACTTCAGCCGCTGCTCCGCCGCGTGGCCGACCGGAGCTTCAACGCCATCTCCGTGGATGGCGACACGAGCACCAACGACAGCGTGCTCTTGCTCGCGAACGGCGCCGCGGGCATCGATCCGGCACGCGACGGCGCGGTCTGGAAGGCATTCGAGGACGCCGTCCAGCGGGTTGCCCGGACGCTCGCGCTCGCCATCGTGGCGGACGGCGAGGGCGCGTCCAAGGTGCTCGAGATTCACGTGGTGGGAGCGGTGAGCGAATCCACGGCGCGCGACGTGGGGCGGGCGATCGCCCGCTCGACGCTCGTCAAGACTGCCATCTACGGCGGCGACCCCAACTGGGGACGCGTCCTCGCCGCGGCGGGCAGCGCGGGGGTGCCGTTCTCCGTGGAGCGACTCTCCCTGCAGGCCGCCTCCACCGACGATGACTGGCTCACGCTCGCGAGCGGGGGCGCCACGGCACATCCGGACGCGGACACCGCTCGGGGCATCTTTCGGCAGAAAACGATCCGCCTCCGCGTCGACCTCGGACTCGGTCGCGCGGAGGCGGTGGTGTGGACCTGCGATTTGACGCCGGACTACGTCCGGATCAACGCCGACTACACCTCGTAGCTCAGCCGCTTACGGCTTGGCCTTGCTCGTATCCTTGGCAGCGGGCTTGGCTGCGGGTTTGGCCGCGTGCTTCTTCCCAGCCTTCTTCTTGCCCTTCTTCGCCATCGCCTTCGACGTGTCCGCCGCCGGCGCCTGACCCTGCATCGGCGACGGCTGCTGCGCGATCACGATCGCGGGAGCGGCGAGCAGCGCCAATGCGAGGAGTGTGCGACGCATCATGTCTTAGAACCTCCAGAGGGAGCGCGGACCACCCTGGCCC
>DASQIB010000059.1:0-2764 GCA_035631795.1 Gemmatimonadales bacterium | reverse complement strand
CCGCCAGGTACCGTTCTGCTTCGACTCGGATCGCTTCACGCCCGCTCCCGCGGCGGGTCCGAGGGCAGGGCTGCTCAGCGTGTCGCGGCTCACGCCACAGAAGAACCACGCGGCGGTCATTCGCGTCGCCGCGCGATTCCGGCCGGCGCTCGCGGTCCGCATCGTGGGGAGTGGCCCGGAGCGCGACGGGCTTACGCGGCTCGCCCGGGAGCTGGGCGTACCTTGCACGATCGACTCCGGACTCGCGGAGGCGGAGATCGTGACCGCATACCGCAGTGCCGAAGTGCTCGTCTGCCCCAGCCGGTTCGAGGGGTTCGGGCTCACGCCGCTGGAGGGGGTGGCGTGCGGTGTCCCGACGGTCGCGTCCGACATTCCGCCCCATCGGGAGTTCCTCGGAACCGCGGTTCACTTCTTCACCTTGGACGACGAGGAAAGCCTGGTCGCGGCCGTCACGGCGGCGCGCTCCGGTTCGCCCTCCCGTCATGCGGGGGACGTGCTGGCCGGCCTGACGATCGATGCGGCGGCGGAGCGGTTCGCGAGCGGGCTCGCGCCGTATCTGGGTTGAGGTGCGCGCGACCTAGGCGATGGCCGGCCCGCGCCGCGCCCGCACCTGCTCGTGCACCCAGGCGTACGTACGGGCGATGCCGTCCGAGAGCGAGCACCGGGCGCGCCATCCGATCGAGTAGATCCGCTCGTTGCTGAAGTTCCGCGACTGCACGCCGACCGGCCCCTCGATGTACTGGACCCGAATGTCCTTTCCGGCCGCCTGCGCGACCGTGCCCACGAGGTCGGCGACCGACACGTACTCGGGACTGCCGATATTCGCCGGCTCTCGGAGGGAGGACTGGGTGAGTCGATAGATACCGTCCACCATGTCATCCACGTAGGTATAGGAGCGAATCGCGGAGCCGTCTCCCCAGACTTCGATGGTGCCGTCATCCGCGGCTTCAGCCACCTTTCGGCAGATCGCGGCGGGCGCCTTTTCCCTTCCACCCGTCCACGTGCCTTCCGGGCCGTAGCAGTTCTGAAAGCGCGCGATCCGCACCTCGATGCCGTACTTGCGCCCGAACGCGAGCGCCACGCGCTCCGCGTACAGCTTCTCCCAGCCGTATTCGTTGTCCGGGAACGCCGGGTACGCGCCGTCCTCCGCGAGCTCGGGCTCCCCCGGCTCCATGTCCCGGTAGATGCACACGGACGAGGAGAAGAAGTAGCGGGGAATGTTCGCGCGTGCCGCGGCGTGAATCATGTTGATGTTGATCAGCGCATTGTTCCGCAGAATCTCGCATTCGGCGGAGTGAATGAATCCCATCCCGCCCATGTCCGCCGCGAGCTGATAGACCTCATCGACGCTCCCCGCCGCGAGGGATAAGGCGGCCTCGCAGGCACGCGGCTCCCGCAGGTCGAGCAGCTGGAAATCGTCGGCGGCACTGGCGGAGAACTCGGGCCGCTTGATGTCCACGCCGCGGACCCAGTATCCCTCGCGCTTGAGCCGTTTCACCAGGTGACTGGCGATGAAGCCGCCGGCTCCGCACACGACTGCCCGCTTCATGCTCCGGTACCTCCCTTAGCCTGCCGCGCCCGCCGCTTTGGGCGCCGCCACCGGGCGGGCGCTGATCGCGTACGTCGGGCAGTGCCGAATGAAGCCTCCGTCGATCGGCGACCACTCCTGATCGGGCCTCGTCACGACCGCCTTTCCATCGGCGTCCAACACGAACATGCCCGGTGGCGCCTGCACCAGGCAGGCACCACATCCGATGCAGCGCTCGCGTTGGACCCGGACGGTCACGGGCCGGCGCGGGTACACGCCGCCGTCGCCCACCGCCGGCCATTCTTCGGGCCGGTCGAGCGCCGCGGCGGTGGCGCGGTAGCCTTCTTCCACCACTTCGCGCAGGTGATCGAACGAGTCGAAGGGGATGTGCTCCACGCGTGGGTGGATGTAGTAGATGGGCGGCGTGGTCCAATCGCGCAGCCGCAGCTCGAGCAGTGCCTGCATGGCGATCTCGGTGGCGCGCGCGAACACTGCGGCGAATCCCTCTTCCTGCGTGTCCGCGCGGAAGGCATTCGAGGCCGAGACGTCCACCGCGAGGATCATTTGCGAATCGAGGATCCGCGCCGTTCCCACTGGCAGGTTGTCCACGGTCGCCCCGTCTACATAGAAGCGGCCGCGGATCTCGCGCGGGGGCAGATAGCCGGGGAGGGCGCAGGATGCGAAGACGGCGTCCTTCACCGGGACCTCATCGAGTCCGTCCAAGCCCCAGAAGACCTGCATCCCGGAGTTGACGTCGACCGTGTTCACGATCAACGGGTGGCGCAGATCCTGGAACGTCACGTCGCCCACGAGCTTCTGGGCCAAGAGGTCGAGCGGCTCGCGCCGGAACAGCGCGGGCGACCGCATGCGCTTGAACGCCATGTCGGCATGGGCGACCGCGAAGATGTCCTTCCGCCGCAGGGCCACCGCGACGTCCCGCAGCTCCGCGATGCTCCGACCCGCCGACCACGCCGCGCCCACCAGCGCGCCCACGCTCGTGCCGACGATGTGCGCCGGCACGAGCCCGCGCTCGGTGAGCGCTTGCAGCACGCCGACGTGGGCGAGGCCCTTCATGCCGCCGCCGCCCAACACGAGTGTGAATCGCGTCTGGGTGTCCACGTGATTCGCCGCTTGCCCGGGAGGTGAGCCTTCGAGTAACGTAGTCGTGATCCCTATGCCCGCGCTACTCTTTGGCCGCCGCATCGCGCGCAGTCGCTGGATGCTCGCGGGTCTCGC
>DASQIB010000058.1:0-1508 GCA_035631795.1 Gemmatimonadales bacterium | reverse complement strand
GCTCTCGCGCGAGCGGAGCCGCTCCTGATCGACGCGCGTGGCGCCGATCGCTTCGCCGGCGAGAACGAGACCATCGACCCGGTCGCGGGCCATATCCCGGGCGCACACAACCATCCCTACACCGGCAACCTCGACGCGCTCGGGCTGTTTCGCTCGCCCACGGAGCTCCGCCGTGTCTGGGGCGCGAGCCTGCGTGGGCGTCCGCCCGCCGCCGTGGTCGCGATGTGCGGCTCCGGGGTCACTGCCTGCCACAATCTGCTCGCGCTCGAAGTCACCGGGCTCAGCGGCGCGAGGCTCTACCCGGGCTCGTGGAGCGAATGGATCCGCGACCCATCGCATGCGGTGGCGCTGGGCCCCGACACTGTGTGACGCCGCACTCTCGCCGGCCACACAATTTTGATATAACGCGCCCCGTGGCCGCCGATCCCAAGATCGCCCTCAACGGCAACCGCAAGTTCAATCCCGCGCAACCCTGGCGGATCGAGGATTCCCTCGATCTCTACAACGTGGCCGCCTGGGGCAAGGGCTATTTCTCGATCAACGACGCCGGCCACGTCGTGGTGCGCCCCGATACCACGCAGGAGCGCGAGATCGACCTGCTCGAGGTCGTCGAGGGATTGCAGGCACGGGACCTCTCCACCCCGGTGGTGGTGCGCTTCTCGGACATCCTGGCGCATCGGCTGAAGCGTCTGCACGACGCCTTCGCCTCGGCGATCGCCGAGAACGATTACCAGAACCGCTACGCCGCGGTGTTCCCGATCAAGGTGAACCAGCAGCGGCTCGTGGTCGAGGAGGTCTACCGTTACGGGCGCGAGTACGGCTTCGGGCTCGAGGTCGGCTCGAAGCCCGAGCTGCTCGCCGTCATGGCCATGACCGAGAACGCCCCCGAGCGGCTGATCGTCTGCAACGGCTTCAAGGACGACAGCTACATCGAGGCCGTGACGCTCGCCACCAAGCTCGGCCGCACCATCATCCCGGTGGTGGAGAACTTCGAGGAGCTCGGGCTGATCCTCAAGCACGCCGCCGCCTACCAGGTACGACCGCGCATCGGCGTGCGGGTCAAGCTCTCCAGCGAGGGGTCGGGGCGCTGGAGCACCAGCAGCGGCGACAAGTCCAAGTTCGGCCTGTTCATCACCGAGATCCTCGAGATGTTCAACGTGCTGAAGTCGCACGACATGCTCGACTGTCTGCAGCTGGTGCACTGCCACCCCGGCAGCCAGCTGCAGGACATCCGCCGCGTCAAGGACGCCATCAACGAGCTCGCGCACGTGTACGCGGAGCTGAAGCTCATGGGCGCGGGGCTGCAGTACATCGACGTCGGCGGCGGCCTCGGCGTCGACTACGACGGCAGCGGCACCAACTTCGCCTCGTCGATGAACTACACGCTGCAGGAGTACGCGAGCGACGTCGTCTACCGCGTCGGGAGCGTCTGCAACGCCCGCGACATCCCGCACCCGATGATCGTCAGCGAATCGGGCCGCGCCACCGCCGCCTATCACAGCGTGCTC
>DASQIB010000057.1:0-9635 GCA_035631795.1 Gemmatimonadales bacterium | reverse complement strand
GTGACCCGGACGCCCAGCGTGTCCTGTCGTCCCATTTTCGTTGCGCTCAACCGCAGGTCGGAATAGCGGAAGCTCGCATAGCTCAATCCGTACCCGAACGGGTAGAGCGGCGTCGACGGGAGGTCGAGATACTGCGAGGTGAAGTGGTCCGTCGCTGAATAAGGCCGGCCAGTGTTCTTGTGGTTGTAGTAGATGGGTACTTGTCCAACCGAGCGCGGGATCGTGACGGGCAACTTGCCGCTCGGGTTGACGTCGCCATACAGCACATCCGCCACCGCGTGGCCCGTCTCGACCCCCAGGAACCACGTTTCGATGATCGCCCGCACGTGCTCGGCGGCCCACGGGAACGCGAGCGGCCTTCCATTCATCAGGACGAGCACCACCGGCGTGCCGGTCCGAACGATCGCCTCGAGCAGACGCTCCTGGACGCCGGGGAGGTCGAGTGTCGAACGGCTGGAGGCCTCGCCGCTCATGGCATCCGTCTCGCCGAGCACGACGATGGCCACGTCGGACCGGCGGGCGAGGCCGACCGCCTCCGCGAGGCCCGTGGTGGAGGTATCGGTGACGGAGCAGCCGCGCGCGTACCGCACTACGGCCCCTTGAGGCGCCCCTTCCTTGAGACCGGCGAGCACCGTCACCACGTCCGTCGGGTCGCCCTTCGCGTGCCACGGCCCGAGCGGGTCCTCGCCACTGGCCGCGAGCGGCCCGATGACGGCCACGCGCTTGGCGCGGGCGCTGAGGGGGAGCAGGCCTCGATCATTCTGCAACAGCACGATCGACTCGCCCGCTACCTGCCGCGCCAGGCGACGCGCCTCCGACGTGAGCGTCACGGCGCGCTCGTGTGCGATATCGGCGCCCCGATAAGGATGATCGAACAGCCCGAGACGTACTTTGGCGCGCAACACACGCCGAACCGCATCGTCCACCATAGCCTCGGGAACCCCGCTGGCCCGGACCATCGTCGACAGGTCGTCCGCATAGATGTTGCTCTGCATGTCCATGTCGACGCCGGCTTCGAGCGCCAGCGCACCAGCCACCGCCGGGCTGTCCGCTACGCCGTGCGCCCGCAGCTCCTTTACCGAGGTCCAGTCGCTGACCACCAGGCCGCTGAAAGCCCACTCATCCCGCAATACCGTGGTGAGTAACCAGTGATTGGCGGTACTCGGCACGCCACCGATTTCATTGAAGGAAGACATGATGCTCCCCACCCCTGCCGCGACCGCGGCATGGAAAGGCGGCAGGTACACCTCCCGGAGCGTGCGCTCGGACACGTCGACCGTGTTGTAGTCGCGTCCCCCTTCGGCGCCGCCATAGGCGGCGAAATGCTTCGCGGTCGCGAGCACGTTCGCGGGACCAAGCGAGTCGCCCTGGAACCCCCGCACGCGCGCCGCGGCGAACGCCGACCCGAGCTCGGGGTCCTCACCCGCTCCCTCCGCGATCCGCCCCCAGCGCGGGTCACGGGCGATGTCCACCATCGGCGCGTACGTCCAGTTCACGCCTGCCGCAGCGGCCTCGAGTGCCGCGGCTCGGGCGGTCGCTGCGGCAGCGGCGGTGTCCCAGCTGCTGGCCTCGCCCAGGGGAATCGGGAAGATGGTGCGATACCCGTGAATGACGTCGTAGCCGAGCAGCAGCGGGATCTTGAGCCGGGACTCCTCCACGGCCACGCGCTGCGCCTCGTGAGTGTGCGCGGCGCCGATCACGCCGAGGAAGCCCCCCACCCGACCCGCACGCACTGATGCGAGCTGCGCGGGGCTGGCGGTATCCGCATCGCCGGCGATCACGTTGAGCTGGCCCAGCTTCTCGTCGAGCGTCATGCGGGAGAGGAGCGAATCGACCAGACGCTCGCGCGCGTCTTGCGACGTCGCAGGCCGCGTCCAAGCCATGGCCATCCCGCCCGACAGCACCACGAGACCGCACCAAAGGGCGAGTCGAGACAATTCAGTCGGCGAGCTTCTTGGCGAACCCGATGATCCGATCGAGCGCCTTCTGAATGTTTTCGGACGACGCGGCATATGAGAGACGCACGTAGCGATCGTCCCCAAACGCCGCGCCCGGCACCAGGGCCACGCCGGTCGTGGTGATCAGCCGGGTGCAGAAGTCCGTACCGCTGATGCCGCCGAAGGAGTCGACGCGGAAAAAGAAGTAGAACGCGCCGAGTGGCTCCACGAACTCGACGCCCGGCAGCTCCTGCCGGAACCGCGCGACCACCAGGTCACGACGCTTGCGGAACTCCGCCACCATGCGGGTCACGTCCTGCTCCACCCGCTCGTCGCCCAGCGCCGCGGCGGCGGCGAATTGCGCGGGATGATTCGCGCCGGTGGTAGTGTGCGACTGGAGCGCCGCGATCGCCTTGGCCGTGGCGCCCGGTGCGAGCGCGAATCCGATCCGCCACCCGGTCATCGCGTACGCCTTGCTCACGCCGGAGATCACCACGACGCGCTCGAGCATTTCGTCGGGGAGGTCCAGGAAGGATGGCGCGGGTCCGGTGCCGTAGTGGATCCGCCGGTAGATCTCGTCCGCCACCACCCACACTTTGCGGTCCCGCGCCCACGTGGCGATCGCCTTGATCTCGGCGTGGGTGTACACCGCTCCCGTCGGATTGCAGGGCGAGCAAAGGATCAAGCCGCGAGCGCCGGGGACCACGCGGTCCAGGTCCCGGACGCTGACCTTGAGGCTCCATTCCGGCTCGCCCTGGACGAGCACCGGGCGGGCGCGCGCCAGGTACACGATCTGCGGATAAGAGACCCAGGCGGGCGCGGGGATCGCGACCACGTCGCCCGGCCCGAACAGCGAAAAACAGACGTTGAACAGGGACTGCTTCGAGCCGTTCGACACCACGATGTTGTCGGCGTTGACCGGGCGCCCGCCGGAGAGTAAGGAGAGATGCTTCGCCGCGGCGGCGCGTAGCTCGAGAATCCCCTCGTTGGCGGGATAGTGGGTTTTCCCCTCGCGGATCGCGCGCACCCCGGCGTCTGACGGAATGGCGGGCGTCGGGAAGTCCGGCTCCCCGGCCCCCAGGTCGATCACGTCCTCGCCCGCCGCCTTGCGGCGCTTGGCCTCCTGCGAGATCGCGATCGTCGCCGAGGTCTCGAGGTGCTGCAGGTTGGGCGACAGTCCGCTGGGTGGACTCATGGGCGAGAGGATAGCCCTACCGGCCAAGGGCACGCAACCGCGTCGGTAGGGGCAAGGCATGCCCGGCCGGGCAAGGCATGTCTTGCCCCTACGCACGTGGTTGCATACCATCCCCTGCCATTCGCCCTTTGACAATCGAGGACCGTGTGACGGCAGCTGACGCAAAGGCCGCGCTCGAGCGCGGTCGGCCGGTGGTGCTCGTGACACCGCCAGCCGTGGAGCAGGTCGCGAAGCTTTGGGAATTGTTGGGTCCCGTAACCCCGGGGCATGGTCCGGGGGGTTCGCCGGGCGCGCTCATCATGTGCGCCGACCAGGCCACCGCCGCCGAGTGGGCCGCCGCAGCGCCTTCGCAGATGCGCGCTCACGCCGTCACCGGTCTCGCCCGTAGTGCCCAAATCCTCGCCCAAGGCTTGGTTCACGTTCTCGCCGGCGAGGTGAACGACCTCGCCGCGCTCGTGCAACGCTCCGCCTTGAAGCTCGAGCCAGTGTCGGCCGTGGTGATCGCCTGGCCCGAGACGCTCATCGCGGGTGATCGCGCCGCGACGCTCGACACCCTGCTCGCAGAGCTGCGAGATGCGCGTCGCATCGTCCTGAGCTGGAATCCCGCCGCGCTCGCCGACTTCCTGGAGCGGCACGCCCGTCGCGCCGAGGTCGTCGGGGCACCCGGAGTGGATGAGAGCGGGACACCGCGGCCACCGGTGTGCCGCGCGCGCTACTCTATCGTTCCGTCATTCCGTCGTTCCATCGCCGTTCACGACGCGCTCGATGCGCTCGGCGCGACCAAGGCGTTCATCTGGACCGGTGGCCCCATCGTGCCGCCCGATCAACCGCCCGACGCCGTCGTGTGCTCCGCGGTCCCGACCCGCGACGAGCTCGCGACACTCGCTCGGATAGGCGAGCCGGTGCTCCTTCTCAATGCGTCGCAGCTCCCGTACGCCCGGTCCATCGCGGCGCTGGCGCCGCTCGCGCTGGCGGGCGGGGTGGATCGCGCGCGCGACCGCGTCGAGGAGCTGCGCGACCGAGTGGCCCGCCGGATCGCGGCCGGCGACGTGGATGCCGAGCTCGCCCTGCTCGACCCGCTGTTTCAGCGGTTCGACCCGGCCGAAGTGGCGGGAGCGCTGCTCGCCATGCTTCACGAGCGCCGGGAAGAAAGGGTGGAGGCGGCCCCGCCGCTCGCTCCCGATGCGCGCGTCACGGTGTTCGTCAACGTGGGAAAGCGGGACCGGGCATCCGCAAAGGACCTCGTGGGAGCGCTCATCCGCGAAGCGGGTGTCGCGAAGGCGGACATCGGACGCATCGAGGTGCGGGACTCCTTCAGCCTCGTCGAGCTGGCGCCTCCGGCCGCGCAACAGGTCGTTCAGAAGCTCGCGGGCGCCATGATTCGCGGGCGCCGGGTGGCCCCGAGGCTCGACCGCAACACCTGACGCGGAACGCGGGCGGAGTCCTTCGGTACAATGCGGGTGCCGACCGGAACAACGCGCGTGCAACCCATCGCGCTCAACGGCTACCACGGATCCCCCACGTCCGGGAGCGTCACGATCCATACGTTCGACCGTGAGCAACGCCTGCGTCGCGCAGTCGCGGGCCTGGGAAAGTGGTGGGGGGTGGCCGTCCTCTGCGTCTTCATCCCGGTCGCGCACTTCATCCTCGTCCCGTCGTTTCTCGCCTACGGCGCCTGGCAATTCTTCCAGCGCGCGGGTACCGTCGAGCTCGCGACCGACGCGCGCGGCACCTGCCCCGACTGTGGCGCCGAGCAGGCGCTCGAGCTGGCCCCCCGGTGGCGCGTCCCTCAGCCGGTGACATGCCGGCACTGCCACCGGGGGCTCAGGCTCTCGTTACCGTCCTAGTCGCTCCGCCAACCAGCGCAGGCTCTCGCCCACGTGCGCGTGCCAGTACTTCCAGTTGTGTTGGCCGGGCCATTCGGCGTACGCGTGGGCAATGCCCATGCTCGTGAGCTCCGCGTGAAACGCGCGCGATTGGTCCACCAGACCGTCCTCCGTACCGACGTCGACGAACAGCGCCGGGATGGAGTCGCCGGCGGTCTCGAGGGTGCGGATGCGATGCGCCGGATCGCGCGCTTCCCAGGACGCGATCGTATTGCCGAACGCCGGTGCCACCGATGGCCACATGCCGCCCCATGCCGCCTGGACGGAATCGATCGAAGACAGGTACTGCACCGGCGCCCCGAACGGGTGCCGCCCCCGGTACAAAGGCGATAACACACCGGAGTGGCTCGCGGCCGCGGCAAACACGTCGGGGTGCCCAACCGCGAGCATGACGGCGCCGTATCCCCCCATGCTCAAGCCGGCAATGCCCCGGTGACCACGATCGGCCACGGTCCGGTACGTCGAATCGATGTGCCGCACGAGATCGCCCGCGATGTAGTCATCGTAGCGCGGCGTCTTCACGCAAAACGTCGGCGCCGCGCGATCGCTCCCCGCGCCGCTCGCGCACTGCTCGTAGGTGCGTGGCGTGACCCAGTTCGTGTACCAGCCGTCATCGCCGTCGGGCATCACGAGGATCATCTCGGGCATTCCGGCGGCAATCAGCGAGTCGGCGATGACGTCGATGCCCGCGAGTGAAACCCAGTCCGCCTCGCTCCCCGAGTGGCCATGGAGATAGTAGGCGACCGGAAAGCGCCGCGTCGGCTCGCTCGCGTACGACGGCGGGAGGTACGCCAGGTAGTGTTTGGTGACGCCGAGCGAGGGCGCGAAGAAACGCTCGACGAGCACGGTGCCGTGTCGCTCGGGGCGGGGACGGCGCGGAGCGACGGCGATAAGGGCGGCGGCGCCCAGCGCAGCCGCGAGTGGTCGGATCAACACGAGTCTTTCCCTCGAGCGAGTCAGTTAATTAAACGTCGACGGGCCGCTCAGCGGAGCGGCCCGTGAAAAGAGAACGGACGACGGCCCGGCTACTACCCTTTCTTGTTGACCGCCTGCTTGAGCTGCTTGCCGGCGCGGAACGCGGGGGCAATGGACGCCTTGATCTGAATCACGCCTCCGGTCTTCGGGTTGCGGCCCATACGCGCGGCGCGCTTGCGGGCCTCGAAGTTACCGAACCCGGTGATCTGCACTTTCGCGCCCTTCTTCAGCTCGCCCGCGATGATGCCCTTGTCGTCGAACAGGGCTTCGATCGCGCGGCCCGCGTCGGCCTTCGACATCTTGGTGCGCATGGCCAGTGCCGCGGTCAGCTCGGCTTTGTTCACCGTGTCTCCTTGTGAGGGTCTGGGGCTCTAAAACCCTTGGAAATCCGCCCCTTTCACGGAGGGGCACCCGAAAACCCGCATAAAACCGCCACAATATGGGGGTATCCCCCGAAAATCCGCAAGATTCGGGCACTTTCGAGCCTCAAGGGCGCCCAGGGCCCTGTTCGAGCCACGGGACGGTTTGCCGGCGAGTCACGTAGTCCTGTACCATCGAAGCGGTTACCAGCGTCCGGGCACCCTCAACATGGGAAAGGAGATCCAACATGAAGAAGAACCTCGGTCTGCTGCTCCTCGGCATTTGGCTCGTCGTGCACGGACTCATTCAGGTCGTGAACTTCAGCTTCTCGGGGCTCACGACCGTGATGGCGATCCTCGCGATCGTGTCCGGGGCCCTCATCATCGTCGGGCGGTGACCCGCGCCATCGTCGTTTTCGCGGGTATCGCGGCCGCCGCCACGTTGAGCGTCGATCACATGGACAGTATCCCGGCGCTGGTCGTCATCGCTCCGGGATACGTCGTGCAGGCGTGGCTCTTCGAGCGACATCGCGCGCTGGGTGGCTTGGGATTTCGGCTCACCATGATCGGCGCGTCTGCGCTCTTCTGGACCTTGCTCCTGCTTGGCATCGCAGTAGTATCCAAGCACCTCGTCGCCCGTTTTTCTCGTCGTCAGGAATCCTGATGCCACCCACGCGCGCCAACGGCAAGATCTGCTACGTCGAGCTCCCGGCGATCGACGTCCGTCGGTCGGCGGATTTCTACCAGAAGGTCTTCGGCTGGACCATCAGGCGGCGCGGGGACGGCAGCACCGCGTTCGACGATACGGTCGGCGAGGTCAGCGGCAGCTGGGTCGTCGGCCGGCCGCCGTCGTCACAGCCGGGCGTGCTGTTCTACATCATGGTCGACAGCGTGAACGCGGCCGTCGCCGCCGTCACCGCGCACGGCGGCGAGATCGTGCAAGCCATCGGGGCGGATGCGCCGGAGATCACGGCGAGGTTCCGGGATCCCGGCGGGAACGTCATCGGCCTCTACCAGGAGCCCCAGTCGCGTTGACCAGCCCCGGGGCGCAAGTGCGCGCGTACTTCACCGCGACGCCACCGAAGGCACGAAAGGCTCTCCGGGCGCTCCGTGCGGCCATTCGCGCCGCGGCGCCCACGGCCGTCGAGGGCTTCAGCTACGGCATTCCGGCGTTCAAGCTCGAGGGGCGGATGCTCGTATGGTATGCGGCCTTCAAGGAGCACTGCAGCCTCTACCCGATGACTGCCGCGATCCGGCGGGCCCACGCGGCGGCCCTCAAGGGATACGCGATGGCGAAGGGGACGATCCGATTCCCCCATGCGAAACCCGTTCCCACGAGCCTCGTGCGGCGACTCGTGAAGGCGCGGATCGCGGAGCTACGCAGGAAGAAAGGATAGGTGACGCGCGTCCGCCTGCCACGTTGTCTTCCTTGACCGAGCCGCACGCCCCGACTACGCTTCTCCCCCGCGACGAACACCGGACCCCTGACTGTCACATGTTCCACGGCACACGCCCCGGCTGGATCGAAGTCATCGCCGGCGTGATGTTCTCCGGCAAGAGCGAGGAGCTCGTGCGGCGGGTACGGCGCGCGGTGATCGCCCGGAAACACGTCCAGGTCTTCAAGTCCCACCTCGACGCGCGCTACGCGGGCCTGTACTCCGTCAGCACGCACGACGGCGGCACGGTCGAGGCCGAGCCGGTGGACTCTTCCGAGGCGGTGCTGCGCGCGATTCGTCCCGGCACGGAAGTCGTCGCGGTCGACGAAGTGCAGTTCCTGGACGACGGCATCGTCGCCGTCGCGAACACGCTCGCGGATAAGGGTGTGCGCATCATGCTGGCCGGCATCGACATGGATTTCCGCGGCTTGCCGTTCGGCCCCATGCCCACGCTCCTCGCGGTCGCCGAGATCGTCGACAAGCTTCAGGCCATCTGCGTGTCCTGTGGCGGTCCGGCCAGCCGCAACCAGCGTCTCGTCAACGGCCAGCCCGCCCTCTGGGACAGTCCTACGATCATGGTCGGCGGCCGGGAGTCCTACGAGGCGCGATGCCGGCATTGTCATAAGGTGCCAAGGGCGGATGAAGATCAAACAGCCCTGCTCTAGGGAGCAGGGAGCAGGGAGCGGTACCCTCCGCCGCAACGACCGCTCCCCGCTCCCTGCTCCCAGCTCCCGATGGTGAACGTCGCGCTGACGGGGAACATCGCCGCGGGCAAGTCCACCGTCGTCGCGCTGTTCCAGCGCTGGGGCGCCACGGTGATCGACGCCGACCTCCTGGCGCGCGAGGCGCAGGCCCCGGGGGGGGACGTGATCGCGGCGATCGCCGGCCGGTTCGGCGCCGATGTGCTCGCGCCGGACGGCGGCCTCGATCGCGCGGCGCTGCGCTCGAAGGTGATGGGCGACCAGGCCGCGCTGGACGCGCTCAATCAGATCGTGCATCCCGCCGTCCAGCGCCGCCGCGAGCAGCTCGTGCAAGAAGCCCAGGAGCGCGGTGACGTGCTCGTGGTGAACGACATCCCGCTGCTGTTCGAGGTGCTCGACCCGTCCCAGTTCGATGTCGTGGTGCTCGTCGACGCGAGCGTCGCCACCCGGCGCACGCGACTCCGTACGACGCGCAGCCTCTCGAACGAAGAAGCGGATCGCATGATCGCCGCGCAGATGTCCGCCGATCGCAAGCGCGACAAGAGTCACTTCGTGATCGAAAACGACGGCTCCCGTGCGGCTCTGGAGAGACAAGCGCGGAGGGTGTTCGAAGAACTGCGCCGGCGCGCGGCGGCGAGCGCCCTGGGCGGTCCCGCGCACGCCCTGCTGCTCGCGACGGCGGAGGCGACGCAGCACCCCGCGCTCAACGCGATCGCCGCGCGCTACACCGACGCGGGACTCGCGGTGCGCCGGGTGACGGGCACCGCGGCGGCGATCGAGCGGGCGTTGGGTCGCGCGCCGCGTCCCGATGCAATCGTCGCGACGGCCGCAGCCGCGAGCGCCGCCGAGCAGGCCTGGACGCGCGCGGGCCGCCCCGGATTGCTGGTGGCGATGTCCGACGATCCCGATCCGGTCGCGGTGCGGCTCGACCTGCGGCCGTGGGGGTACGATCGGCTCCGGCTGGTCGAGCCGGGCGCGGCGGGTCTGACCCCGCGCGTCGATCTGTTCGTCGCGGCCAACCCATTGGCTTGACAGAGGTTTCGTGCTCCGGTAACCTTCGGCCCGACGTTCTACAGCCCCGCGAAACGAGCGATCCCGCATGGCGAACATCCCAGCCGACCTGCGCTACACGAAAGATCACGAGTA
>DASQIB010000056.1:0-23018 GCA_035631795.1 Gemmatimonadales bacterium | reverse complement strand
GTGCTCGATCCGGTCGGCCAGCGTCTCGCCCAGCCCGTACATCATGGTCACGGACGTCTTGAGCCCGAGGCGATGCGCGGTCTCCATCACCTCGAGCCAGCGGTCGGCGCCGGCTTTCTTCTTCGCGACGCGATCGCGGATTTCCTGAACGAGGATTTCGCCGCCTCCACCGGGGATCGAATCGAGGCCCGCAGCCACGAGCTCGCGGATCACCTCTTCGATCGACATGCCGAAGCGTCCCGCGAAGAAATCGACTTCGGAGGGCGAGAACCCGTGGATGTGAATCGGGTGGTGCCGCTTGATATGGCGCATCAAGTCGAGGTACCACTGGAACGGGATGTAAGGGTTGTGCCCGCCCTGGATGAGAATCTGCACCCCGCCGATGGCCTTGAGCTCGTCGATCTTCCGCCCGATCTGCTCGAACGACAGCACGTATCCCTCGCCATGTTTCGGCCGACGGTAGAACGCGCAGAATTTGCAGTCCGCGACGCAGACGTTGGTGTAGTTGATGTTCCGGTCGATGATGTACGTGACGACGTTCTCCGGGTGGAGGCGCCAGCGCGTCTGATCGGCCAAGCGGCCCAGCTCGAGCAGCGAGGCGCGCTCGTACAGCTCCAGGAAAGCGCGGAACTCGGCGCTCGAGCGGTCGACCATCGTCACGCGACCTGTAGGAATTGGAGCGATCCGTCGGGCACGATCCCGTCCGCCGCGAGGCGGCGGAAGAAATCCGTGAGCCCGGCGAGATGCTTGTAGCTCAGCGCGTAATCGAGGCCGTTCAAATACCGGAAACACGTTGCACGTTCCACGTTGCAGGAGCGAGCAGCGGCATCGGCGAGGTCGTCGAGGTGGCTCAGCCCCCACGCGCGCGAAGCGAGGAGGGTCTCATGGATGCGCCGAACGGTCGATGGGTCGGCCGCGCGTCGCGCGGCCCAGACCGCGAACACGAAGGGCAGCCCGGTCCAGGCCTTCCACTCGGCGCCGAGGTCGTAGCGATACGGGTAGGTCCCGTGAGCGGCGAGCGTGAGCGCCGCGTCGCCGATGACGAGCACGGCTTCATGCGGCAGCGCGGCCAGCGTTTCCAAGTCTTGTGCTTCGGCTCGGGCCTCGGCGAACTTGGGTCTCACGTTCCAGACTTCGCGGCACAAGAGGTCGAGCAATGCGACGGACGTCCGGGACGATGCGGAGAGCAATACGGTCCGTCCATCCAACTGTCCGACTGCGCGTCGACTGAAGAGCGCGACGCTCCGGACCGGGCCGTCACACGAAATCGCGATGTCGGGGAGCAGCACGAGATCGCGGGCGTGGCGCGCATACTCCACGGCGCTGATCACACTCACATCCAGCTCCCCCGCGACGAGAAGATCGTTGAGCTCGGCGGGCGTGCCCGTCACGAGCGCGCCGGGGGCACGGACGATCTCCCGGTCGATCGCGCCGTAGACCGGCGCGCAGTTGATGTAGCCGATACGGCCCAGTCTCATTCGGCGGCGTCCACAGCCGATAGGACTGGAAGCGCGCGTCGTCCCCTGGCATGGGCCCGCGGGCGGTGGGAGATGTGGAACGTCTCCCCCTCCGGGCCTGCGGGCCGTGCGGGCGCGGCGACCGGCACCCAGTCCTCGAACGTACGCACGGCCTGATACAGGGAGTCCCGCTCGACCGGCGCCTTCCCGGCCCCGCGGATCAAGGTGACGATCTGATCGTACGACAACCACATCGGCGTCGCGGCGCCTGCTTCATGGTAGACGCGCTCGAACACCACGGTCCCCTCGAGGTCGTCGCAGCCGAACGTCAACGCCACCTGCGAGATGAACGGGGTCACCATGGGCCAATGGGTCTTGACGTGCGGGATGTTGTCGAGCACCAGGCGGCCCACCGCGATGTTCTTCAGGTCGTCGAAGCCGGACGTCGCCGTCCCGGTCCGGCCGAGCGCTTCCCCCAACTCGTTGTGGTCGGGGTGATAGGCGAGCGGGATGTAGGTGAGGAACCCGCCGGTCTCGTCCTGGAGGGCCCGCAGGGCGAGCAGATGGTCGACGCGGTCGGCCATGGTCTCGACGTGGCCGTACAGCATCGTGCAGTTGGACGGGAGCCCCAGGCGGTGCGCCTCCCGGTGGACCGCGAGCCACTCGTCGCCGGACAGCTTCTTGTCGGCGATCGTCGCGCGCGCCGCCGGGCTGAACACCTCGGCGCCCCCGCCCGGCAGGCTCGTGACACCGGCGTCCTTTATCGCGGCCAGCACATCGCGCACGCTCACCTTCTCGATCCGCGCCAGGTGCGCCACTTCGACCGCCGTGAGCGCTTTGATGTGGACGCCCGGGTGACGCGCTCGCAGGCCCCGGAACATGTCCAGGTAGTACGCCAGCCGGAGCTTGGGGTGGAGACCACCGACGATGTGAAACTCACGCGTGGGGTTGTCGCGCGCCGCGTCCGCCTCGGCGAACACCTCGTCGAGGCCGCGGGTGTAGGCGCCGTCCTCGTTCGGCATGCGCGCGAAGGAGCAGAACACGCACGTGTTCCGCAGCACGCACACGTTGGTCGGGTTGATGTGCTGATTCGCCGCGAAGAACACCCGGTCGCCGTTACGGCGCCGGTTCACGGTGTCGGCGAGGCGCCCGATGGTGAGGAGATCGTTCGACTGGAACAGCGCGAGTGCGTCGTCGCGGGACAGGCGCTCGGAGCGCGAGACCTTGTCAGCGATCCCTTCAAGCACGTGTCTCACGCCGCCCGCCGGATGGCGAGCGTCGCGTTGTGCCCGCCGAACCCGAAGGAGTTCGAGAGCGCCACGTCCACGTGCCGCTTCACGGCCTTGTTCGGCGCCGAGTCGAGGTCACAGGCCGGGTCGGTGGTGAACTGGTTGATGGTGGGGGGGATGACGCCGGTCTGGACGACGAGGGCGCAGATGCCGGCCTCGAACGCGCCGGCGGCGCCGAGCAGGTGTCCGGTCATCGACTTCGTGGATCCGAAAACGAGCTTCCGCGCCAGGTCACCGAAGACCGCCTTGACGGCCGCGGTCTCAGCCGCGTCCCCGTGCGGGGTCGACGTCCCGTGCGCGTTGATGTAGCCCACCTGCTCCGGCCGGATCCCGCCGTCCTGCATGGCGAGGCGCATCGCTTCCTGCGCGCCCGACCCGTCCGGCGCGGGGGCCGTGATATGGTACGCGTCGGCGGTCATCCCGTAGCCCGCCACTTCGGCATAGATCTTGGCACCGCGCCGCTTGGCGTGCTCCCACTCTTCGAGGATCAGGACCGCCGCCCCGTCCCCCATGACGAAGCCGTCGCGATCCTTGTCGAACGGACGGCTCGCGGTCTCGGGGCTGTCGTTGCGCTCCGAGAGGGCCTTCATGTTGGCGAAGCTCGCCACGGCGAGCGGGGTAATCGCGGCCTCGGCGCCGCCGGCGATCATAATGTCGGCTTGGTCGTTGCGGATGATCTCGAGGGCGTCGCCGACGCTGTGCGCGGAGGACGCGCACGCCGACACCGTGCAGTAGTTCGGTCCCTGCGCTCCATACCGCATCGAGATGAGCGCGGCGGCGACGTTCGGCATGTACATCGGGACGAAGAACGGCGACACGCGCCCGGGCCCTTTCTCGAACAGGGCGCGGGCGTTCTCTTCGAACGTCTGGAGCCCCCCGGTTCCCGTGCCCACGATGGCGCCCACGCGCTTCAGGTTCACCTTGTCCCAGTTGCTCGCGAGGCACGCGTCGGCCACCGCCTGCTCCGCCGCGCCGAGCGCGAACTGCGCGAACAGGTCGTAGCGGCGGATCTCCTTCTTATCGAGAAAGCGCCCCGGATCGAATCCCTTCACTTCACATGCGAACTTCACGGGGCTCTGCGCCGCGTCGAACCGCGTGATCGGCCCAGCCCCCGAGCGGCCCGCCAGCAGGCCCTCCCAGGTGCTGGCCACATCGGTGCCCAAGGGTGTCACGAACCCGACGCCCGTGATCGCGACCCGGCGCGCCATCGTCTATTTTCCCATCTTGTCGTGGAGGTACTGCATCGCCTGCCCCACCGTCCGCAGCTTTTCCGCCTCTTCATCGGGGATGTCGATGTCGAATTCCTTCTCGAAAGCCATCACCAGCTCCACGGTGTCGAGGCTGTCCGCCCCCAGGTCCTCCATGAAGCTCGCCCCGGGCGTGAGCTTGTCGCGCTCGACCCCCAGCTCCTCGACGATGATGTCCTTGACCTTCTCTTCGAGCTGCTTCATGTCCATTGCCATGGGTGTCCTCAATGGAGGTGTGGGAAAAGGATCACAGCACCATCCCGCCGTCGACCACCAGTACCTGTCCCGTAATGTAGCTCGCGAACTCGGAGGCGAGAAAGACCACGGCGGCGGCCACATCCGCCCCCTCCCCCAGCCGACCCAGCGGAATCGCCCGGAGCAGCGTTTCCCGCGCGCCGCCGGTGATGGTGCGGGTGAGCTCGGTGTCGATGAATCCCGGTGCCACGGCGTTCACCAGCACGTTGCGCGAGGCGAGCTCTTTTGAAACGGATTTGGTAAAGCCGATCAAGCCGGCCTTGGAGGCGGTGTAATTCGCCTGCCCCTTGTTGCCGGAGATCCCGACCACGCTCGTGATGTTGATGATCCGGCCCCAGCGCCGCTTGATCATCCCGCGCGCGGCATGTTTCGTGACGAGAAACGCGCCCTTCAAGTTGGTATTGAGAACGGTGTCCCAGTCCTCTTCGCCGATCCGAAACAGCAAATTGTCGCGCGTGGTGCCGGCGTTATTGACCACCACGTCGATCCGCCCGAAGTCCTGCTCCACCGCCGCCACGGTCGCCTCGACTTGCTGGGCGTCGGTGACGTCGCACCCGTAGCCCTGCGCCGTCCCGCCGGCTCCGTTGCCGAGCGAGGAGGCCGCCTCTCGCGCCCTGGCGACGTCTCGCGCCAGCACCGCGACGCGAGAGCCGACGCGCGCGAGCGCCTGCGCGATGGCCTGCCCGATTCCACGGCTGCCACCCGTCACGACGGCGACCTTCCCGGTCAAGTCGATCTTCATGCGCTCACGCCGCCTCCAGGAAGCGGGCGACCTCATCGGCGGTTCCCAGGGACGTCACGCTGGCGTCGGGCACGATGCGGCGTAGGAGGCCGGCCAGGACGTTGCCGGGGCCGATTTCGATGAACCGAGCGCCCGCCCCCCCGAGCTCGGCGGCGCGCTGCATGCTCGCGACCCAGCGGACGGGTGCGGTGAGCTGATCGGCGAGGAGCCGGCGGGCGCGTCCCGCGTCGCGGACGGGCTCCGCGGTGGCGTTCGCGATCACGGGGAACGCCGGATCGCGGAAGGCCGCGCGCTCGAGCGCGACGCGCAGCTGGTTGGCGGCGGGAGCCATGAGAGACGAGTGAAACGCGCCACTGACTTTGAGGGGGACGACGCGCTTGGCCCCGCGCGCCTTGCAGAGCTCCGCGGCGTTGCGGACGGCGTCCGGGTCTCCCGAGATGACCGTCTGGTCGGGCCCGTTCAGGTTGGCCGCCACGGCGATCGCGCCGCTGCTCGAGGCGTCGCGGCAGACGGCTTCGACCTCCGCGGTCGCGAGTCCCAGGACGGCCGCCATCGTGCCGGGTCGCTCGGTGCCGGCTTTTTGCATCAGCTCGCCGCGCCGCCGGACGAGGGCCGCCGCATCGGTTGCCGGGAGCGCGCCGGCGGCGACGTACGCCGAGTACTCACCGAGTGAATGGCCGGCGGCGGCGACCGCCGCGCCGTCGACGCGGGGACCCACGACGGCGAACACCGCGGCGCTGTGCGCGAGGATCGCGGGTTGCGCGTTCTCGGTCGCCGTGAGCTGGTCCTCCGGGCCGTCGAACATCAGGGTGCTGAGGGGGAATCCGAGCGCCCGGTCGATCGCGTCGAGCGTCGCCCGCGCCTCCGGGAACCGTTCGGCGAGGTCCTTGGCCATCCCGACTTTTTGTGCGCCCTGCCCGGGGCAGAGCCACACGGTCGCTACCACTGCACCACCAGACTCGCCCAGGTGAAGCCCGCGCCGAACGCGCAAAACATCACCTTCATGCCGGGTTGCAGGCGCCCACAGCGCACCGCTTCGTCCAGCGCAATCGCCACGGACGCGGCCGACGTGTTCCCATACCGATCCACGTTGACGTACACCCTGTCCATCGGGAGCCCCGCGTGCTTCGCGGTCGCTTCGATGATCCGGATGTTCGCCTGGTGCGGAATCAAGAGATCGATGTCGCCGCTCGAGAGCCCGGCCCGGTCGAGTGTCTTGTCGCACGCATCGGCCATCGAGAGGACGGCGGCCTTGAACACCTCGCGTCCTGCCATCTTGATGTAGTAGGAGTGGTCGGTGAGGAGCGCGGCGTCGGGTGGGTGCGCGGCCCCGCCCCCGGGGCGATACAACAGCTCGGCGAGCGTGCCGTCAGACTTCATGTAGCTCGAGAGAATACCTCGCCCATTCGTGCTCTTGCGGACGAGCGTGGCGCCGGCGCCATCTCCAAAGAGGACCGCCGTGCTGCGATCGGTCCAGTCCATGATGGACGTGAGCTTTTCCGAGGCCACCACGAGCACCCGCTCGAACTGGTCGGCCGCGACCAGCCCTTCCGCGACGTTCAGGGCGTAGAGGAAGCCGGTGCATGCAGCCTGCACGTCGAAAGCAGCCGCGTTCTTGGCGCCCAGCAGCGCCTGGAGATCGCACGCCTGCGAGGGGAGCAGCCGGTCGGGCGAGCACGTCGCCACCACGAGGGCATCGATGTCGAGCGGCGTCAGATCGGTGTCCTGGAGCACCTGCTCGGCCGCCGCCTTCGCCATGCAGGCGTTGGATTCGTCGGGGGCGGCCACGCGCCGCTCCCGAATCCCCGTGCGCTCGCGAATCCACTGGTCGGACGTGTCGAGTATCTTGGAGAACTCGTCGTTGGTCATCACCCGTTTGGGCGTGTACCGGCCCGTTCCCACGAGCTCCGCGATCGGTCGCTTCACCGCGAGGCGCCCCCTTCGGCCAGCTCGGCGCCGATGTCCTGATCCACGTGGCTTTCCACCATATGCGCCGCGACGCGGACGGCATTCTTGACGGCCCGCGCGGGCGAGGCGCCGTGGCAGATGATGACCACGCCCTTCACCCCAAGCAGTGGCGCACCGCCGTATTCAGAATAGTCGAGGAATCGGAACAGCTGCTTGGCTTCGGGTCGGCCCAACACGTCGGGAAACGCCTGCTGCATCATTCCCATGAACATGCGGCCGGCGGATTCGTAGAACTTGAGGACCACGTTGCCCACGAAGCCGTCGCAGACCACCACGTCGATGCGGCCGTGTTTGCACTGGCCCGCGAGGATGTCCCGCCCTTCGACGTTGCCGACGTACCGGATACCGGGGGTCTGCTTCAGCAGCTGGTGCGCTTCCTTGACCGTTGCGTTGCCCTTCTCGTCCTCTTCGCCGACGTTGAGCAGCCCCACGCCGGGCTCGGGGCGGTCGAGCACGTCGCGGACGTATACCGAACCGAGGTGAGCGAAGCCCACCAGCTCGCGCGCGTCGCAGTCGACGTTAGCGCCCCCGTCGAGCACCAGGACCGGGTGCACCGCGGTCGGAAACAGCGGTGCGATCGCCGCCCGCTGCACGCCCTCGTGCAGGCGCAACATCAGCGTCGCGGCCGCCATCACTGCCCCCGTATTCCCAGCGGAGATGAACGCGTCCGAGTCGCCCTGCTTCTGGAGGCCGAGGCCGACGGCAATGGACGAGCGGGGCTTTCCCTTCACGGCCGTGAGGGGCTTTTCTCCCATACCCACGACTTCGGGTGCGTCGACGATCTCGAGCCGCTGCCGATCCACTGCTCCGTGGACCTTGAGCGCGGCCTCGATCTCGGCCGTGCGACCGACGAGCTGGATGCGGAAGGTCGGTGGGAGCTCGCGCAGGGCCTGAACCGCTCCCTCGACCTCCACCTTCGGCGCGTTGTCCCCCCCCATCGCGTCCAGCGCGATGCGAATCACGCTCAGGCGTCCTCGACGGCCACGCGCTGCTCATCCCGGTAGTAGCCGCACGTCGGGCAGACACGATGCGGGCGTTTCAGGTCTCCACACCGTGGGCACGGCTGGAGCGCGATGGGCGCGGCCTTGTAATGTGTGCGGCGGGCGCGCTTCTTACGCTTGGAGGTTCTTCGCTTCGGTACCGCCATGGGATCGTCCTCGGTTGTCAGTCGCGGAGCTTGCCCTTCAAGGCCATGAGCCCGTGCCAGCGTTGGTCGACGGCCGGCGGGCAGCCGCAGGGGCCCGCGTTCAGGTCCTTGCCACACCGCGGGCACAGCCCGCGGCAATCATCACGGCACACCACCCACTGCGGGACGGCGAGCAACAGTTCCTCTCGGACCGCGGGGCGGAGATCGATCTCGGTCGCGTCGGACGCGAGGGGATAGGAGCTCGGGTCCTCCAGCGCGTCCGGATCACGGGAAAATAGCGCGTCGAGGTTGGCCGCTACGGTGACCGCCACCGGGACGAGGCAGCGCCGGCACTGCCCGGCGATCTTGGTTGTGAGCGAGCCTCGCCAGTAGTACCGTCCGTCGCCGGCGTCCTGCAAGCGGCCGGCCACGCGCACCGGCTCGGTCAATTCGACGTCGGCGCCCTCGAAGAGGGGATCGGTCCCTGGGATGTCCGCCCGGGTTTCGACCGGGCCTCGGGCGAGCTCCCGCAGGTCGATCTGTAGCATGGGCAAACGAAGCTAAACCGTTGTGGGACTTGGGTCAAGCGAACTTGCTACTGCGCGCCCCATAGCCCTCGTAATTCGCTCTCGGGAAAGAAGAAGGCGATCTCGCGTGCCGCGTTCTCAGCGGAATCGGACGCGTGGATCGCGTTCCGCTCCTTGGACTCCGCGTACAGCTTGCGCACGGTCCCGGGCTTCGCTTCGGCGGGATCGGTCGCGCCGATCACCTGACGCAGGTGGGCCACGGCGTCGGCCCGCTCCAAGGCCAGCGCGAGCGCCGGTCCGGACGTCATGAACGTGACGAGCGGGCGGTAAAAGGGACGCTCGCGGTGGACCTCGTAGAACGCCTCCGCCTGTGCGGGGGTGAGTCTGACGAGGCGCGCCGCCCGGATGCGGAATCCCGCAGCTTCGAGGTGCGCGACGATCTTGCCGGTGAGCGCGTTGTGGACCGCGTCGGGCTTGATGATGGCGAGGGTGAACATTTTCGGTGTCCGGGGTCCGGTGTCAGGGGGCGATGAGACGGCGGATCACGTCGGCGCGGGTGAGGAATCCAACGACGAGTCCCTCCCGCACCACGGGGAACCGATCCACGTCCTTCCCGCTCATGAGGTTGGCGACGTCGGCAAGCGTTTGATCCTCCGCCAGGCAGAGCACCGAGCGGGCCATGGCTTCCTTCACGGGAATGAGCTGCGGGTCGGCCGAGCCGCGCGCCACTTGCGAGCGCGTGGGTGCGCGAAACTCTCCGCTCTTGGTGCGCTGGATGAACGACGGTATCAGGAAACGGAGCAGCTCGCGATGCGTGACCATGCCGATGAGTGAGCCCCCGTCGTCCACCACCGGGAGAGCGCGGATGTCCTGCTCGACCATGAGCCGGGCGACCTCGCCGAGCGTGCGCTCCGGCCCGACGGTGATGGCGTGGGGCGTCATGACGTCCCGGACCGTGAGCTGGTTCGGTAGCTCGGCCGCGTCGAGCGCCGCGAGCGTGACGACTTGCTCGGGCGTGCGCGCGGCGAGCAGCGCGAGGACCGTATCGGGATCGGCGAGCGTGCGCGCGAACGCGCCCACCACCTGCAGATAGAGCGCCGCGTCCCGCAGGGGCGCGACAACGAAGATCACGATCCGTGCGGTTCGATGCGGGTCCTTCTCCCACCGGATGGGCGTCGCGGATATCCCGACCGCGGTCACCAGGCTGCGCACGGCCTCGCTCCGGAAATGGGGGAGGAACGCGTGCTCGCCGACCGAGACCATGTCCTCCGGCCACGTGTGGCGAATGACGGCCGTGAGCCGCTGCGGATCGGCCACGGCACCGGTGGTGATCAGCCGGTCGGCCAGCCGCTCGGTGGCCTCCTTCACGGTGGTGGCCCGCAACGGCACGAGCACGTGCTCGGCTTTGAGGACATCGCGGAGCTTCACATCCGTTCCTTGAGCAGGGGCACGACGTCCGCGGGGCGTTTCATGACCGCAATGCCGGCCCGGGCGAACGCAGCCATCTTCTCCGCCGCCGTGCCGCTCGCGCCCGCGATGATCGCTCCCGCATGCCCCATCCGGCGGCCCGGGGGCGCCGTCTGGCCCGCGATGAACCCCACCACCGGTTTGGTCATCGTGGTCTGCACGAACTCCGCCGCCTGCTGCTCGTCGGTTCCCCCGATCTCGCCGATCATGACCACCGCATCCGTGTCTGCGTCGGCCTGAAACGCGGACAGGCAATGGATGAAGTTCGTTCCGATGAGCGGATCTCCCCCGATCCCGATGCACGTGGACTGTCCCATCCCGTGGGTCGACAGCTGGTGGACGATCTCATAGGTGAGCGTACCGCTCCGGGATACGACGCCGATCCGTCCCGGCTGGCAGATGTTGCCGGGGATGATGCCCACCTTGCTCTTGGACGGCGAGATGAGACCGGGACAGTTCGGGCCGATGAGCCGGGCTCCACGCTCGTGGAGAAACGGCAGGACGCGCGTGACGTCGAGGACGGGGATTCCCTCCGTGATACAGACGATCAATGCGAGGCCGGCATCCGCGGCCTCGAAGATCGCCGATACGGCGACCGCCGCCGGTACGTAAATCACGGACGTGTTGGCGCGCGTCTCGCGAACCGCGTCGGCGACGGTATCGAACACGGGAACGACGCCGTCGAACACCTGCCCGCCCTTGCCGGGCGTGACGCCGGCCACGACCTTCGTTCCGTACCCGATCATTTGCCGGGTATGGAACGAGCCGTCCCGCCCGGTAATCCCCTGGACCAGCAGCCGCGTCTGCCCGTCGACGAAGATGCTCACGCCGCCCTCGCCTTGGCCACGGCCTGTTTCACCGCCTCGTCCATGTCTGTGAGCGCCGAAAACCCGGCCGTCGTGAGGATCTGGATCGCCAGGGCTTCGTTCGTGCCGGTGAGCCGGATGACGAGGGGCACGTTCATGGGGAACTGCTGCGTGGCCTGGACGATCCCGTTCGCGACATCGTCGCAGCGCGTGATGCCGCCGAAGATGTTGAACAGGATGCTCCGCACGCTCCGGTCCGCGGTGATGATCCGGAGCGCGTCGACGACCTTCTGCGGGTTCGAGCTGCCGCCGATGTCGAGAAAGTTCGCGGGCTCGCCGCCGTAATACTTCACGAGGTCCATGGTGGCCATCGCGAGGCCCGCGCCGTTGACGCAGCACCCAACTGAACCTTCGAGCTTGATGAACGTGAGCCCCGCCGCGCGGGCCTCCACTTCGGACGGCGCGTCGGCGCTCGGGTCGCGTAACGCCGCGATCTCGGGATGGCGCTCCAGCTCGTTGTCGTCGACCACGAGCTTCGCGTCGAGCGCGGCCACGGTGCCGTCGGGCGTGGTGGCGAGCGGATTGATCTCCAGGAGCGAGGCACCAACCGCGTAAAACGCCGCGTACAGCCGCTGCATGATGTCCGCCGCCGCGCGCGCCAGGGGCATGTCGCGGTAGAGCTTCAGCGCGAGACCCAGGGCTTGATGCGCGAGAAGACCGTATCGAGGGTCGATTGCCAGCCGATGGATCCGCTCCGGCGTCTTGGCCGCCACCTCTTCGATGTCGACGCCGCCCGCCGGACTCACCATCAGCACCGGTCGCTGGGACGCGCGGTCCACGATGATCCCCACGTAACTCTCCGATGCGATCTCAGCGGCCGGGGTCACGAGCACGCGCCGGACGGGCAGGCCCTTGATGCTCATCCCCAGAATTCGCGCCGCGTGCTCACCCGCCTCGGCGGCGTCCTTGGCCAGCTTCACGCCTCCGGCCTTGCCGCGGCCGCCAGCGTGCACTTGCGCTTTGACGACGACCCGGCCCGCCTTCCCCGCGAGCCGCTGGGCGATCTCGTGCGCCTGCTCGGGCGTCTCGGCAACCTCCCCCGGCGGCACCGGAATTCCGTGGCGGCGAAGGATGTCGCGGGCCTGGTACTCGTGCAGGTTCACGATGGCTCCGATGTGATGGTCGTTCCGGCGTCGCCACGCAACGCAGCGAGGCCCTGGGACAACGCGGCAATGATCGCCCGACTGCCACCGACCCGCACGAAATCCGCTGCGGCCTCGACCTTCGGCCGCATGCTCCCGGCACTGAGCTCTTTTCCCGCGAGCAGATGGTCGGCCTGCGCCAGCGTGAGCCGGCGGATCGCCTCCTGGTGCGGCGTGCCATACGCGCGGTACACAGCTTCGACGTTCGTGAGGATCAAGAGCACGTCGGCGGCGATGTCCCGGCCGAGGATCGCGGCGACCCGATCCTTGTCGGCCACCGCGTCGATGCCCTCGAGCCGCAGCATCGGATCGTCGTAGACGGGCGGGCCTCCCCCGCCGCACGCCACCACGATGTGCCCCGCGGCCACCAGATGCCGCACGGTGTCCCGTTCGACCACCGCGATCGGCTTGGGGCTCGGGGCGAGCCGGCGCCAGCGCCCGGGCTGCTCCTCGCGCACGGGTACGCCGCGCGCCTGCAGGCGCGCAACGCGCGTCGGATCGAGCGCGTGTCCGATGGGCTTGGTGGGTTGGCGGAGGTTCGGATCGTTGGCGTCGCACAGGGTCTGTGTGACCAGCGTGACGACCTGACGGGCGATACCGGCGCGCGCCAGGGCGTTCTGCAGCGATTGCTGGATCATGTAGCCCATCCAGCCCGCGGTCGCGGCGACGAGCACCCCCAGCGGAAGGGGCTCCACCTGGTCGGCGGCGAGCTCGTTGCGCGCCAGATCGTCGCCCACCTGCGGACCGTTCCCATGCACGAGTGCGATGTGCCACCCGTCCCGGGCCAGGTCGACGATGGGCGCGAGACTCGCGCGCGTATGGCGAAACTGATTCGAGATCGTCGGCCGCACGTTCGGCGGGGCGACGGCGTTACCGCCGAGCGCGACAACGATCGTGCCGGCCGGTGCGGACGATGCACGGCCCGTCTTCCGGGCAGCGCGGGCGGCACGGGGGGGGCGGGGGGGGGGGGGCGGGCGGTACGGGCGTTCACGGCGGCGCAACCTAGTGGCGGTCGGGAACGGGAGCAAGCTTGCGACGAGCGACGCCCAGCAGCTGCTCCAGCTCCTGGTAGAGTTGCGCGAACTTCGCGAGGTCGCCGCCGGCGAGCGCCGCGCTGGCCTGCGCGGCCAGCCGCCGCGCGCGCTCCCACCGTGCGGCGAGCGACGTATCCGTCGGGAGACGCGGGCCTCCGGTCCCGGCGAGGAGATCGCGGAGCGCGGTGGCGGGGGACCGTCCCTGGCCCCGCCGGTCGCCCCACGAGAGAAACACCGTGTCGATTCCCCGGAGCGGCGTCCCACCCGCCGGCTCTACGAACCGCGCCTGTTCCGAGAACAGGCCGCCCGCGACGCTCCACACTCGCATGACGCCGGGCGCCGTCGTATTCGGGGAGCCGACGAGGAGCGGCGGCAGGCGCGCGGCGCGCGGCCGCCAAATGAACAGCTTGGGCGCAGACGGCGTCATGATGCCGGCCACTAACGCGGCGAACGTGTTGCCCGCTTCGAATCCCTGCCCCATCCACATATGCCAGCCGTCAGCGCCCGGCTCGTCCCACGGGGGGGCGCTCAGCTCGAATGGCTCGCGGTCGCGCGGCACCCAGGGGGTCGTGTCGCCGCGCCAGCGGTCCAGGAGAGCGGCGGCTGCGCGGAACGTGCGGCGGGGAAACGGAAGCTGAGCGCGCAGGGCTGGAGCGAGGCTGTCGAGCGGGTGGATCATCGGGGTGAGCAGCGTCGCCCAGGCGATGGCGACCGAGTCCGCGCCCGGAGCCAGGTGCAAGCGCGTGTCGCCGGTGGCGGCGCTCACCACGGCAATGAAGGCGGCGCGGGAGTAGCGGACCCACCGGCCGTCGATCTCCACGGGCCGCGCGAGGGGAAAGCCTTCGGCGTTGAGGTAGCCGTACGACACCCACCACAAGGCGCTGTCGGCCACGACGGGCGTCGGCTGGTCGAATGTCGCGAACGGCACGAGGCGGCGCAGGCGCGGGAACACGTTCCGTCGCCACATGAGCACGAGACCGTCTGTCTCCCGGCGGGCGAGGGCGGGGCTCTGTAACGCCCAGGCGAGCGCGAGGCGACGCCACCAGGGCGCGAGTGCGACGGCGGAGCGTCGAACCGCCGGCCACGTGTCGGGGGACGCGACCACGAATCCCTCGAAGTTCGGTCCGAACCACGTGGTCGAGTCGCGCGTGGGCACGGCGGTGAATTCGAGCGCCGAATCGTCCTCCACGGCCGCCACCGGAGGGCGCGCTCGGGCCGCGGGTCCGCGGTGGACCGCCGTCCAGTCGGCCGGGCGGCCCGGGGTGAGTGCGCTGTCGAGCATTGGCTGGAACGCGACGATCCATGTAGGGCGACCCGCGCCGATTCCGAGCGCGGGGGGGGCGAGGGCGGCGCCCACGGGCGTCGCGCGCCCGCCGAGCTCGGGGCGGGCCGCCGCCGCCACCATGACTCGCGAAGCGTTCCAGATCGGGAGCGCCGCAACGGCGGCTTCGGCGCTGGCAAACCCGCGCGGCGGCTGCTCCAGGAGAGCGGGCGTCCCGAGGGCCAAGCTCTCGAGCCTGCGTTGGGCGGACGCGAGCGCCGTATCGTCCAGCGTGCCCACTGGTGCTCCTCCCCCCGCTACCCCTGCCCCTGTGTCGCGCGATCCTGGAGGAGGAAGGGGGCCCGGAATGACGATGAACCCGATGAGTTCGGCGACGCACAGCGCCGCCCACGCGGAAACGAGAACCACCGGCTTCTCGCGCAGGCCCCAGAAGAGGCTCGCCCCCGCGGCAGCGAAGGCGAACGCCGCGACGATCGGCGCGGCGGGGAGGCGCAGGTCGAGCGCCCGCTGCGTGAGCGAGCCGTGCAACCCCGCCACGGTCTCCACCGGATCGAGGAGCGCGCCCCATGCCAGTATCAGCGCCAGCAACGCGAGCAGCAGACCCAAATGCGCGCGCGCGTGCGCGTTGGCGTACGGGAGCCAACGGCGGAACCGCAGCGGGCCGATGCCGACGTAGAGCAGCGCCACGACAATGGTCGCCGCACATACTGCAAGCAGGGAGAACGCCCGCAACCGCTCGGTCCACGGCAGTCGTGCCACGTAGTAGCCGACGTCCCGGTGCAGCACGGGGTCCAGGACGCCAAAGGACGGTGCATGAGACGCGAGGGCGGCGTGCATCCACCAGTCGCCCGTGCCCAGCGTCAGGAGGAACCCGCACATCAGCCCACATCCGATCGTGCTGGCGAAGAGGACGTTCTGCGGAACCGCCTCCACGATCTCGAGATCCCCGAGCCGGTGGGACAGTTGCATCGAGCCGATCGATCGATAGACGAACAGGAGGTTCGCGGTGGACCAGGTCACGGCGGTGAGCAGGAGCACTCCCGATATCAGCCGCGCGAAATCGCGCTCACCGATGTAAGCGGCTCCGCCCGGGATGGTGGTCGCCCACGCGCGCTCCGCTACTTCGAGGGCGAGCCAACGCCCGCCGCCGAGCACCACGACGAGGAGCCCGATGCCCAGGAGGAGCGCCCAGCGACGGGCGGGGGGCTTCACGCGCGGCTGCGCTGCGCCGCTAGCCAGCTCTCGACTTCGGTCCGATAGGCAGCCAGCGCGGCGGGGGTCGAAGCCTCAAAGCGCAGGACCAGCACCGGTTGTGTGTTCGATGCTCGCAACAGGCCCCAGCCTTCCGCGAACGTGATGCGCACGCCATCCAGCGTCGACACCGGATATTTCGTCGCGAAGTGCTGCGCCGCGCGCTCCACGATCGCAAACTTCTGTTCGTCGGGGCAGTCGACGCGCATCTCGGGCGTCGCGATCGTGGCGGGCAGGTCCGCCAGGAGCCGGGAGAGCGGCCCGCCGATCTCCGCCTGATACCGGAGGAGGCGCGCGGCCGCGAACAAGGCATCGTCGAATCCGTACCAGTCGCCGCCGAAGAACATGTGCCCGCTCATTTCGCCGGCGAGGGGCGCCCGGGACTCTTTCATCTTCTGCTTGATGAGCGAGTGGCCGGTCTTCCACATGGTGGGCTTCAGGCCGACGCGCGCCAGCTCCCGCGGCAGGACCTCGGAGCATTTGACATCGAAGATCACGGCGTGGCCCCCTCCCATGCGGCGTGCGAGGTCGCGACCGAGCAGCACGAGCAGCTGATCACCGAACACGGGACGACCCTGCTCGTCCACAGCGCCGATCCGGTCGCCGTCGCCATCGAAGGCGATGCCCAGTTCGGCGCGTTCGTGCCGCACGGCCGCCTGCAGGTCGCGCAGGTTCTCGGGCACGGTCGGGTCGGGGTGGTGATTGGGAAACCGCCCGTCGGATTCGCAGAAGAGCGGTATCACCTCCGCGCCGAGGCGTTGCAGCGTGTCGACGGCGATGACGCTCGCGACGCCGTTGCCGCAGTCCACGACCGTCCTCACCCGTCGCGGGAGCGGGCCGTTCCGCTCGACGATCGCGTCGCGATAGCGTGGCAGCACGGTGCCGTCCTGGCGGCGCTGGCCTCCCGGGCGCGCGGGCGTGCGCCCCTCCTCGATCAGGCGTCGCAATCCCTGGATCGCCGCCCCGTAAATCGGCTCGGGGCCGAGGACCAGCTTGAAGCCGTTGAATTCGGGTGGGTTGTGCGATCCAGTGACCTGGATGCCGCCGTCCACGTCGAGCGTGTGCGTCGCGAAGTAGAGCGCGGGCGTTGGGAGCTCGCCCACGTCTACGGCCACGCCCCCCGCGGCCGCGATGCCCGTCAGGACACCGCCCGCATACTCCGCTCCGGAGGGTCGGTTGTCGCGCCCAACGGCGAGCCTGGGCGCGTGCCCCAAACGCTCCCATCCGACGGTCGCGAGGGCCTGGCCGATGGCGCGGGCGACGTCGACCGTGAGCTGGTCACCCACGGTGCCGCGGATGTCGTATTCGCGGAAGATGGCGGCGGGGAGCTTCATGACGCCCGCCGGAGATCAGCGCCCGCTGGGCGTGGGGGGAGGCGCCGGCGGCGCGACGGCGCTCGTCGCCGGCACCGCGTGCAGTCCCTCGCCCGTCGCTTTCGCGAGGTCGAGCAGGCGATTCGGACGAACGCCGAAAACGAGCAGGACGGCCACCGATGCGGCGACGACCGCGGCTCCCAGGCGCCCGAGCCGCACGTCGGCGTGGGCTTGCTCGAACGGCTCCGGTTTCATGTACATCGCCATGATGACCGGGAGATAGTAGCCCGCCGAGACGACGCTCGTAAGGACGAGTACGATGGCGAGGAAGAGGCGGCCCGCAGCGGCCGCCGCCACCAGGATGTACCACTTGCCGATGAACCCCGCCGTACCGGGGAACCCGAGCAGAGACAGCATGCACACCGCCATGGCGAACGAGAGCCAGGGTCGCCGTGCCCCGAGTCCGGCGAGGTCGTCGATGCGGACCTCACGCTCTCCGTCCCGGCCGATGGCGGCAAGGAGGCCGAATGCCGCCAGGGTCGTGAGCGCGTAGGCCACGAGGTAGACGAGCAGCGCGCCGGCGCCCGCCTCGCCACCCACCGCGACGGCGACCAGGAGATATCCGGCGTGGGCGATCGACGAGTAGGCCAGCATGCGCTTGACGGTCCGCTGCGTCAGGGCGACGACATTTCCGGCCACCATGGTCGCCACCGCGAGCCCGCCCACGATATCATGCCACGCCGCGACGCCCGCGAAGGCTTCGGTCAGGACCCGGTACAGCGCGGCGAACGCCGCGGTCTTCACCGCGGTGGCCATGTACCCGGTGACCGGCGTGGGCGCGCCGTCATAGACATCCGGCGCCCACATGTGAAACGGGACGGCGGCCACCTTGAATCCGAAGCCGACCAACAGCAATCCCAATCCCGCGAGGAGCATGGGGCTGTTGGCGAGTCCGAGCGTTCGTACTTGGGTCCCGATCTGCGTGAGGCTCGTCGTCGCCGTGGCGCCGTAGACGAGCGCGATGCCGTACAGCAGAAACCCCGATGCGAAGGCGCCGAGCAGGAAGTATTTCAGCGCGGCCTCGGCGGCAGCGGGACTGCGGCGGTTAAAGCCGGCCAGGACGTAGACTGAGACCGACATCAGCTCGAGGCCGAGGAACACGACCATGAGATCGTCGCCGCCGGCCATAAACATCATGCCGAGCGTGGCGAACAGCAGCAGCACGTAATACTCGGGCGCGAGCAGTCGCTCGCGCTCCACATAGTCGAACGACAAGGCGACGGTCAGTCCCGCGGCGGCCAGCAGCAGCCAGTCGACCACGAGGCGGAAGTCGTCCACCGCGACCATGACGGGCGCGCCGACCGGCCGCGCACCGTTCCACCAGAGCCATGCCGTGGCCCCGGCCCCGGCCGCGAGCCCGACCAGCGTGAGCCAGCCGACCAGTCGCGTATCGCCGAGCGTCCGGTGCCGCCACGCCGCCGCGAGGAGGACGATCATCCCCGCGACCGTCAGGACGAGCTCCGGAGCGAGTGCGCGCAGCAGGTCGGCCGGCAGCGACAGGTCGAGGCTCATCGGGTCGCGGCGAAAGCGGCCGCGTTGAGGCGGACCGTTTGGATGAACTGGCGGGACGCGGGCTCGATGCGCCGCAGGATCGGTTGGGGATACACACCGATCCAGAGGATGCAGGCGATCAACGGCACGAGCACGGCGATCTCCCGGAGCGACAGGTCGGGAAGCTTCTCGTTCGCGGGTTTGTCGAGCGGATTATAGATCACCCGCTGCAGCGCGGGGAGCAGGTACATCGCGGCGATGATCACGCCCGTGGCCGCTATCAGGGCCGCCAACGGATAGGAGCGGAAGACGCCCAGCAACACGAGAAACTCGCCCACGAAACCGTTCGTGGCGGGCAGCCCGATGGACGAGAGCGAGACGATCGTCAGCACCGCGGCGAACATCGGCACGACGCGCGCGATCCCGCCGAACGCGTCGATCAGGCGGGAGTGCCGCCGCTCGTACAGCATACCGACCAGAAAGAACAGCGCGCCGGTCGAGATGCCGTGGTTGATCATCACCATCAGGGCGCCCTGGACGCTCTGCAGCGTCAATGCCCAGATGCCGAGCATCACGAACCCAAGATGCGCCACCGAGGAATACGCGATCAGCTTCTTGAAGTCGGGTTGCACCATCGCGACGAGCCCGCCATACACGATCCCGATGAGGGCGAGCAAGACGACGATCTGCTGCACCGCGGGATGCAGCGCGACCGCCGGAAACAGCGGCACCGCGAAGCGCAGGAAGCCGTAGGTACCCATCTTGAGCAGGATGCCCGCCAGGATCACGGACCCCGCCGTCGGCGCCTCCACGTGCGCATCGGGGAGCCACGTGTGGAACGGGAACATCGGCACCTTGATGGCGAACGCGAGGGCGAACGCGCCGAACAGCCAGAAGGCGAGCGACCCGAGCCCGCCGATGTGGGAGACAAGGTGCGAGTACGCGAACGAGTAGACGCCGGTCCGCTGCCCCACGACGTGGACGAGCACGAGGATCGCCGCCAGCATCAGGAGCGATCCGAAAAAGGTGTAGATGAAGAACTTGATGGCCGCGTACAGTCGTCGTTCCCCGCCCCAGACCCCGATGATGAAGTACATCGGGATGAGCATCAACTCCCACATCACGTAGAACAGGAACAGGTCGAGCGACACGAATACGCCGATCATGCCCGACGTGAGGACCAGCAGCAGCGAATAGAATCCTCGCTCGCGCGTGGTGATGTAGTTGTAGCTGCCAAGCACCGAGAGCGGCACCAGGAACGTGGTCAAGAGGACCATGAACAGCGAGATCCCGTCCACGCCGACCGTGTAATGGATCCCCCAGTTCTGAATCCAGGGCGCGTCGAGCATGAACTGGACGCCGCCTTCTGGCACGAACATCCACCAGAGGGGGACGGAGAGGCCGAACTCGATGAGGCTGGCGACGAACGCCAGATGTTTCGCCCACCGCGTCGGCGCGAGCAGGACGCCGGCGCCCGCGATCAAGGGCCAGGCGATCAGCGCGGTGAGCACCCATTGCCGGTACATCGGCTACCTCAACGCGGCGACGAGGACGACGAGGACACCGACGACGAACCCCACGACGTACACGCCGACCTCGCCAGTCTGCAGCCGGCTGCCGATCCAGCCGAGCGCCCGTGTAACGACGGCCGTCCCGTCCACCAGCAGGCCGTCGACGATCCGTACATCCACGATCTTCCAGAGGACTTCGCGCGACAGCCACACGATGGGTCGCACGAAGACCGCGTCGTAGAGCTCGTCCACGTACCACTTCTTCCACAGGATGCGTCCGAAGCCGGACTCGGGCGGAGCCAGCCGGGCAGGCACGAGCGTCTCCGGCCGGAGGAGACGGAGCGCACCCGCGATGCCGAGCACGGCGACGAGCACCGCGCCGACGACCAGCGCCCATTCCGTCGCATGGGGGACCTCGACTAGCGGGCTGAGCCGGCTCGCGACGCCGGTGACGGGCTCGAGCCAGCGCTCCAGCAAGGCGCCGCCCCCGAAGAGCGGCGGGACATTGAGCACGCCGCCCGCCACGGTGAGCGCGCCCAGCACCACGAGCGGGCCCGTCATGCTCCACGGCGCCTCGTGGAGGTGCTCGCGCTCTCGATCCCCGGTCCGGTTCGGGCCGTGGAACGTGTACAGCATGAGGCGGGTCATGTAGAACGCCGTGAGCAGGGCCGCGCCGAGCCCGAGGGCCCAAAACACGTACCACGCCGGTCGAACCGTCGCCTCAGCGAACGCCGCGCCGAGGATCTCATCTTTCGAGAAGAATCCCGCGAAGGGCGGGATGCCCGCGATGGCCAGCGTGGCGATCCACATGAGGCCCCAGGTCCAGGGGAGATAGCGGGCCAGCCCGCCCATGTTGCGCATGTCCTGCGCGTCGTCGTGCGAATGGGTGGCGTGGTAGGCCCGGTGCATCGCGTGGATGACGCTGCCCGAGCCGAGGAACAGCAGTGCCTTGAAGAACGCGTGCGTGGCCAGGTGGAAGATGCCGGCGGCATAGGCTCCGGTGCCGACGCCGACGAACATGTACCCGAGCTGCGAGACGGTCGAGTACGCGAGCACGCGCTTGATGTCCCACTGCTTGAGCGCGATGGTGGCCGCGAACAACGCCGTCAACGCGCCCACACCGGCGACGGTCGCGCTCCCGATCGGCGAGAGGGCGAACAGTACGCCGCACCGCGCTACCAGGTAGACGCCCGCGGTGACCATCGTCGCCGCATGAATCAGGGCCGAGACCGGCGTCGGGCCCTGCATGGCATCCGGCAGCCAGGTGTACAGCGGAATCTGGGCCGACTTCCCGGTGCAGCCGAGGAACAGAAACAGCGTGATCGCCGTGATCAGCGCCCCCGCGGGGGCGAAGGCGGCCGGGGCTCTGGCGAAGACCGCCGCGAAGTCGAGCGACCCCACGCGCCAGAAGATCAAGAGCATCGCGATGAGGAAACCGAAGTCCCCGATCCGGTTCACGATGAACGCCTTCTTGCCCGCGTCGGCGTTGATCTTCTCATTGAACCAGAACCCGATGAGCAGATACGAGCAGAGCCCCACGCCTTCCCAGCCGACGAACATCACCGGGAAGCTCGCGCCCAGCACGAGGGTCAGCATGAAGAACACGAACAGGTTCAGATATGCGAAGAAGCGCGCGTACCCGGCGTCGTCGTGCATGTAGCCGACGCTGAACACGTGGATCAGCGCGCCGACGCCGGTGACGATGAGAATCATCACGGCCGAGAGCTGGTCGAGCTGGAGCGCGAAGGGAACCTGCAGCTCCGCGGCCGGGATCCAGTCCCAGTAGCGGAACACCAACGGGGCCGTCGCGTGCGCCCCGAACTCGACGACCGCGAGCGCGGCGGCCGCGAAGGCCAGCACGAGCGTCCCGACGCCCACGATCGACACCGCGCGCTTCGCGCCGGGCCGGGCGAGGGCCAGCGTGCCGTTGACGAGGAAGCCGAGCAACGGCAGGGCCGGCACCACCCAGATCAGCGACAGGGGGACGGCGGGCATCAGCCCTTGAGGAGGTTGATGTTCTGCAGATTGAGCGTCTGCCGGTGGCGGAAGATCGCCAGGAGGATCGCCAGCCCCACAGCGGCTTCGGCCGCGGCCACGGCCATGACGAAGAACACGAAGATCTGCCCGGCGACGCCGAGCTGCTGCGCGAGCGCCACGAAGGTGAGGTTCACGGCGTTGAGCATGAGCTCGACGCACATGAAGATGACGATCGCGTTGCGCCGAATCAGCACGCCGGCGACGCCGAACGTGAACAGGACGGCGGAAACGAGGAGCGCGGGCGCGAGAAGCATTAGAGTTTGCGCTTGGCGAGCACGACGGCCCCGACGAGCGCCGCCAGGAGCAGCATGCTCGTGATCTCGAAGGGCACGAGGTACGTGCTGAACAGCGGGCGGGCGACGGCCGCGACCATGCCCTGCTCCGCCGCCGCGCGCGCCATGGCGCCCGGGGGGAGCGTGAGCTGTGGTGGCGGCGCGCCGAACCGCAGGGCCAGGAGCTGGACCATCATGAGCCCGGCGAGCAGCACGCCCACGCCGAGTCCCCACGCGCCCTTGATGTCCGAGCGGGTGGCCCGGCCGATGTTGAGCAGCATGATGACGAACAGGAACAAGACCATAATGGCGCCGGCATAGACCAGCACCTGCAGCACGGCGATGAATTGGGCGTCCAGGAGCACGAACAGGCCGGCGAGCGCGAACAACGTCACCACGAGCCACAGCGCGCTCGAAACCGGGTTGCGCCGGGTGATGCACAGGCCCGCGCTCCAGATGGCGAGCGCCGCAAACGCCCAGAACACGATCAAGGTTGGTGTCACGGCTATTCGCCCTTGGGGTCGGAAGGATCCCACAGGCTCGAGACCGGGTGCGTCTGGGCGCACAGCCGCTCGAGGTCGTACACGAACCGGTCCCGCGAAAACTCCGAGTTCTCGTAGTGCACGCCGACGTGGATCGCCTCTTCCGGACAGACCTCCTGGCAATAGCCGCAGAACACGC
>DASQIB010000055.1:0-6397 GCA_035631795.1 Gemmatimonadales bacterium | reverse complement strand
CGCGCGCGTGACGAGCTGCGGCAGCTGGATCAACCGGCACACGAGCTCGCGGCCCGCGTCCTCGTCCAACCGGCCGCGCTCGCGGCCCAGGTACAAGCCGAGCAGCGCCAGCGCCACGATCTGGGAGGTGAACGCCTTCGTGGACGCCACGCCGATCTCGGGCCCCGCGTGCAGGTAGATGCCGCCCTGGCATTCGCGCGCGATGGTGCTGCCCACGACGTTGACGATGCCGACCACGCGCGAGCCGGCGCCGCCCGCGCCCCGCGCCGCGCGCATCGCCTCGAGCGTGTCCGCCGTCTCGCCCGACTGCGAGATGGCAATCGTCAGCGTGCCGGGCTCGGTGAGGAGACGCCGGTACCGGTACTCGGACGCGTACTCGACCTGCACGGGCAACCCCGCCAGCTCTTCGATCAGCTCGCGCCCCACCAGTCCCGAATGCCACGACGTGCCGCACGCCACGATCACCACGCGCCGGATGGCGCGGCAGTCGTCGGGCGTGAGGTTGAGGCCGTTGAGCCGTGCCGTCCCGTGCTCCCCGATCAGCCGGCCGCGCAGGGTGGAGCGGACCGTCTCGGCCTGCTCGCAGATCTCCTTCAGCATGAAGTGGGGATAGCCGCCCAGCTCGATCTGAGCGAGGTCCCACGCCACGTCGTCCACCTCGCGCAGCTGCACGTGCGAGTCACGGTCGAGCACGTGGTAGCCGGCGGGGGTGAGCACCGCGATGTCGCCGTCGTCCAGGTACACGACCGAGCGCGTGTGCTCGAGCACCGCCGACGCGTCCGACGCGACGAACAGCTCGTTGTCACCGATCCCGAGCAGCACCGGGGACCCCTGGCGCGCCACGACGACCTTGCCCGGCTCCGCGGCGGACATCACGGCCAACCCGTACGTGCCTTCCACGTGCGTGAGCGCGGCGATCACGCGCGCCTCGAGCGTCTCGCCCTGAGCGTCCTCGATCAGGTGGGCCAGCGTCTCCGTGTCGGTGTCGGTGGCGAAGTCGTGGCCCTCGGCCTCGAGCGCCGCGCGCAGCGCGTCCGCGTTCTCGATGATGCCGTTATGGACGAGGGCGATCTCGCCGTCGCAATCGCTGTGCGGGTGCGCGTTGCGCGTCGTGGGGGCGCCGTGCGTCGCCCAGCGCGTATGCGCGATGCCGCTCGTGCCGGCGATCGGCGCGCCGTCGAGCTGGGCACGCAGTGCCGCCACCCGTCCCGCGAGCTTGTTGACCACCACACCCGCGCCGTTCTGGATGGCGACCCCGGCGGAGTCGTACCCGCGGTACTCGAGCCGGTGCAGGCCGTCGAGCAGGAGGGGACCCGCTTGACGTGACCCCACGTATCCGACGATGCCGCACATGCCGCTAGGCGTCCTTGGAAGTGGGAGGCGCGGGACGGAGCAAATCCTCCCCGCCCGCGAGGCCAAACCGGTTGAGCTGCGCGAGCTTGGCCACGAGCTGCATGGTCAGGTCCTCGGGAGCGAGCACCGCGCCGCAGCGGGCGCAGAGCACTCCCGCCACGGCACCGACGCGCATCGCGGAGGCGTACGGCGGTCGTGCGTCGGGGAGCATCTCGTCACAGCGTCGGCAAAGCATCGTGGAGGAGGCGATTCAAGTTTGGGGCCGTGGCGTCGGGGCGGGCCTCCGTGCGACGTAAGTATCAATCGCCGCAGGTCCGTTACAGCTTGTTGGCGGAACACCGCGACGGCGGCACAGGGAATCCCCGAGGCACCCCGTCAACCACGCCCCGATCAAGGAGTTGCCGGGACCCCCGCCGGCGCACGAGTCCTGCACGGAAATGCGCACGGCGGCGGATCGACGTGTGGGCACCACGCCCGACTTCGCAAATCCCCGACGTACAGCCAATCCGAGGTTCGAATGACGGATGCAGCGGCTGCCTCCCGCGCCCCGCTGGTGCTCCTAGCCAACGCGCAGGAGTGGGTCTCGCGTTCGCTCGAAAGCGTCCTGCGCCCCAACGGGTACACGGTCCTGAAGGCGTTCAACGGGCGGGACGCGCTCGAGCGGGCGCACCGCGCCCGCGCCGACGTGATCATCCTCGACAGCGGCCTGCCGGAATCGGACGTGCTCACGCTCACCCGCGCGCTCCGCGTCGACCCCTTCATCACGCCGAGCACCCCAATCCTCATCACCTTCTCGGGCCCGCTCACCCGCGCCGACATCCTCGACGCGCTCCGGGCCGGCGCCAACGGCGTGTGGGGCGTTCCGCTCGACACCGAGGAGTTCCTGCTGCGGCTCGAAGGGCACTTGCGCGCCAAGCTCGACGCCGACCAGGCGCGCTCGGATGGCCTCACCGACGCGCGCACCGGCCTGTACAACGCCCGGGGCCTCGAGCGTCGCGCGCGGGAGCTGGCGGCCCACATGGACCGCTCGGAGGGGTCGCTCGCCTGCCTGGCCCTCGCCGCCGATCAGGACGGCCCCGCGTTCACGGAATCGCTCGGTCGCACTCTGCGGGCCACGGCGCGGAACTCGGACGCCGTCGGACGACTGGGCCCGCGCGAGTTTGCCGTCCTCGCCCCCGACACCGACGCCGGCGGCGCGGTCCAGCTGTTCCAGCGGCTCGTCGGTCCGCTCCAGGAGCTCGGTGCAGGCGCCACGGGAGCGGCGAGCGCGGACCATCAGGGCATCCGCCTGCGGGCAGGATACGACGCGCGCTCGGGGTTCCACACGACCGCGCTCGACCCGGCCGTCCTCCTGGGACGCGCGCTCACGGCGCTCCGCGTGGCCGAGCAGCAGGCGCCCGCGGACGCGGGGACGATTGTGCCGTTTGTGAGTAGACCGACACCGCAATAAGACGGGAGCGGGGAGCGGCTCCCTCCGATGAAACGGAAGGTACGGCTCCCCGCTCCCTGCTCCGCCTATCTTTCCGCCGGCCCCCGCAGCACGTGCGCGTCCGCCAAGGCGGGCTCGTCGTGGACCTCGTAGCCCTCGAGATAATACGAGTAATACCGGTAGGCCCCGCCCGGCTGCACGTCGTTCAGCACGGCTCCCAAGACACGCACGGGCAGGTGGTTCAGGACCCCGAGCTTCGCTTCCGTCAGCTCGCGATCGCTCACGCCCGTCCGGAGGACCAGGACGAGGCTCCCCGTGACGGTCGCGAGGGCGAGTCCATCCGCGCCCGCGGCGAGCGGCGGGCTATCGACGATGATCGCCTCAAAGCTCGCGCGTAGCTGGTCGAGCAAGCGCGCCATGGCCACGGAAGAGAGCAGCGCGGGACCGGCCTGGCTGCGCAGCCCACAAGAGATGAAAGAGAGATTCTTGTATCGCGTGGCCTGGATCGTCTCGTCCCGCGGCACCGTGCTTTCGAGCAGCTCGGTGAGGCCGGGTCGCCGTGCGGCGGAGAGGGTGTGGTGCAGGCGACCCCGCCGCACGTCCCCATCCACGAGCAACGTGCGGTAACCCGCGTCGGCGAAGGCGAGCGCCAGGTTCGACGCCACGAACGACTTCCCGTCGCTCTTGCCCGGACTCGTCACGGTGAGGCGCACGGGACCGGCGGTGCCGTGCCGGTGCACCACGTTCAGGCGAATGCCGCGGAGCGACTCGATCACCTGCGCCGCCGCCGCGTCGCGGTGGCCATTGCGCCAATCGACGTGCGGCACCGCACCGAGGATGGGGAGGCCCATCGCGCGCGTGACGTGCTCCGGATAGTGCACCTTGCGATCGGTGTGATCGAGCACGACCGCGCCCACCACGCCGGCGCCGAGCCCACCCCAGAACGCGAGGAAGATCAGGATCGCGCGCATGTGCCCCACGGGTACCTGGGGCTGGACGGCCCGGTCGAGCAGGCGGACGTCCGGCATGCTCGACACCTCCGCCAGGCGGGCCTCCTCGTAGCGCGCCTGCAGGTTGGTGACCGCCTGCTCCGCCAGCGCCACGCCGCGCTGCAGCCGGGACTCTTCCACGGCGAGCGGGGGAATCTTCTGAATGCTCGACGATGCGCCGTCCACGCGCTGTGCCAGCTCGGACTCGCGGACCCGAAGCTCCGACACGAGCGAGGCCGCGAGCGCGGGCACCGTCTTGTGCGCCAGCTCGTCGACCTCGGACGCGAGGCGCCGCACGGGTGGGTTCGCATCCGTGTAGTGCGCGCGCAGCGCGCGCAGCTCGGCCTGCTTGGACGTGAGGTCCCGCAGCGCCTGCACCAGCTCCGTCGAGCGCTGTACCGAGCCGACCATGGACAGGGCGTCCACCGGCACCTCGGCCGTGGGGTCGGTGGACGGCGCGAGCAGGCGCTCGATGGCGCTCCGGTCGCGCCGCACTTCGTCCAGGTTGACCTTGAGGTCCACGAGGCCGGCGAACATCGGATCACGCGGGTACTGCGTGGACTCCGTCACCGACCCGGCACCGGCCGCGACGGTGGTGACCGCGCCCACGCGGAACGATTTCAGGGCGCTCTCTGCCTGCCGCAGGTTGCCCTCGGCCTGCCCGAGCTGCGCCCCCAGGATGCGCGTGAGCTCGGTGAGGTTGTCGCGCTTCAACCCCGCCGCGACCGCCACGAAGCGATCCGCCACGGCGTTGACGGTAGCGGTGATCTGGGCGGGGTCGTGGCCGCCGAGCTCCATCCGCAGGAAGTTGCCATCCAAATCCGCGGCCACCTTGAGGTTACGGGCCAGGGCCAGGGACGCCTCGTATGGCGGGTCGATCGTGAACTCGACTTCGCGTTTGCCCGTGAGAGCCGCGCGCGGCGGCACCCAGGCGAGCCCGACCCCGGCGCCGACGGAATCTCCGACCACACCGGTCTGTACCGCGGCCTTGGACACGGCGTTGTACAGCGCGAAGTGCGGCACATCCCCCGTGTCTTCCACCACGAATCGATACTTGCCGGGTGCGACCTGGTCCTTGATACGGAGCGTCGCGAGGAGGTCGGAGTCGGCCGGCACCTTGGCGTGCAGGTAGAGGCGCTGGCTCCGCACCGCGTCGTCCAACACCGAGTACGACTGGAGCAGATCCATCCACCCCGTCGAGATCGGCAACTGGGCTTGCCAGATCGGGCCAGCGTCCCGCGGCTGGCGCGCGGGCACCTGGATCCAGAGCGTCGCCTGAGCGGTGTAAGTAGGTCGGAGAAAGAGCGTTCCCACGATGCCCAGGAGCGTCGCGCCCAGCGTTACACCGAGCACGAGCCACTTGAAGCGCCGCACGGCGACGACATAGCGCCACCAGTCCGGTGGAGGATTGGGGTCTTCGAACGGTGCTGCGGCCGCGGGCAGCGTGGGTCTGAAGCGGGTGATGGATTCGCCAGGCATCATTCTGCAGCCACACCGCAAGCTCGATACCGCCACCGGTCCGCGCGCGCGCTATGTCAAGTCGTTCGCGCGCGGCGGGATAGCGGCGCTGGAGCACACACGCCGACCGCGCGGGCGCGGGTGTGTGTAAGGCGCCTGCGACAAAATTGGTGTCCGATTGGAATCCCCGGCAAGCGGGAGGCACGCAACATTGACACGTCGCGCCCACGCGACACCGCCCCGGTCTCACGCATCGTTCGAGCTGGTGCTATCTTTGCGCACGTCGTTGTCGGGGACGACGGCCATGGGCTGCCCGGCCCATGGCATGACAGAGTGGCGCGCCCGCAACCCCGGCGGTCGGCAGGAGAGCTCGATGTCCAAATCGTCGGACCCGTCGATGGCGACGCCGCGATCCGGAACGCCCGCCGCCGGACGGAACGTGTCACAACTTCTCCCGGTCGAGCCGGCCACCAAGCCCAGCATCCATATTCTCGTCGCGGACGACGAGCGCACCCTGCGCGAGAGCTGCGCGAGCGTGCTCGGCGTGGAGGGCTACAACGTCACCGTCACGGGCAAGGGCGACGAGGCGCTCGATCTGCTGCAGCGCCGCATGTTCGACATCGTGCTGCTCGATCTCTACATGACGCCCGTGCCGGGCATCGAGCTGCTCGCCGCCGCGCTCAACGCCAACCCCGAGACGATCGCGATCGTCATCACCGGGAAGCCGAGCGTGGAGACGAGTCTCGAGGTGCTGCGCGCGGGCGCGTGGGACTACCTCCCGAAGCCGTTCACCGGAAGCCAGCTGCAGATTCTCGTGGGCCGCGCCGCGCACGCGGTATCGGTGGCGCGCGAGAGCCGGGCGCAGCGCGAGCAGCGCGGTACCGCCGGGCCGACCGATCTGGACGATCGCGTCACCGTGCTCGGCACGGCGCCCAAGTACCGCGAGACGATCGCGCTCGCGCGCAAGGTGGCGGCCACGGACGCGTCGGTGTTCATCACCGGCGAGAGCGGCAGCGGCAAAGAGCTGATCGCGCAATTCATCCACTACAACAGCCGGCGCTCGAGCCGGCCGCTCGTGGCCGTGAACTGCGCGGCGCTGCCCGAGACGCTGCTCGAGTCGGAGATGTTCGGGCACGTGAAGGGCGCGTTCACCGGCGCCGTGCGCGAC
>DASQIB010000054.1:0-2469 GCA_035631795.1 Gemmatimonadales bacterium | reverse complement strand
AGATCGACGCCGTCCACCGCCACGCGGGTCCGGCCGCCCTCCTGATATATTTTCCGGACGCCGACGAGCGTCACTTTGGCCATGGGCACCGACCACTCGCATGAGTGAACCGACCGGCTTCCCCGCAGGCTTTCTGTGGGGAACCGCCACGTCCGCCTACCAAATCGAAGGCTCGCCGCTCGCGGACGGGGCAGGGCCGAGCATCTGGCACCGTTTCGCGCACACGCCGGGCCGCACGCACAATGGCGACACCGGTGACGTGGCCTGCGATCACTACCGGCGCTACGCGGACGACGTGGCGCTGATGCGACAGCTGGGACTGAATGCCTACCGGTTCAGTATCTCCTGGAGCCGGATACTGCCCGCCGGAAAGGGAGCGGTCAACCCGCGCGGCGTAGCGTTTTACGATCGGCTGGTCGATGCCCTGCTCGAGCGGGGGATCCAGCCCACGGTCACCCTGTACCACTGGGACCTGCCGCAGGCGCTGGACGACGTGGGGGGCTGGCTCCATCCCGACATCGCCGACTGGTTCGCCGATTACGCGCGGGTGGCGTTTCGCGCGCTGGGCGACCGCGTCGCGCTCTGGGCGACCCTGAACGAACCCTGGGTCGTGGCCGATGGGGGGTACCTGCACGGCGCCCTCGCGCCGGGGCACCGCAGTCTGACGGAAGCACCGCACGTGAGTCACAATCTGCTCCGCGCCCACGGCAGGGCGGTGCAGGCCTTTCGTGCGGAGGGCAAGAACCAGATTGGCCTGGTCGTGAACCTCGAGCCGAAGCATCCGGCCTCGAGCTCGTCTCAGGATGTCGCCGCCACGCGAAGGGCCGACGCGTACATGAACCGGCAGTACCTCGAGCCGGTGCTCAAGGGCGCGTACCCGGTCGAGCTCGCCGACATCTTCGGTGACGCATGGCCCGCCTTCCCCGAGTCGGACCTCCGGCTCATTCGCCAACCCATCGATTTCCTGGGCATCAACTATTACACACGCGGCGTCACGCGCCACGACGATACGGCGCTCCCCACGCGGGCCGGGACGACGCGACAGCCGGACAGCGTGTACACCGAGACCGGGTGGGAGGTATACGCGCCCGGCCTCGCGGAGACGCTGCTGCGGGTTCGCGAGCTGGCGGGTGACCTGCCCTTGTACGTCACCGAAAACGGCGCCGCGTTCCCCGATCCGCCGCATTCCAAGAACGGGGCCATGGACGATCCCCTCCGCGTTGAGTACTACCGCAGTCACCTGCGTGGAGCGCTGGATGCCATCCGCCGCGGGGTGAATCTCCGCGGCTACTTCGCGTGGTCCCTGCTCGACAACTACGAGTGGAGCCTCGGCTACTCGAAGCGATTCGGGATCGTGCACGTGGACTTCGAGACGCAACGGCGGACACCGAAGGCCAGCGCGCGCTTTTACGCCGAGGTCGCGCGGACGAACGGGGCAACGCTGTAATTATCCCTTGGCGCTCCCAGCCATGATGCCCTCGACGTAGTGTCGTTGCAGCACCACGAACAGCACGACCACGGGCAGCACCGTGAGCACCGACCCAGCCATCATGAGCTCGGTGTCCTGCGCGTGCTCACCCACCAGGTTGGCGAGCGCCACGGGAAGGGTATACCGGGCGTCGTTCGAGAGGACGACGAGGGGCCACAGGAAGTCGTTCCAGGTCGACAGGAACGTGAAGATGGCGAGCGTCGCGAGTACCGGGCGCATCGTCGGCAATACCACCGACCAGTAGACGCGGAATTCGCTCGCGCCGTCGAGCCGCGCCGCGTCCAGCAGATCGTCCGGGATCGACAGCGCGTACTGGCGAATGAGAAAGATCCCGAAGATCGTCGCCATCGCCGGCACGATCGCGCCGACGTAGGTGTTGACGAGTCCCATGGCCCGGAGCAGGAGGAAGAGGGGCAGCATCGTCACCTGCGCCGGCACCACGAGACCGGCGAGCAGGATGCGGTACACCGGCCCGCGGCCGCGAAACTGTAGCTTGGCGAGCGCGTATCCGGCCATTGAGTTGAACAGCAGGGAGCAGAGCGTGGCCGACACGGCCACCAGGGTACTGTTGAAAATGTAACGGCCGAGGGAGAGGCGCATGAACAGCTCGGCGTAGTGCTCGAACGTGATGTGACTCGGGAAAAAGCGTGGCGGATAGCTGTTCGCTTGTCCGGTCGGCATGAGCGATGCCGAGACCATCCAGACCATTGGCACGAGCGTCGCCACCGCGCCCGCGAGGAGTGCCAAGTGCAGCAGGACCTCTTGGATGCGACGACCTCCCTTCACGGCTCCTCCCGCTGGATTTTCACCTGAACGAGCGTGAACACGAGAATGACGGCGAACAGCACGAACGCGATCGCCGCCGCCGAGCCGAGCCGCCACCAGCGGAATCCCTCTTCGTACATGTACAGCACCATGCTCAGCGTGCTCTTCAGGGGCCCGCCCTGGGTCATCACGTACGGCTCGGGGAAGAGCTGGAA
>DASQIB010000053.1:0-4586 GCA_035631795.1 Gemmatimonadales bacterium | reverse complement strand
AGCATGACGATGGCCGCGCCCACTTCCGGTCCCAGCGCGTTGAGCCCCTGATGCAGTGAGCCGCTGGTCGGGCCCGTGAAGTCGGGGTTGACGGCGAACTCGACGGGCAGATCCCGCAACGCGGTCCGGATGCGATCCGGCTCGTGCCCGATCACCACCACCACGGGAGACAAGCCGGCGGCGAGCGCGTGGCGAACGGCGCGCCGGATCAGCGACTCACCCTCCAGCTCGAGCAGCAACTTGTTCTGGCCCATTCGGCGGGACGCGCCGGCCGCGAGGATCACGCCGGCGACGTGAACGCCGTCAGTCGACCGGGGCATGGATCGCCACTGGGCGCTCTCGGAGCGACCGAGCCCGGCGCCCCGAGCGCACCGCGAGAATCTCCGCGATCACGGCGAGGGCAACCTGCTCCGCGCCGTCCGTCCCGATGTCCAGGCCGACGGGGCCGTACACGCGGCCCTCGTCCAGCGGCTCCCCGCTCCCCGCGGACGCGAGGTTGCGAAGGATCCGCTCGGTGCGCTGCCGGGGACCCAACAAACCGACGTACGCCACGGGGCTCTGGAGCAGGGCACGGACATACGCCTGGTCGTCGGCGAAGTTGTGATTCATGACGACCGCGTAGCACTCCGCGTCGACGGGCAGCTTCTCGGGCAGGTCGGCGGCGCCGCTTTCCACCAGGAGCGCCGCGGCCGGGAACCGCTCGGGCGTCAAGAAACCGGGCCGCCGGTCGACGACCACCACCCGGAATCCGACGTCCGTCGCGCAGCGCACCAGCGGGCGGGCATCGTCCCCGGCGCCGAGCACGATCAGCTGTGGCGGCGGGACGAGCACGTCGATGAACACCGAGCGGCCCGCGATCTCGTGCATCCCGGACTCGCCCGTTTCGAGCAGCTCGCGCGCCTTGGTCAACGCCCGGGTGTTCAGGTCTTTCGAGCCAAGATCACCTTCAACTCGTTCGGGGGTAACGATCGAATCTCTCCCCTCTCCCCTCTCCCCTTTTGCCGGGAGGAGCGTACAGACCGCAAAGCGTGCCCGGCCATCCAGGAGCTGCCTTACCCGGGGACGGACGGTGGCCGGCTCGACCAGAACGTCGACCTGCCCCTCGCAGCCGACCCCTAAGTCCCAGGCGGCGATCTCGTCCGTGCTCGAGCAGTAGCTCCGGAGCTCGGCCTGCCCCTGCTTGATCACCTGCAGCGCTACTTCCCGCACGTCCTGCTCGAGGCACCCCCCGCTCACGTTGCCGGCGGTGCTGCCGTCCTCGGCCACCGCGAGCTTCGCCCCCTCGTGACGATAAGCGGAGCCGCGTACGCGGACGACCGTGGCGAGCGCCGTGCGCTTCCCCGCGGCCACGGCGCCGGCGAGGAAATCGAGGACTTCCCGGGTCTCGAGCCATTGCTTCATACGGATATGGAATTTACCCGGGCTGCTGGCCCACGCGCTCCGCGAACTTGTCCCAGAAGCTCTCGGTGAGCTTTTGGGCCGTGCCCTTGAGCAGCCGCGCACCGACGCTCGCCACGGTGCCCCGCACCTCGGAGCTAGCGCTCCACTTGAGGCGAGAGCGCTCGGATGTGAGAGGCTCGATCTCGAGCGTCGTGCTCACGTCCACACCCGACCCGGGCGCCTGGCCGCGCGCCGACATCCTGAGACTCTTGGGGGGATTCACGTCGGACAACACGACCTCGAGCTGGAATCGGACCTTCACCGCTCCGACGCCGAACCCCGAGATCACCTTGAAGTGGCGGTCGTCGATCGCCTGGACTGACTCCACGCCGGGCGCCACAGACGCCACGAACTCGTGGTCGAGCAGCCGCCGCCAGACCACGTCGGGTGGTGCGGCGATCTCCGGCGCTCCGGAAAAGTCGAGGCGCACGCTCTCAATATGCCTGCGGGAAAAGTGCTCGCAACAGACGAAACGCTCAGAACCGGAAGCTCAATCCCGTGAAGATTTGGTCATAGCCGTCGAGCCCGCCGCGCTGGCGTGTGGCGGACACGAGCAGGTACCAGGCCCGCGCGAGCGTCAGATCGGCGTCGAGGCCTTCCCAGGTCGCCGTGGTGCGCGCCGGGTCGGCCGTGGGGTCCCGCTCGGAGCGGACCCCTCCGTTCAGCTCGACGTGCAGCCTGGTCCCCGGGTCGACACCCAGCGTCAGTGATTGAAGCACACCCGTGAGCTGCGGGTTGACGTAGTAGGTGGTCCGCGTGCGCAGCGTCGCACCCAACCTGGTGAGTCGATCGGCGGCAAACGACGCGGTGTAGGAGTTGGCGCTCCCCGCTGGACCACCGCTACTCGCGCGAACGTCGAAGCCGACACGCACGCGCCGTGAGGGCTGGAACGATAGGCCTCCCCAGGCGCCCTGGCGGTAGGTATCGTCGAAGTTCGTTTCCGGATTCACGATGTCGCGGTACAGCAAGACGTTGCGACGGTTGTCAAATCCACCATCGAACGTGATGAGGTCGCTGGGATGAACATGCAGGAAGGCAAACGTGCTCGTCGGTGAGATCACGTGCATCCCGGGGAGCAGCTTCCACGGCCGGTAGTAGTCGACTTCCTGCGTGACGAACGCGGACAGTCGCGCGTCGAAATAAGATCCCTGCAGCCAGGCGAATTCGCGGTTAGCATGCACGTCCTGGTAGGATCCGCTCGCGCCGAGGGTCAGGGCCCAGCGGGCGGCAGCACCGGGCCGGCTGTGGCGCTGGGCGTAAACCCCGCCTTGCACGATGGAGCTCGAGAAGGCGAGGTCGATGGGATCGGGCTGCGTGCCGGCGAACACACCGGTGCTCCAATTGGGCTGCACGAGCTCTGCCATCACACCGTCGAAGACGCCCACGGACGCCAGCGCCCCTGAGGTCTGACGGCCCAACGTGAGCCTGGTCGGTGAGCCGGGCGCGTTGATCGATAGATCGGCTGCGTACACGCGGTTCCGATCATCGGTGACGGCGCTCCCATCAGCGAGAATCGTGTAGCTATGTCGGGCGCGCACGTCCACGCTCAGGTTGAGTGACGGCGCGCCTCCAGGCGCGCCATCGAGCCGTAGGCCCAGGGCCGGTTGCGACAGCTGGCCGGAGACGTCCACCTGTCGCATCAGGAAGTACTCCACATTCAGCCGCCCGCGCAGGCCCGCGCGCGACGTCACTGTGCCAGATCCGGTCGCCCCTGGCGGCGACGGGGCGCGGGGCGTCCGGGCCACCGCGCTCGAGTCGAGAGGGGCGGCGGCAGGGACGAACCGCACGGTATCCCCCACGGCGAGTACGGGAGACGCGCTGACGATGTCGCAGGACGCGCGGTGTGAGGCGAGGTAGGCGACTTTCAGAACGCCGATCGTCACGCCACCGCGCCACACGCTCACCCGCGCTCCTTCTCGCAACCCCTCGTCGCGCCCCGCGTCCAGGTACGCCGAGGCGCTCGTCAGGTAGGTGATCCGCGCCGCCCTGGTCGGGCCCGGCGTCTGAGCTGCGCTCAGCGTGGCCAGGGCGGCCAGGAACAACTGCGCGACGACCTGAGGCCTCATCCGCCCCGCCCGTTGCGGTGACACGCGTAGCAGTTCGTGCTGTTCCACACGTATCCGCTCACGCCGGAGTGGCGGGGGTCGGTCTGGCTCTGGGTGTGACAGTTGGTGCACGTGAACGTCGAGAAGTCGGAGGCATTCAGGTGACAGTCGCTGCACTGCGTCGCTGTCTGATGGGGAATCGGGAACCACGTGTGATTGAACGTCGCCCCCGTCCAGCCGGATGTGGTGTGGCAGTCCTGACACGTCGTGGCGAACCCCGCCGTGGCGTGGACCGGATTGGTCGTGCCATTGTAGTCCTGCTGGTGGCAGGAGACGCACGCGGTGCTAAGCGCCGTGAAACCGCTGACGTGACATTGCTGGCAGGCGATCGTGCGGTGCACCCCCGTGAGCGGGAAGCCGGAGGCGTCGTGATTGAAGCGCGCGTTCGTCCAGATCGTGGCGGCGTGGCATTGCGCGCAATCGAGCGGGAACGCGCCCGCGGCGTGGTCGGGATTTTTCGCCGCCAGGTATTGCGGGCGGTGGCAGTCCACGCACGCGGACGGTATCGCGACGAAAGCGAGCTGGCCTTGGGGCGCGGGCAGATGGCACGCCTCGCAATCGATGGCGAGATGGGCACCACTGAGCGGGAAGCGCGTCTGCTGGTGGGCGCGCACCATGTTCGCGCGGTCGAGGAAGCTGCGCGCGGTGTGACAGCGCCCGCAATCGTTACCCAGCTCACCGCGGTGCACGTCCTGGTGACACGACGCACAGGTGGTCGCGACGCCGTGGAAGTCGAGCGTCGTGTGGCACGACCGGCAGGAGGCCTGGGCGTGCGCTCCGAGCAAGGCCATCCCCCGCTTGGCGTGGTCGAACTTCGCGCTGACGCGCGCCGGTACCCAGCCTTCGGCGCTATGGCAGAGGGCGCACTCTTCCTGGAGCTTACCGTGCGGGTTCTGCACGGCCTGTTGCGCCGCGGCCTTGGACCACGCCAGCGCCGCGATACCCGCCATGAGCACGAGGCGTCCCGATCTCACGATCCCCTCCTGACTTTCTCGCCGTGACACGCTTCGCACTTGCCGGAGACAGGACGGTAGATCACTA
>DASQIB010000052.1:0-33905 GCA_035631795.1 Gemmatimonadales bacterium | reverse complement strand
CTCTGGTTTCACTCGCACTCCCGTGGCATCCGGCTGCTCCAACACCTTCACCCGCACGGCGATCTCCGGCGTGAGCTGCACCGTGACCTGGCGCCGCGCCAGCGTCGCCCGCTCCGCCACCCAGCGCCGCACCCCCGCGGTGGTGCTGTGGCGAAACAACGCCGCCGTCACCCGCTCCGCGAGTCCCTCCGGCGCTACCACCTCCACGCGGAAGCCGGACCGCCCCTTTTTCATCTGCACCGGCCACGTCTGCACGTCGAGCGCCCCCTCGGCCACGAGGGCCTGCCGCAGGGGCTCCACGTACTCCGGGCTCATATCGTCCAGGTCGCTCGCCAGGAGCACCACCCGCCCGGCCTCGGCCGCCTGCTCGGCAACCAGGATGCGCAGCGCGTTCGGGTAATGCGCAGGATTTCGCTGCCCCGCCCCCCAACCACCCTTCACCAGCCTCCACTGGCGGGGCGGTGGCCCGGCCGCCAACACCCGTACCAGCGCCGCACCAGTCGGGGTCGTGGCCTCGCCCTCGACCGGCCCTCCACTCGCGAGCTCCAGGCCCTCGAGCAGGATGGCCGTGGCCGGCGCGGGCACCGGGAGCCGGCCATGCGCCGCGTCGACCCAGCCGCTTCCTACGGCGACCGGCAGCGTGTAGATCGCCTCCACGCTCAGCTGCTCGAACCCCTCGATCGCACCGACGATATCGAGAACCGCGTCCACCGCACCCACTTCGTGCAAATGCACGCGCTCTGGCGCGACGCCGTGCACGCGCCCCTCAGCCTCGCCGATAAGCCGGAACGCGCCGATCGCGCGTTCCTTCACCCAAGCCGAAACGGGCGCCCGCTCGACGAGGCTCACGAGCTCGCCCACGTGACGGCCGTGCGGTTGCTCCGGGATAGTGAACTCGACCTGCTTGCATCCCACGCCGCTCCGGACGGCGTCTCGCACTGCAACCTGGACGCCCGCCAGCCCGAGGCGTGCTGGCAGGCCCTCGAGCCATTGCTGTGACACGCCCAGGGCAAGCAGCGCGCCTAACGTCATGTCGCCGGATATCCCGGCTGCGGGGTCCAGGATGGCGATGCGCATCGTTCCCAAGCTCTGGAATATAAATGGGTTAGGCTCTGTACAGCCACCCTGCGCCGGTGTTGAAGAGCACGACGCGCTCCTCGGGTCCCAGTACACCCTGGGCGTTGAGCGCCGCCGCGCCCGCGAGCGCTGCCCCGCCCTCCGGCGACGCGTCGATTCCCTCCAGCGTCTGCAGATCGCGCGCGGCTGCGGCGAGCTGCGCGTCCGTGACGGTCACCGCCCCACCATGGCTCTCGCGTAGCGCACGCAGCATCAAGCGGTCTCCGAGCGGCCCGGGCACCCGGAGGCCCGCAGCGATCGTCGTGGGGTCGGGCCACGGGGTACACGCGTCCGCCCCCGTTTCGAAGGCCCGCACCACCGGCGCGCAGCCCGCGGCCTGGACGGTGTACATGCGCGGCGGGCGACCGCTTACCCATCCCGCCGCGGCGAGCTCGGCGAATGCCTTCCACATGCCGATGAGCCCCGTGCCACCACCCGTCGGGTAAACAATGGCGTCCGGCAGGGTCCAGTCGAGCTGCTCGGCGAGCTCGAGGGCGAGCGTCTTCTTGCCCTCGATGCGGTACGGCTCGCGCAGCGTCGAGACGTCCACGGCGCCAGTCTCGGCAGCATAGGCGCGGGCCGCCTTCCCGCAATCACCGATGTGCCCATCCAGCAATACGAGGTCGCCGCCGAACGCGCGGATCTGGACGAGGATGGTCGCGGGCGTGCTCGCCGGTGCGTACACGCGCGCCACCACGCCCGCCTGCGCGGCATATGCCGAGAGCGCCACGCCGGCGTTGCCGGCGGTCGGCACCACCAGCGCCTTCGCCCCCGCTCGCGCCGCGCGGGTGACGGCGGCGGCGAGGCCCCGTGCCTTGAAGGAGCCGGTGGGATTCACCGCTTCGTCCTTGACCAGGAGCTCGCGGAAGCCGTGCTTCGCTCCCGCGCGACGCACGGGGAGGAGCGGCGTCCCACCTTCACCGAGGGTGACGGGCGCCTCACCGTCCGTGAGCGGCAGCCACTCGCGGTAGCGCCACATGGTCCAGGGTCGCCCGCGCAGCGTTCGCGTCACGTCGGGGTTGGGTGCCGCGCGATACCGCACGAGATACGGCTGGCCGCACGCGTCGCACACGCCAGGCAGTCCGTCGGCACTACGAACGGCGGCGCAGCCGGAGCACTCGAGGGACCAGTCCAGGCTCATCGTCAGATCGGTGCGTGGAGACGATCGAGAATGCGCTCCGCGAGCCGGACCGAGAATCCCGGCAGCGCGGCGATCTCCGCGGGCGTCGCCGTCTTGACGCCCGCCAACGACCCAAACCGCTCGAGAAGTACTCGCCGGCGATTCGGTCCGATCCCTGGAATGGCGAGGAGCTCGGACGTAATGGTGCGTCGCGACCGGCGTTTCCTGCTGTAGCTCAGGGCGAACCGGTGCGCCTCGTCGCGCGCGCGCTGCAGCAGCCTGAGCGACGGGCTGCGCCGCGACAGCGCGAGCGGCTGGACGCGGCCGGGCAGGAAGATCTCCTCCTCACGTTTGGCCAGGCTGACGATGGGCAGCTGCGGCTGCCCCACGGCCCGGGCAGCGTCCAGCGCCGCACCGAGCTGGCCCTTCCCGCCGTCGATCACCACCAGGTCGGGAAGCGGCTTCTGCTCCGCGAGCCGCCGTGTGAGGTAGCGCGTTACCACCTCGTGCACCGCGGCAAAGTCGTCCTGCGGTGCCCCGCGGATTCTAAAGCGCCGGTACTCGGCCTTCTTGGGTCGCCCCGCCTCGAACCACACGAGCGAGCCGACCGTATCCCGGCCCTGGTTGGTGGAGATGTCGATGCAGACGAACGCGCGAGGCACGGCGGCGAGCCCCAGATCGCGCCCGAGGGCAAAGACCGGATCGGCGGAGCGTTCGTCGATGTCGAAGCTCTCGATCTTGAGGCTATCGAGCAGATGCCGGGCGTTCTGGTCGGCCAGCTCCGCGAGCTGGGCCTTGGATCCCCGTTGGGGCGTCCGCCAGTCGACGTCGGGCACGAGCGCCGCCAAGGACGCGAGATCCTCGGGTGGGAACGGCAGGAGGACGTTTCGGGCCCTGCCCTCGAGGGGGACATAGCAGCGGACCAGGAACGTGGACAGCACCGCGCCCTCGGTTTCGTGCTCCGCGTTCTCCAGAAACCAGTGGTCCCGCGCGATCAGCTTGCCGTCCCGCACGCGGAGTACCACGCCGCACGCATCGTCGCCGTCCCGGGCGATGCCGACGGCATCGGCATCCCCTCCTCCGACGAGCTCGACCGCCTGCGGCTGTTCCAGCTGGTCGAGCCACTTGAGGGCGTCGCGCACCTGCGCCGCGCGCTCGAAGTCCTGCTGTCGGGCCGCCTGCTGCATGCGCTCACGCAGCCGCGTCCGCACGTCCACCGTCTTTCCTTCGAGGAAGAGGAGCACGTCGTCGATCATGCGGCGGTACTCCGCCTCGCTCTGCAGGCGCACGCACGGCGCGCGGCAGCGCTCGATGTGATAATCGAGGCAGGGCCGCTCCGGGGCCTCCCGCGGCAGCTCCCAGTGACACGAGCGGACGGTGAAAATGCGCCGGATGATGTTGAGGGTCTGCCGGAGCGTGGCGACATCTGTATAGGGGCCGAAAAATCGGGCGCCGGGGATCGTCACACGTCGCACCACGAGCACGCGCGGGAACGGCTCCGCGAGCGTCACGGCGATCCGGGGGTAGCTCTTGTCATCGGTCAGCCGGATGTTGAAGCGCGGCTTGTGTTCCTTGATGAGGTTGTTCTCGAGCAGGAGCGCCTGCGGCTCGTTCGAGACGATGATCGTCTCGACGTCGGCGATTTGCGCGATGAGGGCGGCCTGCTCGGGCGTCCCGCCGGCGTCGGGCCCGAAGTAGCTCGGCACCCGCGAGCGCAGGCTCTTGGCCTTCCCGACGTAGAGAATCTCCCCGGCCTCGTTCTTCCACAGATACACGCCCGGCTTGTCGGGAAGGGCGTCTAGCTGGCGCGCGAGGTGGTCAGGGATTGCCATGTCCGGACGGCATCGGGATGCTTGAGCGCCAGCGTTGCCGCGGCGTATACGATCCCAAAGATACTCAGCACGAGCGCCCCGCGCGGGATAGGCGCGATCGCAGGCGCGACGCGCGAGGCACCGAAGGCCAGACCCGCCGCGACCGCGCCCGCCACCAGCGTGGTTCCGAACGCCCGCCAGTCCGTGGCGCGGAGGACCGTCCCGATACGCCCGCTCAGGTCCCGGAGATGAAACGTCGTGCTCACCCATGCGCCGATCGACGAGCCCAACGCGATCCCCGCTGGGCCGAGCCACCGCATGAGCAGCCACGCGAGCCCCGTCGACACCACGAGAGACGAGGCGGCGATGATGACCGGCGTGCGCGTGTCCCGCATGGCGTAGAACCCGGACGCGAACAGCTTGACGGTCGCTTGCGCCACGAGGCCCGTTCCGTAGGCCGCCAGCACGCTCGCGACGAGGACCGTCGCGTCGGCTGTGAAGCGGCCCGTCTCGTACAACGCGGCGACGATCTCGTGACTCAACACGATGCACGCGATGGATGACGGCACAACGAAGAACACGATGCGGCGGAACCCCACGGCGATCCGCGTGCGGAGCTGATCGTTCGGCGTCGCGCCGGCCGCTTCCCGCGAAAGCTCCGGCAACGACACCGCCGTGACCGAGACGCCGAACAGACTGATCGGCAGCTGCTGAATCAGTTGGGCGTACCCGAGCGCGGAAACGCCTCCCGGCCCCGTGAACGAGCCCAGGAAGGTGTCGATCAGCCCCGAGACCTGCACGACGCCGGCACCGAGCAGCAACGGCAGCCACGCGATGATGACATTTCGCACGCCCTCCGGCGCCGTCGAGAACCGCAGCGGAATGCCCTGGAGCAGCCGCCAGCAGGTGGGCAGTTGGACGGCGATCTGCAGCACGCTACCCGCCACGGTCCCCCACGCCAGCGCGAGGGACAACCGGTGCAGCTGCGCCTCGACGGGAAGGGCACGGTTGGCGAACCACGTCCCCGCGGCGACCATCGCGACGATGCCAGCGACGTTCCACAGCGCCGGCGCCGCGTAAGGGAGGAAAAACCGTCGATGCGTGTTCAAGATGCCGAGGCACCAGGCCGACACGACCATCAGCCCCGTCATCGGAAACAGAATGCGGACCAGGGTGATGGTCAGCTGGCGCCGCGGCTCGTCGAATCCCTTGGCGATCAACGTCGTGATCGCGGGGGCCAGGGCGATGCCGAGCAGGGCGAGAACACCGGATGCCACGAGCAGCAGTCCGAGAATCGCGCCGGCAAGCGCGCGCGCCGCGCCCTTGTCTGTGCGCTCGTTGAACGTGGCATAGACCGGTATGAAGGACGCCAACAGCGTGCCTTCGCCAAGCAGGTTGCGCACGAAATTCGGAATGCGGAGCGCGGCGCGGAACGCGTCGGCCGGGAGCGTGTCGTTGCCGAAGTAGTGCGCGAAGACGCGCTCGCGTACGTACCCCAGGACACGCGTCAGGAAGATGCCGGTCGCGACCTGCGCCGCGTGGCGTGCGCCACCGCCTGCTGCCCCTCGGTTGGGCACCGTCAGGACGGGCGGTTCTTCTTGGTGGGATCTTCCAGCAAGCGCTGAACGAACTGCAGCTCCTCCCGCATCCCGGCGAGCGAGCGGTTCACATCCTCGAGGTCGGTCTCGAGCGCCTCCAGCCGTCGCTCGAGCTGACGCATGCCCGGCCCACCCCCGTCTCCCGCTCCCGGTCCTTCGAGCCGTCGCGCCACCGACCGGCCGAGCGGCGAATCGAGCAGGATGGCTGTGATGGGTATCATCAGGGCCACGAGCAGCACGACGACGAAAATCCACATGTGACGGATTCTACGAAGTGCCCGCCCAGCGCGCCACCTCGTGCTCGAGTCCGTCGAGCAATTCGGCTCCGTAGCGGACCAGGAACGACGCGAGCGTGAGCACACGCTCCTGCGGTTGGCCGTTCGGGTACACCGCGGCGCGCGCCCGGGCGATTTGTCGCACCAGCGCCTCGCCCTCGAGCCGTTTCAGGCTCGCGATGAGCTTTTTCTCGATGGTCTGCGCCCCGGAGAGCGCCGCGTTGCGGGCGGACTCGACCGTCCGCTCGAGCGTCGGGTCCACCTTCATCGCCGCCTCGAGCAGGTGCCCATACTGCTCCTCGATGCTCGAGCGCAACGTCCCGAGTGTCGCGACGGCTTCGGGCGGCAAATCGGTGCGAACGAGCCGCGCCTCGAGCTCACCAGGCTTGCCGTCGAACGCGGTCAGGTCGAGCCCGTGACGCTCCATGAGCTTGTCGACGCGCGCTTCGACCAGCACGCCCGACCAGCGCGGGATCGGCAGCTGGCGCGCGACGCCCAGCCGTTCGTACAACGGGGCCGCATCGGGGAGGTACTCGAGCTCCGCGGGGCCAGCGGCGTACGCCACCGTCGGCAGGAGCGCCGCTTCGACGGCGGGCCGCAGCAGGACGTTGGGCGACAGGCGATCGGGGGCGTCGTTCGCGATGCGCTCGAGCTCGGCGCGGGTGAAGCGCTCGCCGCTGCGGCGCGTCACGAACGCGTCGCCCTGGCGTTCCAACCGGTCCCGGCCCTCGCGCGCCTCGACGAACACCGGGGTGTACCCGTCCGGCAGGGTGATCTCGAGGCCCTGCAGGACCCAGGGAGCCGCCGCGCGCTTGGCGGAGCGGTCGTAAACGCGCAGCACGACCAGGCCGCGCGGGCCGAGGAGCTCCTGGAGCGCGCCCGCGAACGCGTCGGCAAGCGACCTGTCGGCTCGGTACCACCGCTCGAGGGACTCGATGACCGCACCCTTGAATTCCGTATCGGGAGTGCCATCTCGCAGCTGCGCCAGCGCGCCCACGATCTCGGGCCCGCACGGCTCTCGGGCCAGCGGGACGAGCGGCGCGTCGGCCGGTCGCTCTCGGAGCACGATCGACGTGAGCTCGCCGTTCGTGTTGAGAAACGACGCGTGGTTCGCCTCGGCGAAGTCGTGGTCGTCGCCCGCAACCCAGAACACCGGGACGACGGGCACTCGCCAATCGTTCTCGAGCCGCCGCGCCAACGCGATGGCGGAGAGAGCCTTGTAGATCGTGTAGAGGGGACCGGTGAAAAGACCGGGCTGTTGGCCGGTGGTGACCACCAGGACGTCACCGGCGGCGAGTCGATCGCGACCCGGTCCGGGCAGCGCGGCAGCGATCAGGTCGGGCGCCACTCGACGCGGCGTGAGGGTCCGCGAAGGCAATGCGAGCGGCGCGATAGGCGTCGTGACGATCCGCGGGATCATTCCCCGATCTTCCCCCTTCCCGCTTCCCCGGTCGTTTCCCCGGCTTCGCCGAACACGTCCGCTTGAAACGCGAGCACGTCCGTGCCGGGTTCCCTCCACGCGTCCGGCGACAGCCCCGCCTTGCGGCAGGCGGCGGTGAGCAGCGCTTCCGGTCCCCACCCCAGCTCCGCGGCCACCTGCGGCAACAGCAGCGCAATCCGTCCTTCCCGGCGTACGATCACGCCGTCGCGGCCCACCACGATCCGCGCCGGCTCGATCGGCGTCGGCAACGGCAGGGGCGCGAGCAGAACGGAGATCTCGACGGCGATCAGCGCCAGCTCATCGGGCTCGACCGGGGCGAAGCGCGGATCATCCCGCGCCGCGGCGACCGCCATCTCCTGAACGACCCCGCCGAGCTCCCGGTCCGCCGCGATGTGGCCGATACAGCCGCGCAGCGCACCACGCTCATACAACGTGACGAAAGCGCCGCGCTTCAACGTGGCGCCCGGCACCACCGGAACCGGCGGGAGGGGCCGACCGGCGAGGTGCGCCGCCAGCGTGGCCCGCGCCAGGCCGTACAGGGCCGCCCGGTCGGCCGCCGTCAACTCAGGGTCCGCGATGATATGGTTCTCCACGGCGGATCGTGTACGCGCGATACAGCTGCTCGTACAGCACCACGCGCGCGAGCTCGTGCGGGAGGGTCAGCCGCGACAGGCTCCAGACCCGCTCGGCCTGGCGGAGCACCCCCTCGGGCAGCGCGTCCGCGCCACCGATCGCGAGCACCACGTCGCGCCCGTCCATGTCCCACCGCGCGGTCCAGTCGGCGAGCCGCGCGGACGTACACTCCTCTCCGGACCGGGACAACGCGATGAGGCGCGAGCCCTCGGGTACCGCTTCCAGGACTCGCGCCTCGTCCCTGACCTCCCGCTCCTCGACTCGCGTGTAGTGTCGCAGCCGCTCGAGGTATTCGTCACACGCCGCGCGGAGCGCCGCGCCGCGCACGCGGCCCACTGCGACTACGCGGTAGCGCATCAGGCATACATCCCACGCAGCCGGTGCATCTTCGCCACACGGTCCACCGCAAGCATGTAGCAGGCGATCCGCGTGCTCGCCTTGTGCTTCTCGACGAGGCCCATCACCTCGTGGAACGAGCGCGTCATGATCGATTCGAGCCGGCGGTTGACCGTGTCTTCGTCCCAGAAGTAGCCACCGCGGTCCTGAACCCACTCGAAGTAGCTCACGGTGACGCCGCCCGCGTTCGCGAGAATGTCGGGAATCACGAAGATGCCCTTCTTCTCGAGAATCTCGTCCGCGGCGGCGGTCGTGGGCCCGTTGGCGCCCTCGCAGATGATCTTTGCCTTGATCTGGGGAGCGTTCTTGCGGGTGATGACGTTCTCGGTCGCCGCGGGCACCACCACGTCGCAGTCGACCGTGAGCACCGCCTCCTTGCTGATCTGCTCGCCCTTGGGGTACCCGGCGATTTGCCGCTTCTCTCGCACCCACTGCAGCACGTCGGGAATGTCGAGTCCTTGACGGTTGTACACGCCGCCCGACTTGTCCGAAACGGCGACGATGATCGCGCCCTCTCTGGCCATCAGCTCCGCCGCCACGGAGCCCACGTTCCCGAACCCCTGCACCGCGACGCGAGCGCCCTTGAGGCTCATCCCCAGCTTGGCGAGCGTCTCGCGGGTCACGATCATGCAGCCGCGGCCGGTCGCCTCCCGGCGCCCCAGCGACCCGCCCATTTCCACCGGCTTGCCGGTCACCACCGACGTCACCGTGTGGCGGTGATGCATGGAATAGGTGTCCATGATCCATGCCATCACGCGCTCGTTCGTGTTCACGTCGGGCGCCGGGACGTCCGAATCGGGGCCCAGCGTCTCGATGATGCTCGACGTGTAGCGACGGGTGACCCGCTCGAGCTCCGCCATCGACATGGTGGTCGGGTCGCACACGACCCCACCCTTGGACCCTCCGAACGGAATGTTGACGAGCGCGCACTTCCACGTCATCCAGGCCGCGAGCGCTTTCACTTCCTCGAGGGTCACGTTCAGGTCGAACCGAATGCCGCCCTTCGCCGGCCCGCGGGAGGTGTTGTAGAGCACGCGGTATCCGGTGTAGACCTCCACCTCGCCGGAGTCCCGCAGCACGGGGACCGAGACGATGATCTGCTTTTCGGGATTGCGGAGAACCTTGTAGAGGCCCGGATCGAGATTCAGGAGGTGGGCGGCATGGTCGAACCGCTCCATCATGGCCTCGAACGGGTTCTCCTCGGCCAGGAAGGTTTCCTTGTCCGGCCTGATCCCGTGCGCCGGGGGAGGCGGGGCGGGCGAGGGGACGGGGGGCTTGATCGCTGGTTCGCTCATAGCACTCGTGTGGAGGTCAAGACTCAGGAGGCCGGGGAGCCCGGGCGAGTACGGTGTCAACGGCCTGGTCGAGCACGTCGCCGTTCCGCTCCCACCGGACGGCGAGCACCGCCACCAACGGCTCAGGGGCGTTTCCGGGCCAGCGAGGGCGGAGCTTCACGGCGTCCTTCTCGGTGACTACAACATTATCGCCTGCCCGCGCGGCCCGCGCGAGTCGCTCCACGTCCGCCGGGGCATATCGCTGATGGTCTTGATACGCCATGAGTTGCACCCGCGCGCCCGTGGCGGCGAGCTGTGCTTCGAAACTCGACGGATCGGCGATCCCGGCCACCGCAAGCACCGGACGACCCGTGAGGACCTCGAGCATCTGGCGTGCGCCGGACTGCATGCCTTCCAGGTGGCTGAGCTCGAGCGCGGCGATGCAGATCGGCACACCGGGACGCTCGGCGGACAGGCGATCGGTGACCGCCGCCGCCGCGCTCGCGGAAGCGCTTTTGCGGGTCACGATAATCATGTCCGCGCGATCCAACGTGTCCCAGCGCTCGCGCCACGGGCCCGCGGGCAGGGGCCACGGCGACCCTGCGGCGCTTTCGGCACTGACCAGCGCGATGTTCAAATCCCGCGCGACGCCGGTCAATTGATACGCATCGTCCAGGACGCAGATCCGGGCGCCTCGGGCTCGCGCGAGGGCCGCGCCCGCGACGCGATCGGGGTTCGCCACGACCACGGCGCGCGGGACGAGCCGCGCGTGCACGAGCTCCTCGTCCGCCCCGTAGCCGCGCAGCAGGATCGCTGGAGTGTGACCACGCCGCGCGCAGTATTCGGCGATCCAGGCCGCAAGCGGCGTCTTGCCCGTCCCGCCGACCGAGAGATTCCCGACCGCAATCGTGGGCAGTGGAAGGCGGACCGGCGGGCGTTGACCCGCCGTCCTCGCCCGCCACCACATCACCGCCGAGTACAACCCCGCAAGCGGGACGAGGGGCAGCCGGGCCACTCGCGCGGCCGCCGAGTCACTCCAAAGCCACTGCACCACTCGACTCAGGCTCCTCACCATTGCCCGTACGTGACATGCCGGAGCTCACGCTCCGCGATGCCCATTCCATGCCTCACCGCTTCTTTCCCTTCGCTTACGCCGAACGGGGCGCTGTACACGATGTCCACAGTCGCGAACGGGCGGGGGACGCAGAATCGGTCCCACGATTGGATCCACCACGCCGACGAGGCCCGAGCTCCCGACGGGACCACGAGCGCGTTCGCATGCTGCGCCGCGGCGAGCGCGCCCGGCTTCATGCGCTCCGCGGGCCCTCGAGGTCCATCGGGCGTCAGGGCCACCTCCCCGCCGCTTTTCAGGGCGCGTACGAGACCCAGCAGGCCGACATCCCCTCCCCGCTTCGACGACCCGCGTACGACGCGGTAGCCCCAGCGCTCGGACAACTCGGCCAGGTATCCACCATCGCGATGCCGGCTGATGAGGAGGGCCATGCCCTCGTCCCGCCGATGGTACAGGAGGGGCAGAATGCGACTGTGCCACAGGATGTAGATCACCGGCCGCCCCGTGGCCCGAGCCGCGACCACATGCTCCCACCCATGTATCCGGTATCGCCAGGTGGCCGCGAGCAGCCGGACCAGGCCCGCCCCGGCGGCGGTCGCGAGCGTATCCGCTCGACCGAGCTTCACCCTGCGAGCTCGAGGGCCAGCGCGGCCACTCGGTCTGACGCCCCCGGGGGCCCGAGCCGTTCACGGACCAAAGCCAAGCCCTCGCGCTGGCGGCGAGCGGCAGGGCTCTCGCGATCGAGCAACGGGAGCACGGCCTCGGCGAGAGCGGCCGGCGTCACCGCTCGCTGCAGCAGCTCGGGGCTCACCTCCCGACCGGCGATCAGGTTCACTAACCCGACGTGTGGAACCTGAAGCATGCGAATCGCGATGGCGAACGAGACGGGATTGAGTCGATAGGCGATGACCATCGGGACGTCGGCGAGGGCCGCCTCGAGCGTGGTCGTGCCCGACTTACACAGTCCGGCGTCCGCCGCCGCGAAGACGCCGAGCGGGTCGCCGGTGTGGATCCGAATGCTCCCGGGTGCCGGATACTCGCCATGCGCCGTCCCGGCGACCACGACCTGGGCCTCCGGCTTCGCGGCGCCGACGCGGAGGGCGGCATCGCGAAACGCCGGCCAGAGGCGCTTTACCTCCTGCGCGCGGCTTCCTGGAAAGAGACCGAGGACGGGCCGCATGGGGTCGAGCCCGAGCGCTCGCTTGGCCACGGCTCGCGGCGGTGGTGACGGTCGATCCCGGAGCGGGTGTCCCACGAAGGTCGCGGCCACGCCGTGCTCCAAGAAGAAGCGTTCTTCGAACGGCAGGATGACGGCGAGGCGGCGGACCGCGGCCAGCTTGCGGACCCGGCCGGGCGCCCAGGCCCACATCTGGGGTGCGATGTAATAGAGTACGGGAATGCCCGCGGCGCGCGCCGCGGCGGCCACGCGCAAATGGTAGCCGGGATAGTCCACGAGGATGACGAGGTCGTACCGCTTGTCCCGGAGTGCGTCCCGCACGCGTCGCAACAAGCGGAGGTGCGCCGGGAGCTTCCACAACGCTTCGACGAATCCCACGACGGAAAAACGCTCCATGCGGTCCAACACCGTCGCTCCCGCCGCCGCGAGCCCAGGCCCGCCGAACGCCTCCACGGCGGCCGCCGGGACGCGGCGCTTCAGGGCGGCGACGACGGCAGCGGCGTGCGCGTCCCCCGACGGTTCGCCCGCCGACACATAGATGCGCGGCGCGCGGCTCACGGCCGCGCGGTGGCGAGGGGCGAGGCCTGAACGGCGTCCGCGACGCGAAAGGCGAGGGCCAGGGCCTGCGCCCCGGCGGCGCCCGACACGACCACCTCTTCCTCCCCACGCACGGCACGCAGGAAGCTCTCCAGCTCGAGCTTGAGCGGCTCCGCTTCCGGCGCCTCGAGCCGCACGTGCTCCACGATCTGCTCGAGCGTGGTGGCCCCGAAGCCCTGCCAGCCGTCCTTCAACCGGAAGAAGTCGCCGCACCCCTGGGCCAGGTCGAGCGAGCAGTACCCCGTGGGCTGAAAGATGCGAAGCTTGCGCGTCCGCTCCCGCGACACGCGGCTCGCCGTGACGTTCGCGATGGCGCCGTTGGCAAACTCGATGCGAGCATTCGCGATGTCCACGTGCGGCGTGAGGAGTGCGACGCCCGTCGCCCGCACGTCCGCCACCGGTGCCTGTACCAGCTCGAGCACGAGATCGAGATCGTGAATCATCAAGTCGAGGATCACCGCGACGTCCGTGCCGCGCGGCTGAAACGGTGCGAGCCGATCGATCTGGAGGAATCGCGGCTCGGCGAGATAGGGGGCGGCGGCGCGCACGGCGCGGTTGAAGCGCTCCACGTGACCCACCTGGAGCACGACGCGCTGTGCCGTCGCCCGCCGCACCAGCTCGTCCGCGCCGTCGAGCGTGTCCGCGAGCGGCTTCTCCATCAGCAGCGCGATGCCACGGTCGAGCACCGCGACGCCGACCTCCGTGTGCACGGGGGTCGGGACGGCCACGGTCACCGCATCGACGTGCTGGAGCAGCGCGTCGAGCGACGGGTGCGCTACGGTGTCGAGCTGCTTCGCTACCTCGGCGGCGCGCGTGGGGTTCTTGTCGTAGATCCCCGCGAACGTGACGCCCGGCATGCGCCGCAGCAGTCTGGCGTGGTGGAAGCCCAGGGCCCCGGTGCCGACGACGCCCGCGCGGACGCTCACACCATCACCCCGCGCTGCGATCCTTCAATGAACTTCAGGAAGTTCTCGACCTCGGGGATCTGCGGCAGCTCGGCGCGCGCCTTGGCGATGCCCTGGCCCACGGTCATGTCGGAATTGAACAGCAGCCGGTAGGCGCGCTTCAAGGCCAGTTTGACCTCGGGGGAGAACCCGGCGCGCTGCAGCCCGACCGAGTTGAGCCCGTAGAGATGGACGGGGTTACCCACCGCCTTGGTGTACGGCGGTACGTCCTGATTCACGCGCGATCCGCCGCCCACGAACGAGAAAGTGCCGATCCGCACGAATTGATGGATCGGCACGAGACCCGAGATGATGGCCCGATCTTCGATCGTCACGTGACCGGCCATCTGCACCGCGTTCGCGACGATTACGTCGTTCCCGATGACGCAGTCGTGCGCCAGATGGACGTAGGACATGAGAAAGCAGCGTTGGCCGACGGACGTCTTCCCGGTCGCCGCGGTCCCGCGATTGATGGTGCAGTACTCCCGGATCACGGTCGCGTCGCCGACCTCGACCCACGTATCCTCGCCCTTGTATTTCAGGTCCTGCGGGTCGTTGCCGAGCACGCTCCCGTAGCCCACCTTCACGCCGGTGCCGAGCTTGACGTTGCGCTCCAGCACGGCGTGCGCCGCGATCTGGCATCGCTCGCCCACCGTGACGCGGGGGCCGATGATGGCGTACGGGCCGACGGTGACATCCCCAGCGACGTGCGCCGTGGGGTCGACGAGCGCGGTCCGATGGATCACCGATCGACCACCGAGGCCATCATTTCCGCCTCCGCCACCACCTGCCCGTCCACGTAGCCCACGCCCTTCATCCGGCAGGTCTTCCCGCGGAACTGGAGCATGTCGAGCTCGAAGCGGATCTGATCGCCCGGGACGACCGGCCGGCGGAACTTCACGTTGTCGAGCGACATGAAGTACACCACCTTGTCCTCGACGTTCTGGCCCTCGAAGTAGCCCATCAGCAACATCCCGCCGACCTGAGCCATCGCCTCGATGATCAGCACGCCCGGCATGATTGGGTGACCGGGAAAGTGCCCCTGAAAGAACGGCTCGTTGATCGTGACGTTCTTGATGCCGACGATCCGCTGTTGCCCCTCGATCTCGATGATCCGATCCACCAGGAGGAACGGATAGCGGTGCGGCAGGACGTCCATGATCCGGCCGATGTCCATCTTGGGTGGGCCGGCCCGGCGCGCCGCCCGGGCCACTGCCCGCGCCAGGGTGATATTGCCGCCATGGCTAGGCCGCGTCGCGATGATGTGGGCGCGCACCCGTCCGCCCGTGAGCGCCAGGTCGCCCAAGATGTCCACGGCCTTGTGCCGGACGAACTCGTCGGGCCAGCGCAACTGGCCGCCGTTGGCGAGGCCGAGCTCGTCCAGCACGATCGCGTTGGCGCTGGACGCACCCTTGATGAGGCCCTTGGCCTGGAGCGCCGCCACTTCCGACGTGAACCCGAAGGTACGGGCCGGCGCCAGGTCGCGGGCGAATTCCTGCGGCGTGACCGTGTAGCTCCCCGTTTGCCGCCCAATCAGCGGATGCGGCCACTCGATGGTCACGGTGAGCCGCAGCTCCTTCGCCGGGGCGACAATGTACTCCGAGTCCGCCTCCGTGACTCGAAACGGCGCCTCCACGCTGAGAATCGCCGGCTCGCCCGTCGTCTCCGTAGGGCCCGCGTGCTCGAGGGCTTCGAAGTATGGCTGTACGCTGCCGTCGAGGATGGGCGGCTCGGGGCCTGAGACCTCGACCGTCAGATCGTCGATCTCGTGGGCCGCGACCGCGGCGAGGAGGTGCTCGACCGTGTGAATCGTCTTTTCCCCGCGACCGATGGCCGTCCGGCGCTCGACCGCTTCGACTTCGGAGAGGAGGGCGGGAACCTCGGGCTTCCCGGCGAGATCCACCCGCCGGAACAGAATCCCCTGCCCGGCGGGCGCCGGCAGGAACGCCACCTCGGTGCGCGCACCGGTGTGCAGTCCCGTCCCCGAGACGGCGGCCTTCTTCCGGATCCCGCGCCTACCGCCCTGTGCCATCGGTCCGCCGTACCAGCGCCTCCAGGTCGTCCACGATCTGCGCGAGCCGGTACAACGCGCCCTGGGCCCGCAGGAACTCGCGGTGGTTGCGGGCCGGATAGCCCGACACCGTGGCCCCCGGATCGATATCGCCGATCACGCCCCCCTGCACGGTCACGCGCGCACCCTTTCCGATCGTCACGTGGTCCGCCAGCCCCGCCTGCCCCGCGAGGAACACGTCGTCCTCGACGTGCGTGCTCCCCGCGATGCCCGCCTGCCCGGCGATCAGGCAGCGCGCCCCGATCCGGCAGTTGTGACCGACCTGGACCAGGTTGTCGATCTTCGTCCCGGGCCCGATGACGGTGTCGTCCACGCTGCCCCGGTCGATCGTGGTGTTCGCTCCGATTTCCACGTCGTCGCCGATGATACAGCGACCCACCTGCGGGATCTTGCGGGGCAGCTCCCCGCTCTTGCCCGGCACGTAGCCGAAACCGTCCGCGCCGAGGCGGACACCGGCGTGCAGGATCACCCGATTTCCCACGACGGTTCCGCTGTAGCAGACGACGTGCGGGTAAAGCTGCACGTCGTCGCCGATCACGACGCCGTCTCCCAGAACCGCCCCGGCACCGATACGCACGTTGCGCCCCAGGCTCGCCCCCTGACCCAGCACCGCGTACGGACCGATCGCCACGGGCTCGCGCCAAGTGGCGCCCGCGCCGATCACGGCCGTGCGATGCACCCCCGGCTCCCAGGCGGGCTCGGGGTAGAGCACTGGAATGACGGAGAGCAGCGCCTCGTGCGGGTCGCGCACCACGACGCGACACACCGGGCCGGTCGTGCCGTCCGCAACGAGGTCGGGCTTGCAGAGCACGATCGCCGCGCTAGACCGTTGAAAGTACTGGAGATAGCGCCGAGCAGCAAGAAACGAGAGGTCATCCGGCCCCGCGCGGTCGAGCGGCGCGACGCCGGAGACCGTGACATCGGGAGGCCCTACGAGCTGCCCGTTGGTGAGCGCCGCGATGTCGCGAGCGCTGATCCGTCGGCGGGCGGCCGGGGCACCGGCGGGCACTGAGGGCGCCTTACTTCGGCTGCTTCAGCCGATCGATCACCTTCGCGGTGATGTCGAGACTCGGGTCGGCGAAAAGGATACTGTTGTTCGGCGCGTCCATGTCGAAGATGAACGAATAGTTGCCCTCGGCCCGGATCCCCTGTACCACGCCGAAGATACGCGCCTGGATCGGCTGGAACAGCTCCTGCTGGCGCTGTTGAAACCGTTGCTCCAGATCGGTTTGCCGCTGCTGGAGGCGTTGCTGCATCGTCTGCAGTTCGCGCTGCTTCGCCTGCTTGGCCGTGGAGGACAGGGCGATCGATTGCTGGTCGAACGCCTTCATGGCGGAATCCCACTGCTGCTGCATGCGCTGCAGCGTGTCCTGGATCGCTTTGCGCTCCCGGCCCAGGGCCGAATCCGCGGCGGGGTACCCCGGCGTTTGCTCGAGGATTGCCTGTGACTTGATGTAGCCGACCTTGAGCGCGCTTTGGGCCTGCGCGCGCGCCATCGCCGGCGTCACCAGGAGGAGCCACACCCCTGCGGTTACCACACGCCTCATAACGGTCTCCCAGTGAAGAAATGCTGCGGTCCAGGTGCCCGACGAGCCGGGCGCTTCGATCAGAAGAAGTTGCCCAGCTTGAAATGCAGCTTGAAGCCCGGCGCCGGCCGGCCGAAGGTGTCGGTGCGATCGAACCCGTAGGCCCAGTCGATGCCGATCGGACCGAGCGGCGAGATGATGCTGACCCCGATCCCCGCGCCGCGGAACAGGCGGGTCGGGTTGAACTCCTGGGCGCGGGCCCACACGTTGCCCGCGTCGACGAAGGTCGAGAGGTAGAACATCTGCGAGATGCGCGCCCCAATCTCGCCGGTCGTCGCGAAGTACGCGCTGCCGAACGAGCTCGCGCTCGCCTGTCCGTTGCTCGCGGTGGGATCGAACCCGCGTGGCGTGATCGAGAACTCGTCGTAGCCACGGAGCGGGATGCCGTACTGCACACCGCCCATGGTGAACAGCTGATCGAAGAAGGGCGAGTTGCCGAACACGAGTCCGGACCGTGCGGACAGTCCCATCACGAACTTGATGGGGGATGTGCTCGCGGCCCCGCCGAGCTGCCCGAGGGGCGCGTACCACCGACCCTCGAGATCGAGCCGCTGGAAGTTGCCCGATCCGCCGAGCGGACCGCCGGACTGGGAGACGCCGATCGAGTGCATGGTGCCCGCAGTCGGGAACGGGAGATCGATCCGTGTATCCCGGAGCAGGGAGACCCCGATCGTCGAGCGGATGCAGTTGTTGCAGCTCAAGGACGCCAGGCCTGTGGTGGCGCCGGTGAACGTCTGGTCGTCGATCGCGTACGAGAAGAAGACGCGCGTGTAGCGGTCGTTGAACACGGGAAAGCCGAACTGCACGCTCGCGCCTTCGCGCTTCAACGTGCCCAAATCGGCGATCGTGTAGCGCAGCCGGGTGTTGTGCACGTCGAATGTGCCCGAGATGCGGGACTCTTTGATCGCCGGGTCGGTGTAGCTCACCTGAAAATCACTGATGTTCTGTCCGAACTGCCACTGGAAGTGGCCCTTCTTGCCCTTCCCGAACAGGTTCGGCTCGTCGAGCCCGAGGAAGCCACCCACGCCGGTGCCCTGCCCCACCGAGGCGCCGAAATTGATGTTCCCCGTGTGTTTCTCGGTCACGCGGAAGATGACGTCGATGTCGCCCTGGTCGTTGGCGGGGCGCGTATCAGGAAACGGCAACGGCTGCTGGAAAAAGCCGAGGTTCGAGATGTTCTGATACGACCGGATGAGCGCGTCCTGACGGAACACGTCCCCGGGGAGGAGGACGATGGCCTCGCGAATCACGCGCTCGTGGGTGATATCGTTCCCCGCGATCTCGATCTTGTTGACGATCGCGGGCTGGCCCTCGTTGATCGCCCAGCGGAGGTCCACCACCGGCTTCCCGTCGGCTCCAGTACGCCGGATGACCTGCGGCTGGATGTTCGCGTAGATGTAACCGTTGTTGCGATAGAGCGTGTAAAGATCGTTGACCGCGTTGTCCCAGCGCTCCTGGCTGAAGTAGACCGGGCCCTGGTCGGTGCCGCCAAGGCCGAGGAAGCCGGTGCGGTCGCCCCCCTTGAACGGAAACAGCTGTTGCAGCTCTTCGGTCGAGAAGCGCCGGTTCCCCACGATCTCGAACGCGCCGACGCGGTAGGGCTGGCCTTCGCTCACGCGGATCTGGAGGGTGGCCTTCCCGGTCGTGTCGTTCACCAGGATCGTGTCGCCCAGGACCTGAAAGTCGACGAACCCTTTGTCGCCGTAGAACTTGGGGAGCCGCTCCTGGACGTCGGCGCGCAGCTTCTCGTCGTCGTACTCGCCCGAGCGGAACCACCAGAACCCCTCGGGGCGCGTCTTCATTTGCCCCACGAGCTGGTCCATGGCAAAGTGCGTGTTGCCCTGCACCTGCACTTGCGCCACGGCGACGCGACGGCCCTCGTCGACATCGAAGATGATGCGCACGCGGGACGAATCGTTCTCGTACAGCGGAATGACCTTGACGTGAGCCAGATAGTAGCCGTTGGCGCGGTACAGCGAGTCGATGCGGCCCTGCGCGCGTGTGACCGCCGCCTGGTCGAGGGGACGCCCTTCGGGGAGCTGCGCCTTGTCCCGGACACTGCCCTCGGACACGCGGTTCACGCCGCGCACCGCCCACTTCACGAGGATGGGGCGCTCGTGCACCCGCACGATCAGGAGCTGCCGGGCACCGGTGGTGTCCTGGGTGACGCGGACGTCGTCGTACTGGCCGCTCGCGTACAGGGCCTGGATGGCACGCTGGACATCGCGATACCCGAGCGGCTTGCCGGGGGAGAGCCCGCTCTGTTCGAGGACCTGCTTGCGGTCGACCCGATGGATCCCGAGCACCACGATCGAATCGGGCGCGGTGGCGGTCGTCGGCGCGGGTGTTTCCCCGCCCTGCGCGCGCGCGGCGCGCGGGACGAGCGCGGTGGAACTCAGGAGGATGAGAGCGGAAAGCCGGCGGATCACGCCTTCGTGCCGGAGAGCGCGCGGAACGCCAACCGTTCCTTGTCCGGGGCTACGTCGACCTCGATTTCGTCGCCCCGCGCGAACTCGCCGACCAGGATCTTCTCCGAGAGCGGATCCTCGACGTACTTCTGAATCGCGCGCTTCAGCGGGCGCGCGCCGAAGTGCTCATCGTAACCGCGGTCCACGAGGAAGTCCGAGGCCGCCGGCGTCAACCGGAGCGTGAGCTCCTCGTCGCCCAACCGGCGCTGCACTTCCTTGAGCAGGATCGTCACGATCGCGGCGATGTGCTCACGCGTGAGCGGGTGGAACACGATGACGTCGTCCAGCCGGTTCAGGAACTCGGGGTTGAAGGTCTTGTTGATCTCTTCCTTGACCTTCTCGGCCATCTTGTCGAAGGTCGCCCGCGAATCGGGTTGGGCGAAGCCCAGCGCCTTCCCCTTCACCATGTCGCGGGCGCCGACGTTCGAGGTCATGATCACCACGGTGTTCTTGAAGTCGATCACCCGTCCGTAGTTGTCCGTGAGGTGCCCCTCGTCCAGCACCTGCAGCAGGATGTTGAACACGTCGGGGTGAGCCTTCTCGATCTCGTCGAGCAGCACCACCGAATAGGGCTTCCGCCGCACCGACTTCGTGAGCGTCCCGGAATCCTCATACCCCACGTAGCCCGGGGGCGCGCCGATCAACCGGCTCACGGAGAACTTCTCCATGTACTCCGACATGTCGACCCGGATCAGCGCATTGGCGTCGGCGAAGAGGAACCGGGCCAGCGCGCGCGCCAGCTCGGTCTTCCCCACGCCGGTGGGTCCGGAGAAGATGAAAGAGCCGATCGGCCGCTTGGGGTCCTTCAGGCCCGCCCGGCTGCGCCGGATGGCGCGCGAGATCACGGCGATCGCCTCGTCCTGGCCGACGACCGTCTGGTGCATCTCCTCTTCCATGCGCAGGAGGCGCGCGGTCTCGGCCTCCTGGAGCCGCGTGACCGGAATCCCGGTCCACCGTGAAACGATGAAGGCGACACCCTCTTCGTTGATGGTGGGCCGGTGCGTCTGCCGCTCCTTCTCCCAGGCCTCCTGCTTGCGACGGATCTCCGCCTGGAGCTCCCGCTCCTGGTCCCGCAGCGCCGCCGCCCGCTCGAAGTTCTGATCGCGGACTGCGTTCTCCTTGTCGCCGTTGATGTGCTCGAGCTTCCCCTTCAGGGCGGACACTTCCGGGGGCGGCACCTGCGTCGCGAGCCGCGCGCGCGCGCCGGCCTCGTCGATCACGTCGATCGCCTTGTCCGGCAGGAAACGGTCCGTGATGTAGCGCTCCGACAGTTTCGCCGCGGCGTCGAGTGTCTCGTCGGGGATGATCACCCGGTGGTGCTCCTCGTAGCGCTTGCGCAGGCCCTTCAGGATCTCGATGGTCTCCCCCACGGTGGGCGGATCGACGATCACCGTCTGGAAGCGCCGCTCGAGCGCGCCGTCCTTCTCGATGTACTTCCGGTACTCGTTGAGCGTCGAGGCACCCACGCACTGCAGCTCGCCGCGGGCCAACGCGGGCTTCAGCATGTTGGAGGCATCGACCGCCCCCTCGGCCGCCCCGGCGCCGACCAGCGTGTGCAGCTCGTCGATGAAGAGGATGATGTTCCGGTTCTGCGCGATCTCGTTGATGATCGCCTTGAGGCGCTCCTCGAACTGGCCGCGATACTTGGTCCCCGCGATCACCGCCGCCATGTCGAGCGAGAGCACGCGATGATCCTTCAGGACGTCGGGACACTGCCCGCTCGCGATGAGCTGGGCGAGCCCCTCGACGATCGCCGTCTTGCCCACGCCGGGCTCCCCGATGAGCACCGGGTTGTTCTTCTTGCGCCGGGACAGGATCTCCATCACTCGCTCGATTTCCTTCTGCCGGCCGATCGTCGGATCGAGCTGGCCTTCGGCGGCGAGCTGCGTCAGGTCGCGGCAGAAATGGTCGAGCGCCGGCGTCTTGGATTTCTTTTCGCTCTTGGGGCTCGCGGGCTGGGCGCCCGTGCCGGACGGCGTCGGGCCGCCACCCGACGGCATCTCGCTGCCGAGCAGCCGGAGGGTCTCGGCCCGCGCCTGCTCGAGGTTGACGCCGGCGTCGGTCAGCACCTGGGCGGCGATGCCCTTCTCTTCGCGGAGCAGCCCGAGCAGCAGGTGCTCGGTGCCGACGTAGGAGTGGTTGAGCTCGCGCGCCTCGCTCATGGCGAGCTCGAGCACCTTCTTGGCCCGGGAGGTGTACGGCAGGTCGGGCCCAGCGGCCGCCGCCGCTTTGCCCTTCTTGACGGTTTCCTCGATTTTTTGCTGGATTTCTTCGAGGTCGACGTTCAGGTTGGTGAGGACGGCCGCTGCGACGCCTTCGCCCTCGCGAATCAACCCCAGCAGGATGTGCTCGGTCCCGACGTACTCGTGATGCAGCCGCGCGGCTTCCTCGCGCGCCATCTGCAGGACCTTGCGGACGCGATCCGTGAAGTTGTAACCGTTCATCTCCCCCCCGAACTCCCCAGCATCACGCCGCCTCAGCCTCGAGCACGCGGCGAACGTAGGTGGCACGGACCGTCGGCAAGTCAGGATCCCCCGTCTGCCGCCCGTCCAGCGCCGCCAGGTGCGCGGGCTGAGTGAAAATCATCAGCTTGTTGAGTGTGTATACACTCAAGCCCGGGATCAGATTCAATCCGACACCCAACCGCACGCCACTCAACAGGTTCATCGTTTCTTCGAACGTGAGCTTGCGTGCATACTTGAGCAACCCGTACGCCCGCCACGTCTTGTCCGCTACTTCGTCCGGCGCCGTCCTGAGCAGCACATCGCGTGCCTGCTCTTCGTATTCGATCACCTGCCGCACGATCTTGCCGAGGTGGTCGAGCAGCTCGTCCTCGGATTTCCCGAGCGTCGTCTGGTTCGACAACTGGAAGAAGTTGCCGACGATCTCGCTCCCCTCCCCGTATAAACCCCGATGGGTCAGTCCGACCTGAGCGAGCCCCTGCAACACCTTGCCCACTTCCTTTGTCAAAACAAGGCCCGGCAAGTGGATAAGGACACTCGCGCGAAGGCCCGTCCCGGCATTCGTCGGGCAGGACGTAAGATAGCCAAATTCCGGGTGAAACGCGAAGGGTAATAGCCGCCCCAGGTCCGCGTCGAGCGCCTCTAAGTCCGCGTACGCCTCCTCGAGTGCGAATCCCGAGCGCATTCCGTGCAATCGCAAGTGGTCTTCTTCGTTCACCATGACGCCGACCGTCCCCTGGACCATCAGGGCGGCGCCCGGCCGGGGCCGGACCTCCCGATCGAGGGCGGCCAGCTCCTTGGACACGAGGTGCCGCTCGTGCAACAGCTGGCGGTCGGCCCGCTCGAGCTGGTCCAGGTGGATGGTCACGGCGCCGTGGAGGAGATCGCTCGCGGCGGCGGCCTCTTCCACGCGCGTCAGGACCGCCGTCCGATCAGCGTCCTTGGCACGCTGGCTGAAGACGTACCCCTCGAGGTTGCGCGCGAGGCGGATCCGCGTCGAGAGCACGATGCTGCCTTTCGGCCCCGACGCGTCGAGCCAGCCGATGCCGCCGTCCGGCAGCAGCGACAGGTCGATCACTCGAGCACCCGAATCCGGTCGCGCAGCTCGGCCGCGAGCTCGAAGTTTTCGTTTTCGACCGCGCGGCGGAGCTGCTCCTTGAGGTCGAGCAGGCGAAGCCGGGGGTCGTTGGAGCCTTCGCTGCCGGGCGCGATGTAGCGCTCGCCCACGTGCTGGCTCGAGCCGTGGAGCCGGCGCAGCAAGTCGCGCAGGTGCGAACCGAACGACTCGTAACACTGCGCGCAGCCGAGCCGGCCAGATTCCCGGAAGTCCTTGAGGGTGCTCCCGCACGCCGAGCAGCGGAGGCCGTCCGCGGGGGTGGGGAGGACGTTGCCGCCCTTCCCGATCATCCCCTGCAGGAAGCCGCCGAGCGGCGTCTTGAGCGCGGTCGCGCCGGTCTCGACCCCGCGCTGCTGGGCGCACTGCTCGCAGAGGTGGAGCGTGACCTTCGTGTCGTGCTCCACCTGGGTCAGATTGATGACCGCCTCGCGCTCCTTGCAGTTCTCACACAGCATCAGGGTATCGCATCCACCGAGGCGACCGCCGCCAGGCGACCGTCCTCGAGCATGAGGATCCGATCCGCCCGGCCCGCGAGCTGCCGGTTGTGAGTCACCACGACGACCGCGGTCTCGTACTCCCGCGCCAGCCGGAAGAACACCTCGTGCAGCCGATCCGCATTGGCATGGTCCAGGTTCCCCGATGGCTCGTCGGCGAGCACGAGGCTCGGGTCGTGCACCAGCGCGCGAGCCACCGCGCAGCGCTGCTGCTCGCCGCCCGAGAGCTCCGCCGGGCGGTGGGTCATGCGCCCCGCGAGCCCCACCAAGGAGAGCATCTCCTCCGCCCGCGAGCGAGCCGCGCGCTCCCGCATCCCCGCGATCAGGAGCGGCATCATCACATTCTCGAGCGCCGAGAATTCCCGCAAGAGATGATGGAACTGAAACACGAAACCCAGCTTGCGATTCCGCAGTTCCGAGAGGGCCTCGGCGTCGAGATCGGCGTAACGGGAGCCGTCGAGCCATACGTCCCCCCCTGTCGGATGATCCAGCGCCCCCAGCAGGTGGAGCAGCGTGCTCTTGCCGGCCCCCGAGGCCCCGACGATGGCGACGAACTCGCCACGATGTACCTCGAGCTCGACCGCGCGCAGGACCTCGAGCGGCTGGCCGTCGCCGCCTGCGAACACCTTGCGAAGGCCACGCCCTTCGAGGAGCGCCGTCATTCGTACCGGATTGCGGTCACCGGATCGAGCCGCGCCGCCTGCACCGACGGGTAGAGGGGAGCGAACGTCGCGACGACCAGGCTTGCCACGATCACCAGCAGGACGTCCAGCGGTTGCGTGTGGACCGGCAGATGATCGATGAAGTAGATGGACGGGTCGATGGGGATCCAATGGCCGCGATTCACCATCGTGCCCACGATCCATCCCAGGACGACGCCGAGCGTCGTTCCCGTCAGACCGACCAGGATCCCTTGCGTCAAAAAGATCCGGCGGATCGCCGTTTGCTTGACTCCCATGGCGAGGAGGATGCCGATCTCCCGCGTCTTGTCGCGGACTGCCATCGTGAGCGTCCCGACCACGTTGAACGCGGCCACCACGCAGATCAGGAACACCACCAGCCCCATCGCGAGTTTTTCGAGCTTCAGCGCCGAGAAGAGCGACGCGTTCTGGGATTGCCAGTCGAGCGCGCGATAGGGATACCCGAGTCGCGTCTCGAGCGCGGCGCCGAACGGCTGCGCCTGCCACGGATCGGTGAGCCGCACCTCGATTCCCGTCACCGCCGTGTCGAGCCCGGCGAACCGTTGGGCGACGCGGCGGTCGAGCGCCACGTAGCTGTTGTCGTACTCGTACATCCCGGTGTCGAAGATTCCCGTCACTTGATAGCGGTGGTACTTGGGCACGTAGGCGCCGAGGCTCGGGTTGAACTTGGCGCCGGCGGGCGCGACCAGGGTCACGACATCGCCAGGGAACGCGGAGAGCTTCGAGGCGAGTCGCGTGCCCAGCGCGATCCCACCCTCCACGTCCGGCCGGGTGGCCTTGAACGTCAAGTCACCCTTGATGAAATGCCGGGCGAAGCTCGTGACGGCCTCGCGCCCGGTATCGGGCTCGACCCCATAGACCACGACCCCTTCGGCGTAGTCGTGCCCGGCGGAGATCAGGCCCTGACTGAGGACAAACGGAGCCGCGGCTTCCACGCCCGGGGACCGGCGCACCTCGCCCAGCACCCTGTGCCAGTCGTCCAGCCGCAGGCCCTCGCCGTAGGTGAGGACGCGCAAGTGGGGATTGGCGACGAGGATCTTGTCGCGCAGGTCCGCCTGCAAGCCGTTCATCACGCCGAGCACCACGACGAGCGCCATCACCCCGACCGTCACGCCGCCGACCGCAATCACCGTGATGAGCGAGAGCAGCTGGGACGACCGTCGACTGCGCAGGTAGCGCAGCGTGATCCGGAAATCGAGCCGCGACGGCCAGTTGGTAGCCACGACGATGATCGCCGCGATGGCGGCCAAGCCCAGCAAGGCCTGGAGGATGGGTATGGCGTGGCCGTTCATTCGGGTCGCAACATGGGAAACAGGATCACGTCGCGGATGTGGGGCAGATCGGCCAGGATCATCAGCAGCCGGTCGAGCCCGAGCCCCACCCCACCCGTGGGCGGCATGCCGTACTCGAGCGCGCGGATGTAGTCTTCGTCGAGCTGCTGGGCCTCCGCATCTCCCGCGGCACGCAGCTTCGCCTGCTGCTCGAAGCGGCGCCGCTGCTCCTCGGGATCGTTGAGCTCGCTGAACGCGTTGGCGATCTCGCGTTTCTGAATGAAGAGCTCCCAGCGCTCGACCCGCGTCGCATCCCCGCGCTTGAGCTTGGCGAGCGGCGAGAGCGCCACCGGATAATCCAGCACGAAGGTCGGCTGCACGAGCGTCGGCTCGACGAAATTCTTGAAGACCTCGTCCACCAGCTTCCCGCCCGAGAGCTTGTCCACGTCGGGCACGTCCGTCCGCTTGAGCGCAGCTCGAAGCTCCGACTCCTTCGCCCGCGCGAGATCTACGCCCGCGGTTTCGCGCACCAGGGCGTAGAAGTCCTTCCGGGCAAACGGGGCCGCGAAATTGAGCGTCGCGCCGTGGCACTCGAGCGTGGTGCTTTCGAAGAGCTCCTGCACGAGCCCGGCCACCATCGCTTCGGTGATCGCGAGCATCACGTCGTAGTCCGCATAGGCCTCGTACCACTCGGCCATCGTGAACTCGGGGTTATGGAACCGGTCGAGGCCCTCGTTCCGAAAGTCGTGCCCGATCTCGTACACCTTTTCGAGGCCGCCCACGATGCAGCGCTTGAGATACAGCTCGTCGGCGATGCGAAGATAGAAGGTCGCGTCCAGAGCGTCGTAACGCGTCGTGAACGGGCGCGCGGAGGCGCCGCCGTACACCGGCTGGAGCACCGGGGTCTCCACCTCGAGGTACCCGCGTGCGTCGAGAAACTTCCGGATGTACGCCACCGCGCGGCTCCGGAGCTGGAACACCTCCCGCGCCGCCGGGCGCACCGCCAGGTCGGCGTAGCGCTGACGCGCCCGCAGCTCGGGATCGGAAAGCTCTCCGTGCTTCTTGCCTTCGGCGTCTTCCTTGCCGAGCGGCAACGGGCGGAGCGATTTGGTGAGCAACGTCAGGTGCTGGACTCGGAGCGTGACCTCCCCGGTCTTCGTGCGAAACAGCGGACCCTCGGCGCCGATCACGTCACCCAGATCGAGGAGCTTCACGAGCTCGTAGTGCTCGGCGCCCATCTCGTCGACCTTGAAGTAGAGCTGGACCTTCCCCGAACGATCCTCGAGATGCCCGAAGGTGGTTTTGCCCATGGGACGGAGCAGGATCAACCGCCCCGCGAGCCGGTGGACCGTGGTGTCGTCCTCCCCCCGGAACCCTTCGAGCGCCGGCGCGATCGCGCCCGTGCGATCGAACCGATAGGCGAACGGCACCACGCCACGCTTCGTCAGCTCGGCAAGCTTCTCGCGCCGGGCGGCTTCTACGAAGCTGGTCACGCGGCCTTACTGCCGAAGCGCTTCAAATACGCCTCGATGAACGGGTCGAGATCGCCATCCATCACCTTCTGCACATCACCCACCTTGAGCTCCGTGCGATGGTCGTTGACCATCGTGTACGGCTGAAACACGTAGGAGCGGATCTGGCTGCCCCAGGCGATATCCATCTTCTGCTTGTCCACTTCGGCCTTCTTGGCCTCGCGCTCCGCGACCGCGCGCTCATACAGCCGCGCTTTGAGCATCTTCAGGGCGGTCGCCTTGTTCTTGAACTGGCTGCGCTCGTTCTGGCACTGCACCACGATGCCCGTCGGGAGGTGCGTGATCCGCACGGCGGATGATGTCTTGTTGACGTGCTGCCCGCCCTTCCCGGACGCGCGGTATACGTCGATGCGCAGGTCGTCGTCCTTGATCTCGATCTCGATATCCTCGTCCACCACCGGGTAGACGAAGACGGACGCGAACGAGGTGTGCCGCCGGGATTGCGCGTCGAACGGTGAGATGCGCACGAGGCGGTGCACGCCCTTCTCGGCCTTGAGCAGGCCGTAGGCGTAGCGCCCGCTGATCTGGAGATCGACCGACTTGATGCCGGCCTCTTCCCCCTCGAGCATGTCGAGCAGCTCGACCGTGAAGCCGTGCCGCTCCGCCCACCGCGTGTACATGCGCATCAGCATTTCGGCCCAGTCCTGGGACTCCGTCCCTCCTGCCCCAGGATGGATGGTCAGCAGGGCATCGCGCGCGTCGTCGGGCCCGCGCAGCATGTTCTGGAGCTCGAGCGCTTCGAGCTGACCGGCGATCGCGTCGGCTTCCTGCTCGAGCGAGCGACCCTTCAGCACGTCGGCGACCAGGCGTGCGTGCTCTTGCTCGGGTTCACCTTCTGAGAGCTCGATCAGGGCGCGCGCGTCATCGAGCCGCTTCCTCACGGCCTGATACGGCTCGATCCAGCGCTTCAACTCCTTGATCTCCTGCACCGCCTGCCCCGCCCTCTCCTGGTCGGCCCAGACGCTGCCGTCCGCCATGGCGTGCTCGAGCTCCCCGAGCCGCTTGGTCTTCCCTGTTACGTCAAAGGAAGCTCCCGAGCTCGGTGAGACGGCCGTCGAATTCCGCAAAGCGATCGGTGAGGGCCATGGTGTTAGAAAAGTAATGAGACCCGGCACGCGGGGCCGGAGGCCTAGAAGACCTTGTTGCCGCCCGCCAGGATCTCGTTCAACGCTTCGGCCCAGAAGGACGTCGTCTTCGCCAGATCGGCCCCGACCTGCTCGATGTACTCCTGCCAGCTTTTCTCGATCTCATCCTTGAAGAGCTGCGGCAGGGTGCCGTCTCGCAGCCCCTGTTGGCGTTTCTCAGGATGGTAGACGACGAGGTCGGAGACCAGAGCCCGCGCGAGCCGTCGCGCCTTCTGCTTCGGGTCCTGAACCATGAACGGATTGACCGGCCGGAGCGGACCCGTCATCCGCTGCCCCGGCCCAGCCGGGGCTGCGGGAGCAGCGGGGGCAGCGGGGGCAGCGGGGGCAGCGGGCGCCGCCGCCGGGCGGGCAGCCGAGGCGGGCGCCGCGGGCGCGCGAGGCGGCGTGGGCGGTGCCGCGGGAGGACGCATGGTCGGCGCGGCCGGCGCCGGTGCGGCTACTGGACGTTGCGGGGCCGCCGGCGGAGGCGCGGGTGCCCGGGGCGGCGCGGCCGGTGGCGTGGCCGTGATCGGGCCCGAGAACCGTGGCGTCGCGGGAGGCCGCGGAGGCGCCGGCGCGGCCGCCGGGGGGGCCGGTGGCGGCGTCGGTGCCGGCGGAGCCGGCGGAGGGACAGCGCGCGGCGGGGGGGCTTGCGGAGTCGCGACCGCAGCAGCGGGTGCCCGCTGGGCCGCCGCGACCGGGGGCGCGGTCGCCGCGGTGCCCGGGCCTACGCCGAACACGGTGCTGCACACCGCGCACCGCGCGCGCACGCCGCCCGGAGGGACCTTGGCCGGGTCCACCCGGTACACGGTTTCGCACGACGGGCAGCTGACGTTCACGCTCGACGCTCTCCTTTCCCCTACCGTCCGCCATCGTCGTCGAGCTCCGGATCGTGCCGGCGGTCCACGACGAACACCGATCCCGGCTGCGTCTTGGCATAGCTCTTCATTTCCGTCGCGAGCTCGCTCACTTGCGCCGGGTGCGCGAACCGCCGGTGCTGGTTCGTCACGATCCCGATCGACAGCGTCATGAGCGGCACCCGGTGGAGCTGGCCCCGGCGGTCCTTGCCGAAGTAGTAGCCCGCCCGGCGATCCTGCTCGTTGTACTGATACGGAATCAAGGTGTCGAATACCTCGAGCACCTCACCGCACACGTCGGGGATGGCATCGAACGGAATGATGAAGATGAAATCGTCCCCGCCGATGTGTCCGACGAAGCCGCGCCCCCCCTGCAGGCCTTTGACGACGTCGTGCAGGATGCGCGACAGGATGTAGATGACCCGATCGCCGTCGTTGTACGAGTAGCGATCGTTGTACTCTTTGAAATGATCCAGGTCGGCGTAGCACACGGCGAACAATTCGCCGTTCTCCATGCGCCGCCGGATCTCCCGCTCGATCTCCGTGGTGCCCGGGAGTCGCGTAGATGGATTGACCGCGACGTCGCGCTCCGTACGACTCATCAAGCCGTCGAGCCGGCTCGCCTGCTCCATCGGCTCGAACAGGGGGCTGATCACCTCGTCCGCCCCGGCGTTGAACCACTCCTGCACGCGATCGGTGGTGTGCCGGCTCGTCAGCACGGCCAGCGGCACGATCGCGGAGTAGGAATCCGACTTGAGTCGCTCGCAGAGTGACAACCCCTGGGGGCCGCCGTCCGCGTCGATCACCACCAGCCGCGGGAGCGACCGCAGCACCCGCTGCTCCACATCCGCGGGGTCCGGCACAGGGATGATCGTGAGCCCCTTGCCGTCGACCCACCGAGCGAGGAAGTCAGGGACCGTGCGGCCAGCCGGCGAGAAGAACAGTATCGTCGGGCGCGTGCCGCGCACCTGCCTCCTCACGTAAGGGTCGAGCGCGCCTAAACTTAGGCCCCGTGTCCACCGGAGTCAAATAAACCACACCGCGAGCGCAACCAGCGCGTAGGTGAGCGGAGTGATGGCGTGGCACGAGCAAACCAAGAACGCGCCGATGGGCGATCAGAAGTGCTGCGCCTCGTCGATCAGCATGATGGGGATGTCGTCTTCCACGGCGTAGATCAGCCGGCAGGCCTGACAGACCAGCGTTTCGGTCGGCGCCGTGCGGTGTTCCAGCGGACCCTTGCACTTGGGGCACACGAGGATGTCGAGCAGCTCGGGCGCGAGGCTCATTCGGCGTAGCCCAGGCGTTTGATGGAGGCCGGCCGGCGCCGCCACTTGGGCATGACTTTCACATGCAGATCGAGGAAGAGATGGCTGCCGAGGAGCGCCTCGATCTTCGCTCGGGCGACTTCACCGAGCGCGCGGATCGTCCGGCCCCCTGCGCCGATCACGATGCCCTTTTGGCTCGCGCGTTCCACGTAGATCACGGCCCGAATATATACCGGCTCCTGCGCCTCCCGGAACTCGTCGATCTCCACCGCGACGCTGTACGGCAGCTCCTCGTGCAGCAGCTCGAAGGCGGCTTCGCGCACGAACTCGGCCGCGAAGAAGCGCATCGGCTGCGTGGCCATTTCCTCGGGATCATAATGAAAGGGGCTCTCCGGCAGCCGGTCGCGCAACGCGGCGAGCAGTGCGTCGATCCCGGCACCGGTAAGCGCGGAGACAACAACAACGGAGGTTGGGGGAGGTTGGGGGACGTTGGGGGAGGTTGGGACGAGGTCGGCTTTCGTGTACACCGTCACGATCGGGGCCCGCGGCGGCTTCTCGAGCCGCGCGACCGACGCGAAGTCGGGCGCGGGGTATTCCGGGAGCGGGTGCAGGTACGCAATGATCTCGGCGTCTTGGATGGCGCGCAGCGCGTTGGCGCGCATCGCGTAGTGCAGCGCGTACTCGGGCTCGAGTAGGCCGGGCGAGTCCGTGAAGATGAATTGCGCGTCGTCGCGCGTGAGCAGCCCTACGACGGGCAGCCGGGTGGACTGCGGCTTGGGCGACACGACGGCCAGATGCTCACCCACGAGGGCGTTCAGCAGGGTCGACTTACCGGCGTTCGGACGGCCCGCCAGCACCACCGTGCCGCACCGGGTCGGAGCGGGCATCGCCTCAGCGCCGGACGGCGCGCGCCGCGGCGATGAACGCGTCGAACAGTCGACGCATCCGCGGGTCGACGTCGACCAAGTCCTCGGGGTGCCACTGCACGCCGAGCACGAAGCGATCGTCGGCGGGCAGGAGTTCCACGCCCTCGATCAGGCCGTCCGCGGCGACCGCGACCGGCGTGAGGCCCGGCGCGAGCCGCGCGATCCCCTGGTGATGCATGCTGTTCACGGGAAGGACTGCGGCGTCGAGCAGACGGCCGAGCCGGGAGCCGGCGGCGATGCGGACGTCGTGACTCCACTCGTCGCGCCGGCGCCCCCCGATGGGAAACTGATCGTGCTTCAACGCGTCGGGGCGCTCGACAGCCACGTCCTGATAGAGGGTCCCGCCGACCGCGACGTTGAGGATCTGCGCGCCTCGGCAGACGGCGAGCACGGGCTTGCCGTCGGCGAGCGCCCAACGTGTCAGCAACAATTCGGTCCAATCCCGCGCCGGATCGCTGCGACCACACGCCGGGCGGCGCGCCTCGCCGTACGCAGCGGGATCGATGTCCACGCCGCCCGGCAGAAACAGCGCTTCGGTGCGCTCGTAGATACCGCGCAGTGTCGCCTCGTCGTGCTCGAGCAGGGGAATCACCCACGGGATGGCCCCCGCCGCGACCAGCACCTGGACGTAGCGCTGGCTCATGACCCAGCAGCGCGGCAGCTGATCCGGGATCGCCTCGAGCGTTTGCGTCGTGATCCCGACGACCGGCCGGCTCGCCCTCCCGGTCACAACCCCTCCGCCGTTTCGGCGATCAGCTGATCGACGACCGCCTTGAAATCGTTGGTGCGCTTGTGCGTCGCGAGCTGGCGATCGGCGCTCGAGCCGTCGGCGAGGATCTTGTACGCGTAGGCCACCTCCTGCCGGCTGCCCAGCTCGTCCACGACATCGCCGATGAACCACTCCAGCAGCTCCCGGATGAGATCGCGTGCGGGTAGCTCGATGCCCTTGCCGAAATCGATGAGCTGCCCGTCGAGGCCGTAGCGGACGGCGCGCCACTTGTTTTCCTCGATGAAGTCGGCCGGATACACCCGCAGCGTCATGTTGTCGCGCCGCAGCTTCCAAAGCTTCGCCACCACCGCCTGGAGGATCGCGGCGATGCAGACGGCCTCGTCCACGCGCGTGCACACGTCACAGATGCGGAACTCGAGGGTGGGATAGGACCAGTTGGGACGCACGTCCCACCAGATCTTGGTGCCGTCGGGGATGCACTTGGTGGTGGTCAGCATGTCGACCATGTCGGTGTATTCGCTCCAGGAGCGCAGCGCGCGCGGCACGCCCGTGCGCGGAAAGCCGCGGAACACCACCGAGCGATAGGACTTGAGCCCCGTGTTGCGCCCCATCCAGAACGGCGAGCTGGTGGAGAGACAGAGGATATGCGGCAGCACGTAGCGCGACACGTTCAGCGCGTCGACCAGGAACTCCCGGTCCTCGATACCGATGTGGACGTGCGTCCCGAAGATCAGGAGGCGCTGCGCCAGCTCCCCCATCGCCTCCCGCAGGCCGAGGTAGCGCTCGGTCTGCGTGATCTCCTGCCGCTCCCAGGACGAGAACGGATGCGTGCCCGCCGCCGCGATTCGCAATCCGTTCTTCGCGGTCAGACCGATCACTTCGCGGCGCAGCTGCGCCAGCTCGGCGCGCAACTCGGCGGGCGTCTTGCACACCTTGCTCCCCACCTCCACGATCGACTGATGCAGCTCCGGCTTCACCTGCGAGAGCACCAGATGGTCCTGCTCGAGGATCTGAGTGATGTACGACTTGAGCTCGCGCGTCTCCGGATCGATGATCTGGTATTCCTCTTCGATGCCGAGCGTCAGCGAGGGCGGCTTCATCGGGGCTCCACGAGCATGGTGGGCACCTGGGAGCCGCCGCCGGCCGTCACATTCACGAGGGCGGCCGTCGAGAGACGCGACAGGCAGCCGTCGATGTAGGTCCCCTGGCAGGCGAACGGATCCGTATCGAGGATGCGCTCGGTGATCTGCAGCCTGCCGTCGACCACGCTCGGGTAGGGCTCGCGCGGCACGGGCACGCGCTCCTGTACCACGTGGGGATCGGTCAGACCCTGACGGACGCGCTCCTGCCAGACGGCGTCCGTCACTTCCCAGCCGAGCACGACGCCTTTCCCGCCATATTCGTCGTTCGGCTTGAGGACCAGGCGCTCGCGCTGCGACAGCACGAACGGCACGAGGTCGATCTCCTTCCCGGCGTGCCGTGTCTTCCGCTCCTCGAGCACGCGGGTCCAGGGAATGTGCGCGTCGATCGCGCGCCGTTCGTCCGCGGGAAAGAGCGCGGCATTCCGCTCGTCGCCCAGCGCCGCGAAGCTCGCCTTCTTGTGGAGCAGCTTGCAGCGAAATCCGTTCACCAGGCACACCGCCCGGTCCCGCACCGCGCGCACCACGGCGTGGTCGACGCCGCACCGGTCGATCAGCTCGCTGAGGAGCACCCGCTTGTAAATCAGGTCCACCGGGCGGCCCCCGGCCATCAGCCGGCCGTTCGTGAGCTCGGTCTCGCGAGGATCGACGATCACCGCGTCGAGCCCGTGGGAGCGGAAGTACTCCTGGAACAGCACGAACTCGCTG
>DASQIB010000051.1:0-14736 GCA_035631795.1 Gemmatimonadales bacterium | reverse complement strand
GGCCGCGGCGGCGATGTCTTCAGGCATCTCGCCGTGCTTGGGTGGAGCCGTGAGGCCGCTGAAGATCCGCGGGGAGGTCACGATCGCCGCCTGCTCGGGGTGGGCGAGCGGCACCTTGATGACCTCGATCCGAAAGAGCGCGCTGTTTGGGTTCGAGTCGGGCGCCACCCCCACGCAGCCGAGGAGCTCGCTGGGCGAGCGCACCGGCGCCGACCCCGACACGTAGATGTACACGTGCTCCCGATCCTTCGGGTCGGTCACGACGGTGTGGGTGTGCGAGCCGCGACAGGTCTGGACGTTCGCGATGTACTTGGGATTGGCGATGTCCGAGATGTCGAAGATCCGAATCCCGCGGAGCCGGGCGGTGCTGACCGAATCGTGTACGCCCTGCGTGCCGCAGTCGAGCCGCCCACCCATTCCCTCGCCCGATACGAAGAGCAGGTTCTTGTACACGGACACGTCGCTCTGCGATGCCGGGCAGACGTATCCGACCTTCAGGGTGGGCTTGGCCGGGTTCGAGATGTCCCAGACCTGAAAGCCGTTGTAGTTCCCCTGAATCGCGTACTTGCCGATGAACGCGAGGTCTGAGTTGGTCACGCCGGCGAACTTCTCGGGCGGCGGTGTTTGCGAGAGCACGCGCAGGTTCCACGTGGCCTCCCCGGCGTTGAACAGTCCCGGCTTGAGGCCGACCCGCGGGTCGGGGTTCGGCGCGACGGTCGACATGTTCGCGCCGCCGGAGGATGCGCAGCCGGCGAGCGAGCCCAATCCGACGGCGAGTCCCAGAATCGCTGCGAGTCTCATGGCGTCAGTCCTCCATCATTGGCCGGTAGGTTGGAAGAGAAGCGCGGCCAGCATCTTCTGCATCCGGGCGATTTCGGTCGTCTGATCGGCGAACACGTCGGAGGCAAACCGGTACACCCGCTCCTGCTCGCCCGCGCCCTGGCCGAACAGCTGGTTCACCATCGTGATAGCGCCACGGTGGTGCTGGATCATGAAGGTGAGAAACAGCCGGTCGAAGTCGCGCCCCCGGGCACGGTCGAGCTGCGCGAGCTGCTCGCCCGTCAGCATGCCCGGCATCATCGCGGCCGGATCCATTTCCGGCATCATGGCGTGCGACGCGTTCAGGTCGGGCACGGCCTCGTGACGATCGCGCAGCCAGCGCTGCATCAGCGCGATCTCGTCCCCCTGGCCCACGACGATCCGTTCGCACAACGCGCGCAGCGAGGGGCTGGCATCGTGCGACGGCGCCCAGCCGGCGATCAGCACGGCCTGTGCATGGTGGTGGATCATGCCGGTCATGAAGCGGACGTCCGCCGCGGTGTAGTCGCGTGGGGCGCTGTCCGCCCCGGGTGGAGCCTGACCCGCGGCAGGCGACCATGCCAGAGCGGCGAGCACGCCGAGGGCGACGGTCGACCTCATGACCATGAATTCCCCATGCCAAGGAGGCTGAAAATGCCGCACCCTGCGCGTCAGGGGAAGACTCGGCCACGTCATGGTCACGTGAAGGACGGGCCCCGGAGTGCCGAATGGAACGCGGGACGGCGAGTCCGACGATATCTTCTCCGCCCGAGCACGCAGGTCAGGACTGCGACTTCCCTTCTTCTTCGGGACTTTTCATGAGACCCGGGCTGCTCGCGACACTCGTATTTTGGGGCGGCGCGCCGGCGGTGGCACGTGCCCAGAGCCCCGTGGACTCCGCCCTCGCCGCGTTCATCTCGACCATTCGCGCGGTCGACAACCATACACACGTGAACACGACCGTCCCGCGCGACTCGGAGTTCGATGCCCTCCCGCTGGACGGGCTGCCCCCGTTCGCGCTCCCTGCGCGCATCGACCCCAACAATCCTGAGCTCCTCGCCGGATACAAGGAGCTCTACGCGTACCAGTACACGGACCTGAGCGACGCCCATCGAGCCGAGCTCCGCGCCGACATGGAGCGCGTGGCCCGTGAGCACGGCGAGCGGTTCCCCGAATGGGTGCTCGACAAGATCGGCGTCGACGTAATGCTCGCGAATCGGATCGCGATGGGGCCCGGTGTCCAGCCACCCCGTTTCCGCTGGGTGTCGTACGTGGACGCCCTGATGCTGCCTCTGTCGACCGTCGCCGAGCGAGCGGCCACGCCGGACTACCGCGTGCTGTACCCGCTCGAGGAGCGTCTGCTGCAACGCTATCTCGCGGACTTCCACATGACGAAGGTCCCTCCGACGCTTGACGCGTACCTCCGCAGCGTCGTCACGCCGACACTCGAAGCGCAACGCCGGAACGGCTGTGTAGCCGTGAAGTTCGAGGCGGCATACCTGCGTGCGCTCGATTTCGACGAGGCGTCGGAAGCGAGCGTGCGGCCGGTGTACGCGCGCTACGCGGCGGGCGGCGTGCCGCCGCATGCCCAGTACAAGGCGCTTCAGGACTTCCTGTTTCGCTACATCGCGCGCGAAGCGGGTCGCCTCGGCATGGCGGTGCACATCCATTCTCTCGAGGGAGGTGGAGGGTTTTATCGCGCGGCCGGCAGCGATCCGCTCCTTTTGGAATCGGCGTTTAACGACTCGACTCTCCGTGGCACCAGCTTCGTCATCATCCATGGGGGCGGCATCTTCGCGGCGCACGCCGGGGCGATGCTGTGGAAGCCGAACGTGTGGCTGGACATGTCCGCCATGGACCAGCTCCTCTCGCCCGCGACGCTCGCCCCGGTGCTCCGCGGCTGGCTGGAGCAGTATCCGGACAAGGTGCTCTACGGGAGCGATGCGTTCACCCTCGGCCCCGACGCCGGATGGGAGCTGAGCGCCTGGCTCGCCGAGACTACAGCCCGTCAGGCACTCGGGATCGCGCTCACGGGTATGATGCGGGACGGGGAGATTACCCGGGCCCGCGCCGAGGAGATCGCGACGATGGTATTGCGCACGAATGCGGCGAGGCTGTACAAGCTGCCGCTGCGGTGAGATGCAACGATTCCGTTGGGTCGTCTCTTGTATCCTGGCAACGGGCTTGCTCGGGTGTCATCGGGACCCCACGGGCCTCGCGGGCGCAGCCAGCCTCACCCTGACGAATCAGACAGCGAACGCCACGCTCACCCTCGACATCGGTTCGAACCCCACGGCGACCATCCCTGCCGGTACGAGCGCCTGTAAGCGCTTCGCTTCGACGTCGGACACGACGGTGTTCACGATCACGATCAACGCGCCCGGGGCCGCGCCTGTAAGCGAGGACTTCAGCTGGGTCACGGCGACCGATCCGCATTGGACCATCATCGCCGCGGATCTCTCCGGTACGGTCGCGCTCGCCGAGGGTCCCGGCGGGAGCTGCTAGCCGCGCATTTCCGGTCCGGCGCGCGCGAATCCGGCGCCGGTTCCCTTCCTCTGACTCCTCATGTTGAGGCGCCGCACAACCTCAACAAGGAGTCATCATGTTGCTCAATACATTCCGCGTCGCGGCGTTGGCCTTCTTGCTCGTCGCGCTCGCATGCTCCGAACGTCCGTCGACGACGGGTCCGGCCGCCCCGAATCGGGCGACGGTTCCAGCCGGAAGTCCGACCCTATCCGGTGCTGAACAGCTGGCCCGCTCCATGGCGCTGGCACTCGGCGATCCGGCCTTCCGCGCGCACGTCAAACAACAGCTCGAGCGGTCGCCGTTCCGCGAGCACAAGCTGCCCTTTCAGCGCTTTCTGGCCGCGGATGGCGGCCGCGGGGCGGCGGCCCTCGCGCGAGGCACCGGCGTCGCGACTGCGGATGTGACGCGTGAAGCGAATCGCGCGATGCCGCTCGAGATGTATCTCCCCGTCCCCGAGCACCGCCGGGCGTGGAACGGGGGGGACGACATTCTCGTGGCGACGGCGATCGGGGATCACGAGGCTCCGGTGGCATTCGACGTGCATGGCAACCGACGGCTGCTCGACGCGGAGCGCCCGCCGGCAACGCCCGTGCTCGCGGTTGTGCCGGTGGAAACCGACTTCTCCGTCGCTCCGAACATCTGTCTGCTGTCTCTGACCTGCGGGGGCGGGGGGGGCGGGGGGGGCGGGGGCGGCACGCCGCCTCCACCGCCTCCGGGACTGTACATGACCAAGTCCCATTTCGTGGACGATTTTGAGGGTTGGTTGAAAGGCGACCCCGAATTTGAGGTCCACATCCTCGGCCAGAAGGGGCAAACGGACTCCCTCACCGACTATCAGTGCGCCGGCGAGAAACAGCCCACGCCGTACTACTTCGATCAGAACGGCCTGGACTGGAGCGGCAACGTCCAGCTGTTCAGCAAGGTGCAGCTCGACGCGTACAACGCGGCGCACCCCGGCCAGAACATCCGCGTGTTCGTCGTGGAAGACGATGATACGGCGTGCGAAATCAAGGCGAACCGGGATCTGCTGGGGAATCTGCTGGGGGCCGTGGACGGCGCGTACAAGGCGCTTAGCGCCGGGAACGACTCGAGCAGCACCGCCGGCAAGTCCTTCAAGCGCGCCTCGGCATTCCAGAAGCTCTGGGCGGCGATCGCGGCGTTCTTCAATACCAACGACGAGCTGGTCGGGACCGCCGTAGAGGATGTCGTGGTCGGCATCTCGTATCCCGGCTACAACTGGATCGTCAAGGGCGAAAACAACGTCACGAACGGTTGGCTCGCCCTGAGCATGAAGTGAACTACCACGCGGGGGAAGCCATGCGCACGCTCGCCGTATCCTTGGTGTTGTTCGGTCTCGCGTTCACATCCCGGCCGGCGGCCGCCCAATGGGGCCTGACGGCCGAGATCGGCGTCGCTCGCTTCGGCGGCACGTCGCGTGACACCAACGGAACCAGAGTCGCGCCGTACCGGCCGACGACGCTTGCGCTGCGGGTCGATCGTGCGCTCGGCTCGACGCGGGTGGCGCTCGCTGTGCTGTACGCCAAGACGGGATTCGCCGGTGAGCAGGACAAGCTAGCCGTCGTCCAGTACGACGCGGGGTCGTTCTGGGAGCTCGCTCCGGACGCGTCGGTTCGTGTGGCGCGCTTCGGGGCAGGCGCCGAGGCGCGCCTCGAAGCGGGACCTGTCGTGGAGCTCTGGGAGGTGGGTGGCGAATCCCGGAGCCGCGTGGGCGGTCGGGTGGCCGGGGCGGTCGAATGGCCGATCGCCCGCGCTCTGACGGGATCGCTGCGCGTCAGCGGCGTCATGACGGGCTCGGTGTTCGACCCGGCTGACGTTCCCGCCGGCGTGGAGCGGCTCGCGACACGACGCTTGGCGGTCGCGATCGGGCTGCGGTACGGGCTGTAGGGGAAGACGCACGACGGCCCGGGGACGCCCCCGGGCCGCCTGCCTCTTCTTCTATCCATCTATACTGTTTCTACTTCGCCGCCACCTCGTAGCGCATCTGCATCCCCATCTTCAGATGGTTCGACACGTGGCAGTGGAAGAGCCAGATGCCCGGATTGTCGGGCACCATGTCGGCCACGATCATACCCATCGGCAAGAGGCCGGCTACGTCCGTGCGGCTGTGCGCGATCTCCACCGTGTTGCCGTGCCAGTGCGGTGAGTGAATCTCGAAGCCTGTCGCGGACATCAAGTACCAGCGCACCCGGTCGCCGACGCGCATCTGTGGCATCGGGCCGTTGCCGTACACGAAGCCGTTCAGGGTTTCCTTGAAGTTGAACTGCCCCTCCGGTGGCGGCACCACCTGCTGCACGCCGAAGACGTTCTCCACGTGAACGCCCGCCGGGTCCTTCATGTACGTCTGAATGTTGTTTTGGAGATAGCGGCTCGCGTTCTCGTCCACCTCATAGAACGCCACCACGAACTCTCGATCCACGTCTTTCGGCGTGCCGTCGGCCTTGGTCGTGCCGCGCGCGCTCACGATCATCGGCCCCATCAACCCCGAGCTGATGTCCTGATCCTCGTGCACGTGTGAGTGGTACATCCAGAGGATCGAGCTGGGATCGCCTCCACCCGGTCCGGCGCGCTCGGGCACGGGCCACACGTACAGATGCACACCGCCGCTCGGCACGCCGTCTTTGTCGGCAGACTGGGTGTTATCGGAGTACGAGGCGCCCTCGGAGTCCTTGCCATACAGCACGCCGTGCGGGTGCATGCTCACGGCGAAGCGCGTGTTGTTCCGGAACACCACGCGGATCGTGTCCCCCACTTCCGCGCGGAGCACCGGGCCGAGCAATCCCAGGTGCTGCCAGGCGGCGGGTCGCGACTTGAGCGTCTTGAACGTCGAGTCGGTATACTCGCGGTACACCGCTTTCATTGCGACGTGACCGACCGAATGCGGGCCCGCTTCGACGAACGGCCGTTGCGTGTCGTCGAACGGGCGGTCCTTGATCTGGTCCGATCCGCTCGGCGCGTAGTCCCACGCGACCTCATCGGCCGCGACGTAGTAGGTGCGGGCGCGTCCGGGTGGCAGACCGCGATGTGCCGCGTAGCCGCCGACCAGCAGAAGGCAGGCGAGAATTGGGAGTAGGAGAACGGGGCGGACCGATGGGCGCATGACGACCTCAGGAGTGGGGGAACCGAGACACGTGGGACTGGAGATACCACTTTGACGAGCGAGCGTCAAACGGTCCGCTCCGTGGTGCGCATGCCGGCGTCATATTTCATGATGCGAAGCGACCTTCTGAATCGCCTCGACAAGGCGTGGCGGGCCTTCCGGGAATCGTACGCGGGCTTGTCCGACGCGGAGCTGCTCGAAGCTGGCGTGTCGGGCTCCTGGTCGGTCCGCGACATCATCGCGCACGTCACCTGGTGGGAGGAGGAAGCGCTGAAGCACCTGCCGCTCATCATGGCCGGCGGGAGGCCGCCACGGTACTCCGTGATCTACGGCGGCATCGATGCCTTCAACGCGAAGATGACGGGGGAGCGAAAGGACCTGCTGCTGGTCGAAGTGCTGCGACGTCAGGAAGATGTCCACCGGCGCCTGGTCGCCTTCATCGAGCAAGCGCCCGACGATCAGCTCGATAGCGACACGCGATTTCGCCGTCGGTTGCGGCTCGACACCTACGGGCATTACCCGAAACACGAGCGCGCGATACGGAAGTGGAGGGAACAGCGAGCGCCGACTTAGGGTCAGTCTCCCGTCAGCATCTTGCGGCGCAGCACCGCCAGTTTCCGCCGCAGCGATCCGTCGTAGATCCGGTCCCCCACGCGCACCACGACGCCGCCGAGAATGGCCCTGTCCGCCCGGAAGTGCGCGCGCACCTCCTTCCCGAGTGCGGCGGTGAGCCCTTCGACGATCTGCTTCTCGAGCCGGCCGTCCGGCTCGTGCGCGAGCGTCACGCCGGCGTGCACTCGATTGAGCTTCAGGTCCTGCAGCGCGTCGTACTGCTGCGCGATCTCCGCCAGGAGGCCCTGCCGGCCCCGGCGCACGACCGCCTGCAGGAACCGCACGAACGGCGCGGGCGCCACGCGGCCGAGCCCCCGCTCCAGCAGTTCGGCTTTGGCCGCTTTGGACACCCTCGGCGAATCGAGCGCGACCGCGATTCGCTCGTCCGCCTGGATCGCGCCCGCGAGCGCCTCGAGCAAGCGGCCGTACCGCTCCGCGATCGCCGGTCCGCCTTCGGCCTCCGCCTCGGCTGCGAGCTGCAGCGCCTCGGCGTAGTTCCGGGCGATGGTGGTGCTCTTCATTTCCGCTGCTCGAGCGTGGCGAGGTAGTCCATCACCAGGCGCCGGTTCGTGTCGGTGTCGAGCTTGGCCTCGACCAGCTTCGAGGCCGCGGCGATCGACAAGTCCACGGCCTCGCGCCGCAGCTCGAGGATCGCTTTCTCCTTCTCCACGCCGATCTCCTTGCGGGCGCGGTCGAGGAGCTGCTCGTACTCCTCGCGGGCTTTGGCGAGCAGCGTCTCGCGCTCCTTCTCCGCCACCGCGCGCGCTTTGGTGAGCATCTCCTGCGCCTCACTTCGCGCCGCCGCAATCGCCCGCTTATGCTCCTCGAGCAGCCGCGCGGCCTCGGCGCGGGCGCGCTCCGCTTCGTCCAGCTGCTGTTGGATCCGGCGCTCCCGGTCCTCCACCGACTTGAGCAGCGCGGGCCACCCCAGCCGCCACAGAACCACCAACAGCACGCCGAAGACGAGGATCGTCCAGAAGATCAGTCCGCTGTTGATCGAGAACGGGGTGAACCCCTGCTCCCCGCGCGGCTCCTGCAGCAGCAGCACCAGCGAGAGCATTTAGAGCAGCTTGAAGAGCAGGGCGAACACGAGCGACGCGAGCCCCACGCCTTCGATGAGCGCCGCCGTCAGGATCATGGCGCCGCGGATGTCGCCTGAGGCTTCGGGCTGGCGCGCGATCGCCTCCACGGCCTGGCCGCCGATCCGGCCGATGCCGATCCCCACCCCGATCACCGCCAGGCCGAGCCCCAGGCCGGCGCCGAGCAGCGCGTTCGCGTTCTTGGCCGCGGCGGCGAGGTCCGCCCCCGTCGGCTGGCCCTGCATGAGCGTCACGAGATCTACCATGGTCTCCTCGACGTGTGGGCGGTCAATGCGCGTGCTGCATCATGCCGATGAACACCGACGTGAGCAGCGCAAAGATATAGGCTTGCAGAAACGCCACCAGCAGCTCGAGCAGCATCATGCCGACGACGAACAGGACCGACGCCGGCGCGACGAACCACACTACGCCGCTCCCCGCGAACACGAAGATCAAGCCGAGCAGCGACAGGATCACGAAGTGGCCGGCCGTCATGTTGGCGAACAACCGGAGCGTGAGCGCGAAGGGCTTCACGATCTTCCCGATGATCTCGATCGGCGTCATGATCAACGCCATGATCACCGCCCCCCCGCCCGTCATGCCCGGTGGCACGAACACGATCGTCTTGAGGTATCCCCTGGGGCCGAGGGCTCGAAAGCCGGAGATCTCGATCACGATGAACGAGATCAGGGCGAGCGATCCCGTCACCGCCAGATTCCCCGTGGGGGTCGCGCCCCACGGAAACAGCCCGAGCAGGTTGCAATAGAGAATGAAGAAGAAGAGCGTGAGGATGTAGGGGACGAACTTCTCGCCCCCGTGCCCGATATTGCCCAGCACCACGTCGTCTCGGACGAACAGCACGATCGCCTCGATGGCCGCCCCGAACCCCGCGGGCGCCTTCCCTTCCCGCTGCCGGCGCTGGACCTGGCGGCCCGCGTACCAGACCGTCAGGAACACGAGCACCGCGGCGACCATCATGAACACGACGTGTTTGGTGGGCGAGACGTCGATGCCGAACAGATGCCAACCCGTGGGGAGGTGCCACTCGCCTAAGCCGAACGGGAGCTCCACCACGTGGCTGTCCGACGTGTGCTCGAAGATGGCCTTGCCGATGTCGGGCGCCTGCATCATCGCAAGAATCTCGTCTCCAAGAAGAGCAACGGCAGCAACACGCCGAGGAACCCGAGCGACGCCGGCAACGGAGGCAGCGCGGCGCGATGGGTCGCGGCGACCACCAGGACCGCGCCGAGTGCGAGGGCCCGCACGCCCATCCCGCCGAGCCACCGCGCCATGAACACCGGCTGCGGAGCGCGCATCGCGGGCCGGAGCAGCGCGACCGCGCCGAGCTGCGCCACGACGGCCGCCGCACCACCGATTGCGGCCGGCTTCCCACCGAACACGGTCACGACCACATCAAGGACCGCACCCAACAGCCCAAGTCCCAGGTACGGCCTCATGCCCCCTTGCTGCCCCTGCCGCCCTTCCCACCCGTGTCTCGTTGGACGCGGTAATAGATGCTCATGAATCCGCCGAAGCCACCCACACCCGCGCCCACGAGGGCGAGCCAGGGACGTGTGCCGAGCCAGCCGTCCACCAGCCATCCCAGCGCGCCGAAAAACAGGATCGCGAAGGCGAAAGTGAAGCCGAGCGCGACGTACGAGTAGCCTTCGCCGAAGCTCTGGGCGAACCGGTTTTTCTCGTCGTCGGGCATGATTCGAGCGGGAACATACGCGCTTGTGAAAAATTTCGCAAGCAAAGTCCGGAGCCCGCAAACTTATGTGGCGCTTGGGAGTATGATGTGGTAACCTTGCATCCAATGACCCCGAATCCGGCCCCGATACCCCGCCCCTCGCCCGCACCGCTGGGCGACGTGGAGCTGCTCGAGCGTCTGGCCCGCGCCCGCGCCGACCTCCTGGCGCAGGTGGGCCGCCGGATCGTGGGTCAGACCGACGTCTTAGACGGCATCCTGACGGCGATCTTCTCGGGTGGTCACGCGCTGCTCCTCGGCGTGCCGGGGCTCGCCAAGACGCTGATGGTGCAGACCGTGGCGCAGACGCTCGACCTCAAGTTCTCGCGCATCCAGTTCACGCCCGATCTCATGCCCACGGACATCACCGGCACCGAGATCATCGAGGAGGACCAGACCACTGGCAAGCGCGGGTTTCGGTTCGTGCGCGGCCCCGTGTTCGCGAACATCGTGCTCGCGGACGAGGTGAACCGCACACCGCCCAAGACGCAGGCGGCGCTCTTGCAGGCGATGCAGGAGCACCAAGTAACCGCGGCGGGGCAGACGCATCCGTTGCCCGCGCCGTTCTTCGTGCTCGCGACGCAGAACCCGATCGAGCAGGAAGGGACCTATCCCCTGCCCGAGGCGCAGCTCGATCGGTTCATGTTCGAGCTGCGCGTGGGCTATCCGTCGAAGGCAGAGGAAGAGACGATCGTTGAGGCGACCACGGGGGATCACGCGGCGGACATCGTGCCGGTGCTGACCGCCGAGGACGTGCTCGCGCTGCAGCATCTGGTGCGCCGCATTCCGGCGCCCAAGCCGCTCGTGCAGGCGGCGGTGACGCTGGTCCGCATGACGCGTCCGGGCGACGCCGAGGCGCCGGCCTTCATCAAGGAATTCATCTCCTGGGGCGCCGGCCCGCGCGCGTCGCAGTACCTGGTCCTGGGCGCCAAGTCCCGGGCCGCGCTCGACGGCCGCCCGATGCCCGATTACGACGATCTCAAGGCCGTCGCGCCGACGGTGCTCACGCACCGGTTGGTGATCAACTTCGCGGCGGAGGCCGCGGGGCGGAACGCGCCGGACATCGTGGACGAGCTGCTCAACGATCGTGGGGCACACTGGATGGGGTGAACACGCGCTGTGCCGTCGCCGTGGCCGTGCTCCTCGCCTGCAACGGCCTGGGAGCGGTGCAACCCGGTCCGATCGAGGCAGGTGTCTGGGGCGGCGATGACGCCGGCGCGATCGTGACCGACTCGAACGCGCACGTGCACATCGGCTGCACGGCGGGGGACACCAAGCAGCCCCTCGTCGCCGACTCGTCAGGCAGGTTCGACGTCACCGGTCTCTACAATGTGACGCTCTATCCGGTGGCCCGTGGCCCCGATCACCCGGCGCGGTTCTTTGGCTCGACCGACGGCCACGTCATGTCGCTCACCGTCGCGCTCACCGACACCGCGGTCACGCTCGGCCCCGTGGCGCTGACCTTTGGGCGAGAGCCCAAGATGGGGCCGTGCCCGATCTGTCGCACGCCGCGCGAGATCATGCGTCGCCAGGGACATTGACGTGGCTCGCCTATTCTGGCTGACGATCATGGCTGCGTGCGGCGCCGCGCTCGTAGCGGGCGTGTCGTGGATCGGCGCCTACACGGCGGTGGGTAGTCTGCTCGGCTCCCCGCCACCGGACATGGGGAACGAATCCACGCGGTTTCTCTGGGACGGCATGCCGCGCATGCCGGGCCACCCGCGCGTGTGGGAGTTCGCGTACGGGCCCACCAAGATTCCCGGCGCGCCCACGGTGCGCATCTACGTCACGCCGCTTGGCCACATTGTCGAGACCGAGCCAGACAACCTCGAGGCGCTGCTCAAGGCGTTTCGTCCCTACTGATCACAGCCGACGACGGGGCCGCGCGCCGCGGCGCACCTATACGTCCGCCCAGCCCCCCCAGCCCACGTCGAACACGCCACCACACCCCGCGCAACGCATCGCCACCGGGCCCCTCGGAAGCGGCGACCGACGCAGACACTTCGGGCAGACGGCGTAGCGCGCACCCCAGCTGGAGGGCAGGCTCTTCGCGTTCACGGGCCGGGGCACCACTTCCCACGCGCTCGGCGGCCTGGGCGCGATCTGGAGGACCGGGAGGGGCACGTTGATGGGACGTTGATTCACATCGAGCACAGCGTCAGACGGGGTGAGTCGGAGCACGCGATACCACGCCCCGCGCCTCAATGGAGCACTGGCATCGGCACGGAGTCGGGCCCACTGTCCGCCGGGCATAGAGTCTCCTTGCTGGGTTGCTGAAAGGTCCGCGATCGCCGCCGCGTCACCCGTGACCGGCATCACGCGCTCGGGGGTTCTTTTCCGTCAGCGGCCTGTCATGTAGCGCCGCAGCCAGAAGATCAGCACCCCCACGGCAACGATGGCCAGCGTCCGAACCACGATGAGCAGGAGCATGGGCGGCCCCCCTTAGCGGTCGTCAGAGATTTGCCCGTTCGGGCACCGTTTCACATATTCGCGTCCATGGGTATCCTGGGCGGCCTGGGCTTCGCCGCGATCTTTTACGCCGCCGCCGAATACGAGCACATGACGGGCTGGAAGTGGGCGCTCGCCAGCATCGCCGTCTCGGCCACGGTCAAAGGCTTGTTCCCCCTCTCCTTCATCTTCGTGCTGCCCGCCCAGTTCGGCCTCTTCATCATCCTCGCGTGGATGAACATCAGACACAAGGCGGAGCGCGAGGTGGAGCGCGCCACGGCCGTGGAAGAGGATCGGCGCAAACGACAGGAACGGATCCGTCTCAGCCGCGAGCAGGCGCCCTCGACCGACGCCGACGCCCGCGAGGCCGCCCGGGCCGCGCGCGAAGAAGCCGAGCTCCGCGAGCGCCAGGAGCGCGTACGACGGGCCCGCGAAGCGCGGGAGCGGGAGGAGCGCGAGGCCCGCGAGAAGCAAAACCGCGACCCGCAGGGCCAGTAGCTCAGCCGGTCCCGATCTGCGCCAGCTTCCAGGCGCTCGACGCTCCCAGCCCCAACCACAAGAGATCCCACAGTCCGAACAGTCGGCCCAGCATCGGCAGGAACGGCTGGCTTCCGAGCAGGCTGTCCGCATAGGTCCGCACGATTCGCTCGCGCTCGGCGGGCGTTGCCGCCGAATCACGGGCTCGGGCCTCGGTGAACAATCGTTCGCGGAGCTCGAACCCCTGCTCGAGCCGCTGCACGTCGCGCCGGCCAGTATCCGGTCCCGCCGTGTTCACTTTATCCAGCTCGGCCTGCAGGTCGGGCGAGAAGGACCGGTGCATGGTCATGTCGATCATGAACAGCGCGGTCCGGGCCTCGGGCGAGCGCCCCAGCTCGTCGCGCACGATCGGTCGCAGCCCGAACGCGAGAATCATCGCTTTGGCGAGCAGCACGGTGCCTACGGTGAGGACGATCGCGAGCGTGCCCCGCGGCGCGCTCGTCGTTTCTCCGCGGCGCCCCGCCCGACCCAGCACGATGCCGATCAGACCGCCGACACCCCAGGCACCGAGACTGACGGGGTTGTGCGTGAAGGCCACGAGCAGCGTCCACGCCACTGCGAGCCCGACGCCCAGGAGCACGGCGGTCATCACCGGGCTGGCCGCGGACGGCCCGCCGGACGGGTGAGCGCCGTATACCTGCACCTTGGGTGGGGACCGACTCACGTCACGAATAATGCAAGTCCCGAAGTGCCGCGCTAGGTGTAGTCCTCCGTCCGACACGATGGTTCCGCCGTTTCGCGCCTGCCGCGGCCGTCCCATCTGATACTTCCATCCATCCGCGGTCGCTAACATCGCGCAGTTCTCATTCACCTTGCGCGGAGGCTCTTATGCGGTACACAGCACGGCTCTTGGTAGCGACCCTCTTCTCCATTGCGGCGTGTGGCGGCATGACGTCGCCCGGTGGCGGGGGCGGGGGCGGCGGGGGCCCAGTGGGCCAGATCGTGGTGGGCAACATTTTCTTTCGCAGCGCGCACAACGGAAGCCAGAACCCCGCGGTGGACACCATCGCGGCCGGCAGCACCGTGACGTGGACCTGGAACGCCGCGGGCTCGCACAGCATTCAATCGACCGGCCAAGTCCCGAACATCTTCAGGAACAGCGTGGTCATGAATGCAGCCAATCACAGCTATGCGGTGACGTTCCAGAATCCCGGAACGTATCCCTATGACTGCGCGGTCCACGGGGCGGCGATGTCCGGAGTCATCGTGGTCCAGTAGGAAGAGCAATCGGAGACGCACGAGGGTGCCCGCGGCGACCCTCGTGTAGTCCTCCGGCTGACGAGTTGGTTCCTCCGTTTCACTCCCATTTCAGGTCTCGCGTCTGATACAGCCATCGTGGAGCGATCACTAACGTTGCCCCAGTTAGTGATCGATCCCATTTCACGATGGAGCGCACGATGAAACCGACGGCTTTTTCCCTCTTAGTGACCCTGGCGGCTCTGGCGGCGTGCAACAACCTCTACTCGCCCACCACCAGCGTGCCCCCTGGTCCGAACTTCACGGTCATCCGGGCGCAGGGCGACAGCCTCGCGATTGCGGACACCCTGAACAAGTTCCGCGCCGCGCTCGGCGGCAGCCTCAATGCCCCGAACTCGCCGCCCGCAGACAGCGGTCGCCGCGAGATCAACTGGGACGGCGTGCCCGCCGCGCTGACCAACGTCGACACGTTCCCGGCGAACTTCTTCAACGTCAACTCGAAGCGGGGCGCCATCTTCTCGACCTCCGGCACTGGCTTCCGGGTGGACTCGAGCGCCTTTGCGGACATCAACGCCGGGCTCGCGGACCAGTTCAAGGCCTTCTCGCCCAAGAAGCTGTTCATGTCGGTCGGCAGTCCCGTGCTCACGGTCGATTTCAGGCTGGTAGGCACGACG
>DASQIB010000050.1:0-1694 GCA_035631795.1 Gemmatimonadales bacterium | reverse complement strand
CTCGATGACCTGCGGGCGGCGGCCTTCCGAGAAGTTGGGGATCGACTCGAAAAGGCTTTGCGTTCCCATGCGAACCGTTAGCGTAAGTGGCCGTGCCTGGCCCGGTCGCGCTCGTCTACGGCGACGCGCTGATGAGACATCAACTGTCCGACGACCATCCTCTGCAGCCGATCCGGGTCAAACTTGCGGTCGACCTCATTCGTGAGACGGGGTTGATGGAGCACAGCCATCTGCTGCCGCCACGCATGGCCACCATCAACGAGCTGGAACTGGTCCACGCGCCGGAGTACGTCGACCTGGTGCGCAGGCTCAGCGACCCGCACACGCGGATGCAGGTCTCGCCCCACGAGATCGAGGCCGCGGGCTTCGCGTCGGCGGACAATCCCATCTCCGATGCGCTCCACGAAGGCACGTCGCTGGTCGTCGGCGCGACTCTCGTAGCCGCTCAGGCCGTTGAGAGCGGAGCCGCGCTGCACGCGTTCAGCCCCTCCGGCGGGCTCCATCATGCGCACCGCGAGCGCGCGTCGGGCTTCTGCACCTACAACGATGCGGCGGTCGCGTGCCAGTGGTTCAAGGAGCGCGGCCACCGCGTCGCTTACGTCGACGTCGACGTGCATCACGGCGACGGTGTCGAGGGCATCTTCCAGAGCGACCCGGACGTGCTGACCATCAGCCTTCACGAGAGCGGCCGGTGGCTGTTCCCGGGAACGGGCTTTCCCCAGGATTGCGGCGTGGGTCGCGGCCGCGGCGCCGCCGCGAACCTGCCGTTCGTCCCCTTCACCTGGGACGAGCCATGGCTGCGCGGGTTCGAGACGGCGGTGCCCGCGCTGCTGCGGCGCTTCAAGCCGACGGTGCTCGTCACGCAGGACGGTTGCGACACCCACGCGCTGGATCCCCTCGCGCATCTGTCAGGGAGCACCAGGATCTGGCCGCGGATCGGCAAGACGTTTCACGAGCTCGCCCACGAGCTGTGCGAGGGGCGCTGGCTGGCCCTGGGAGGTGGGGGTTACGCGATCCGCGAGGTCGTGCCGCGGGCGTGGACGCTTTTCTTCGCGGAAATGGTCGAGAGGCCTGACCTGGCCGCCCAGGTCGACGATCCCTCCAGCTACGTGCCCGGTATCGAGGCCCAGGAGCGGGTGTGGACGGCGCTCCGCAAAGACCTCAGCCGCCTTGGCGAAGTCCACGGGATCGACTTCGGCTAGCGGCCGAACCGAGGACTACGCTCCCGCGTAAGTCCTCAGGCAGCGCGTGCAGACGCGCGCGCGGAAGGTGCGGCCGGAGACGGTCACGCGGCCCATCTGCAAGTTGGGCATGAACCTCCGGTTGACCCGGTTCTTGGCGTGACTGACGTGGTGTCCGTACTGCGGCTCTTTGCCGCAAATCTCGCAACGCTTGGCCATGAGTTACCTTCCGATGGGAGTGACGAGGGCGCGCCGCTGAACGGGCGGGGGCGCGGACGCGAATTGTACCATGCTCCCTCAGATGGCCTCTAAGACCACGACGGCATTGGTGCAGGCCCGGCAGTGGGGCCGGATCGAAGTCTTCCCGTCCGCGGTGGCCGCCATAGCGGGCCACGCGGCGCTGCGCTGCTACGGGATCAGCGGCATGGCCGGCCGTGGCTTGCGTGACGGGTTCGCGGAGCTGCTCCGCCGGGAGCACGTCGACAAGGGCGTCGACGTCCTCACCGCGGAGGA